>DASQUD010000231.1:0-9008 GCA_035641455.1 Propionibacteriaceae bacterium | reverse complement strand
ACGAGTCCGACGCCCAGATACCCAATCTGAACGGCCTCCGAGAGGGCCGCGGACGACGCCAGCTGGCCTTCGATGGCGTCGATAGTGAGCGCGGCCTGGTAGAACGCGAACGGTGACCCGTCCACCGCGACCGGCACCGCCAAGTTGTCGGAACGGGTGAAGTCGATCAAGGTGCGGGTCAGATCGGTCAACGTGACGATGCCCTCACGTCGCGTGCTCGCCGACGTCAGCCATCCCGGGAGCGCCGTACCCAGTTGGTAGACGAGCTGCAGGCTTGGATCCAGCGTGCCGGCGGCGGGCCCGATGCCGGTGACGATCAGTGTGACTGAATCGTCCGTGGCGAACCGCGCGATGATGTGGTCCGAGAGCGGCCCAGCGTCGATCAGCGTCACCGGACACGACAACTGGAGGCCGCCGTCGACGAACTGCTGCGGGGTCGAGTAAGCCGCAATCGTGCCGTCAGGCCTCGCCGCGGCCAGTCCGGCTCCCGGTCCGACGGCAGCCACGCATCCCGTGGCCGAGTTGGCCAGCGTACCGAGCCGGGCGTCGCCGTTACGCGCATCCGCGGCGGCTTGCCGAGCCGCCCAATCCGTCACGGTGCCGTTAGAGACAGCCAGGTCGCACAGACCTCCGACGGCGGCACGCCGACCGGCCCCAAGCGTGGTCCATCCCGCCGCGGCGCAGTCGGGAACGTAGCGCCCCCGCGTGGCCATGGAACCGACCTGAGCAGACCCGAGGTTGTCGGCCAGAACCGTACGGTCAGCTTCGGTGAGCTCTGGCCGTCCGGTGACGCCCACCACGACGACGTGATCGGTGAGGAGCAGGGACGGCTCGGGCGTTTCGGCCAGGGCATGGATGCCGCGCAGTGCAGCGAAGAGGACAGCCAGCACGATGAGCAGGAGCGTCCACCGGCGGCTCAGTGGCCACCTTGATTCCGGCGGTGTATCGGTGATCCGGCCGCCGCTGGGATGGCGCCTCGGCGACGTGCGCGCACCTGTCTGCGTGGGTGCTGACCGGCCAGCCATGCGCCGGGGGCTAGACCTTCGCGGCCAGGAAGCTGAGCACGCTACGAAAGAACGCTGCCCCGTCGGTCGTCGGGCCCGTCAACGGATCGACGTTGTGCTCAGGGTGCGGCATCAGGCCGACCACGTTGCCGCGATCGTTGCAGATGCCCGCGATGTCGTGGAACGACCCGTTCGGATTGCCGTTGAGGTAGCGGAAGACGACCTGCCCCTCGTTCTCCAGCCGGCGCACAGTGTCGGAGTCGGCAACGAAGCCGCCCTCGCCGTTCTTCAACACGATGTTGATCAACTGGCCCGGATCGAACGCGCATGTCCAGGGGGTGTCGACCGACTCCACCCGGAGATCCTGATCTTTGCAGACGAAGGTCCGTACGTCGTTCCGGATCAAGGCACCGGGCAGGAGATGGGCCTCGCAAAGGATCTGGAAGCCGTTGCAGATGCCCAACACGGGCAGCCCGGCGTCAGCCTCCTTGATCACTTCGGCCATCACGGGTGCGAAGCGGGCGATCGCACCGCACCGCAGGTAGTCACCGTAGGAGAAACCGCCCGGCAAAATCACCGCGTCCACGCCGCCGAGCGAGTCACTGGCATGCCAAAGAGATACCGGCTCCGCGTCGCTCAATCTGATGGCGCGCAACGCATCGATGTCATCAAGAGAGCCTGGAAAGGTGACGACGCCGATCCGTGGTGCCATCAGCGAGCCCTGCTGGCGGCGGAATCCGGTGACTCCGCCTGCGCCGCGCCAGAAATCCCATCCGGTGCCTCCACCTCAGCGTGAGCGGCAGTCTCCTGCGGGTCCTGCACCCGAGCCTCGCCTGGCGCACCGCCCGGTGCCTTCCCAGGCGCGTTCGGGTCTCCCTCGCCTTCCATCGGGGCGTCGCTCGATGCTGACTCAGCTGCCTTCACTACACGGACGTTGAAGTTTTCGATCACGGTGTTGGCGAGCAAGGTCTCCGCCGCCCGATGCAGCTCGGCTAGCCGCTCATCCGTCAGCTCACCCTCCACGTCGAGCTCGAAGCGCTTGCCCTGCCGTACAGATACGCCGGCGAACCCCAGCCGAGCCAGCGCCCCGGTCACCGCCTTGCCCTGCGGGTCCAAGATCTCAGGCTTCGGCATCACGTCCACCACCACCCGTGCCATGCCCGCGATCTTATCCGCCACTCCCCTAACGTCCGCCCTTGCTCGTAGCCGCTACCAAATCTCGCAGCCGCAACCGAAGATTCCCGCGCGGCTACCAGATTCGCGCGCGGCCGGGAATGGGAGGAGGGCGGCGAGCCCGCGCCGCGCGCGGTTGAGCCGGGTCCGGGTTACGGGGCGAAGGGGGTGCCGGTCAAAAGTTCGTAGGCCTCGATGTACTTGGCGCGGGTGGCGGCGATCACGTCGTCCGGCAGGGGCGGGGGTGCCGCGCCGGAGGCCCGATCCCAGCCGGAAGAGTGCAGCAACCAGTCGCGGACGAACTGCTTGTCGTACGGTTCCAGCCGCCCGCCGGGTTGCCAGGTGGCGGCATCCCAAAACCTGGATGAGTCGGGGGTGAGGACTTCGTCGGCGAGCACGATCGTCCCGTCGCTGCGCCGACCGAACTCGAGCTTCGTATCGGCCAGCAACAGGCCACGATCCCGGGCGGTAGCCTCCGCTGTGGCATAAACCGCCAAGGTCAGGTCGCGAATCTGGCGGGCCACGTGCTCCCCCACGCGCGCTTGCACCCCCGCGAAGTCCATCGCCTGGTCGTGCTGCCCGAGCGGCGCCTTGGTGGTCGGGGTGAAGATCGGCTCGGGCAGCCGCGACCCGTCCATCAGCCCGCGAGGCAGCTCGATGCCGCAAACCGTCCCCGCCCTCGCATATTCAGCCCAGCCAGATCCGGTGAGGTAACCGCGCGCCACGCACTCGACCGGGATCATCTCCAGCCGCTCGCAGACCACCGCTCGACCAGCAACCGGGCCGGGCACGTCCGCGGAGACCACGTGATTCTCGACCACATCAGCGAGCTGGTGGAACCACCACAGGGACAGCTGGTTCAAGATCAGCCCCTTGTCCGGGATCAGGCTGTCCAGCACGTAGTCGAAGGCGCTGATCTTGTCGGTGGCCACCATCAGCAGTCTCCCTTCGCCCAGCGCATAGAGCTCGCGGACCTTTCCAGCGTGGACGAGCGGCAGGTCGAGCTGGTGGGCGTACATCGACTCTCCGGAAGTGGTGGCCGCGGTCAGGCGACGTCGCGGCGCACGGTGAAGATCACGCCGGCGATGGCGGGCAGCAGGCACCATACCGCCAACACGAGCATGCCCTGCCACCAGCTGAACGGATCCTGAGCCGCGAACAGGACGGGGCTCGTCACGCTGAGCATGGCGTTGGTCGCCCCGGTCGGCATCAGGTTGAGCCCAATATCCCACTGCTTGACAAAGAACAGCGCGGTGAGGGCCGGCTCGAGCACGTACGCAAATCCAATACCGACAAGCATGGCTAAGACCATGTTGCGGATGAGGATGCCCAGGCCCATCCCGATCATCGTCCAGAGGGCGATGGACACCACTCCGAGGATGAGCGAGCGCCAGGTGTCACCTCGATTGAGAAACAGCGACCCGTCCTTGATCAGCACGAACGGGATGGCGACGAGCACCCCGGCCACCACGCTCGCCAAGCCGTAGAGCAGGCCGAACGCCAGCAGCGAGAGCGCCTTGGCGCGCAGCACCCGCGTCCGGATCGGTGTGGCCATGTATGTCGTGGCCATGGTCTTGTAGCGGTACTCGCCGCCCATGGCCAGAATGCCGATGACCAGGGCAAGAATCCGGGCCAGGGTGTTGCCGCCGTTGTAGACGCTGCGCAGGGTGCCTGGAACTTGAAACGCCGGAGTCGGATCGCCCAAAGTCGACTGCGCCAGCGCGGCGGTGAAGGCCGGGACCAGGGCGTACGCGCCGCCGAGCAGGAAGACGCAGATGAGCATGATCCACCAGAGCCTGGTGGTGGAAATCTTTCGGATCTCCGATACCAGGACGCCGTTCACCCCGACGCCTCCAGCATCTCGAAGAACTGTTCCTCCAGGTCGTAGGGCTCCCGCGTCAGCTCGAAGACCGCCACGTCGGCGTTGAAGAGGGCAGCACCGATCATGTAAAGATCCGAAGTGCGGACCCGGAGAAATGGGCCCTGCTCGTCGGTGCCGCGTTCGATAGCAGCGCCCAGCTCGGCGATGGCGCGTTCGGCACGGTCGTAATGGGAAACCCGAACCCGGCTGGTCCCCTCCGCAATGCCTAGCTCGGCCATTGTTGCCTGCTTGACCAGCCTGCCGGCATTGATGATGACGATGTCGTCCGCCGTGGCGCCGACCTCGTTCAGCAGGTGCGAGGACATCAGCACCGTACGGCCCTGGCTCGCGAAGTTGCGCAGGAACGCTCGCAACCAGCGGATCCCTTCCGGGTCCAGGCCGTTGGCCGGCTCGTCCAAGATCAAATAGTCGGGATCGCCAAGCAGGGCGCCCGCCAGGGCGAGGCGCTGGCGCATTCCCATCGAGTACCCTCCCGCGGGCCGGTCGGCGGCCTGCGTCAGACCCATCAGCCGGAGCAACTCATCTACCCGGTCGTCACCCACGTCGGCGGTCGCAGCGAGTACCCGAAGATGATTGCGACCCGTGCGACCCGGGTGGAAGTTGGCTTCTAGAACGCAACCCACCGTTTGCTGCGGATGGGGCAGGTCGGCGTAGGCGTACGGACCGAAGGTCGCGGTGCCCGCGTTGGGCGTGGCCAGGCCGACGAGCATTCGCAATGTGGTGGTCTTACCGGCACCATTAGGTCCGAGGAAGCCGGTGACCACACCAGGTTCGACGATGAAGCTGAGATTGCGGACGGCGGGTTTCCCGCTGAAGCTCTTGCTCAGGCGATCGATGACAATCGGCTCGACCCGCCGCCTGGGAACCGCCGACAGCATCGCCTCGGCCGCCACTTTCGCAGGGCCAGCGGCGGTTGCGGCGTCGGAGGCTTGGGTCAGATCCGGCTGCTCGACGAAGGCCCGCCGTGCTTGTCCCATCGCCTCATTCTGTCAGCAGCCACCCCGTTGTTGGGGCTCTCCGAGAAACTCGGGATAGCCATGACGGCACCCCGAAGTCCGACCCGGAACATCCAGCACAGGAGTGGCCGCCCGACGGTTCCCGTTACACACTGGAGGGACACGACGTTTCCTCATCTCTGCGAAAGGACGCAGCCCCATGACCACAATGACCCGTCCGAGCAACGACCGGATGATCGCCGGGGTCTGTGCGGGCGTCGCCCGCCAACTCGGTATCAAGCCCAACATTGTCCGGCTCTTGTTCGTCCTCAGCCTGCTGCTTCCAGGTCCGCAGATCCTGCTCTACATCCTCGGCTGGGTGCTGATTCCCGACGAGTCCAAGGTTCTTTGAGCCCAGGTCCCTGCCCTTGTCCTTCCACCGGACTTTGAGCCCCGTAAGCCGCCTTTGAGCCCGTTCTTACGGGCTCGAAGTGTGCCTCCGGGGCTCAAAGTCGGGTTTGCAGAACTCGTAGGGCAAAGGCGGTCGCCAGGGTGGAAGCCGTCGCCGGGGGTGTCTCGAGGGCGGGAAGCCGTCGAGGGGGTCGCGAAGCCGCACAGGCGGCCGGATCTGCTTGCGCGCCCACAGGACCACCGCACGTAGGCCAGACCGCTCAGGTCTGGGAGTAGAGCGTACGAACGATGTCCTCGATCGCCGGCTCCTCCAGCGTCAGGTCAACGACCTCCACCTGAGCGGTGACTTCAGCCAGGACGCGCGCCGCCGTGGTGTCTCTGGGGCTGAAGGCGAAGCGCTGACGCTGGCCGTCGAGCTCGCTACCGACATGTACTGCATGCGCGACAGCAAGATCCGGGTGCGGTCCCGGCAGGTCGACGACCAACACTCGTTGCAGCGCGACCCGCTCAGCCAACGCCACCAGTGTGCCGTCGAAAACCAGTCGACCGTGGTCGACGACGAGTACCCGCTCGCAGAGCCGCTCGATGTCGCTCATGTCGTGGGTGGTCAACAGAAGCGTCGTGCCGTAAGCGGCCCGCTCCGCCACGAGGAAGTGCCGCAGCCGCTCCTTGCTGATCATGTCGAGGCCGATGGTCGGCTCGTCCAGGACCAGCAAGCGTGGCCGATGAAGGAGGGCGGCTGCCACCTCGCCACGCATCCGCTCACCCAACGACAGCTGGCGGACCGGGGTATCGAGAAGGGGGCGCAGCCCGAGTCCCTCGACAAGGTGCGCCGTACGATCGGCCGCCGCACTGGCGGCCATGCGATGGATGGCCGCCAGAATCTTGAACGAGTCCCGCAGCGGCAGATCCCACCAGAGCTGACTGCGCTGTCCGAAGACCACGCCGAGCTCCCGAGCGAGGCGGCGCCGCTGGGGCACCGGTTCCAGTCCGCAGGTCAGGACTCGACCGCTCGTCGGCACCAGGATGCCGGTCAACATCTTGATCGTGGTCGACTTGCCGGCGCCATTGGCGCCGATATAGCCGACGGACTCCCCAGGCATGATCGAGACGGTGATGCCGTCGACCGCGTGCACCACCGTCTTCTCCCGTCGCAGGTTTCCGGCCTTGCGCCGGACAACGAACGTGCGGCGGAGGTCGTCGAATTCGATGATCGGCTCCACGGCTAGCCGCCGGCCCCGGTGAAGCGTCGAATCCCAGCTCGCCAGGCCAGCCAGGCCAGCAGCCACGTCGTACCGGCGAAGAGCGGAGCACACCAGCCCAGCCAGGCGGGAAGGAACGCCGGGCCCGGAAGCTGGAGGATCAGCAGCGCGGGTGCGTACCCGGTAATCGTGGCTGGGGCGACGAAGGTGAACGCCAACCGCAGCGGCACCGCCAGCACGCTGCCCGGCAACTCACCGGCGTAGCCGCTCCCGTACACGAAGCTGGCAGTGAACTCGGCTCCGTCGATCAGGAAGAACTGCACCCCTCCGGCGACGGCGAAGAGAGCGCCATAAATCAGGGCACCGTAGATCGGCGTCGAGACGACGAGGTAGATCACCGCAGGAGTCCACGTGATCGACACCTGGCCCAGCGCAATGATCAAGATCACGATGCTGACCGCTGCGCGGCCAAGACGGCGCAGCTGGAAGTCATTAGTGATCAACTGCGCCATCAACGGTAGTGGGCGAACCAGCAGGGACTCCAGTTGCCCGGCGCGGAGCAAGGTCGGAATCGCGTCGAGCTGACCGAACACGACATCGGCGAACGCAAAGCCCAAGTTCGCCAACGCGAACACCAGGGCGGCCTGCGCAAAGTTCAGACCGCCAAAGATCGGGACATTGTGCAAAATGACGTAGATCTCGGTGAACTCCACGACAGCGACCGCCGCTGAGGTGAGCGTCAGGAACGCGAAGCTTGTCCGATAGGCCAGTTGGCCCCGAATCCGTGACGCGACCAGCGATCGGTAACCGGCCACGCTCGATCTTTCAGCCACCCTGGACCACCAAACGGGCAGTGGCGCGCCGAAGGACGAGCCGGCCAACGACAAGCAACACCGCCAGCCACAACGTCTGGATCATGATCACCTGCCAGGCCGCCCCGCCCAGCACCCGGCCGGACAGCACGTCGATCGGCGCCTGGAACATCCACGGAAACGGCAGGGCGTTGATGAGGCTCCGCAGCCCTTCCGGGAACATGTGGATCGGCACGAAGAGTCCGCAGAGGGGACCGACCAGCACGAAGTAGAGGCCTACGAATCCACGAACGTCCACCGTCCAGAACGCGATCAGATTGAGCAGGAATCGCAGGCTGAAGCTGATCGAGATGCCGATGATCACGCTGAGCAGACCGAGCGGGACCGCGGTCCAGGAGCCAGGCAGAGCCACCCCGACGGTGACCATGCCGACCAGCAGCGGCGGCAACCCCCGCGTCGGAAAAACGAACGCCGCCCGCCCCAGGTCGCGCATCCACCAACCCAGCTGAAGATCGACCGGGCGGGCAAGGTCAACGGCGATTTCCCCGGTCTTGACCCGATCGGCGATCTCGGTCCACATGATCAGTCCGAGCGGGGCGAGCAGGGCCTGACCTAACCAGACGTAGGTCGACACCTCGAGGGCTGAGTAACCCGCAAGGCTCCCGCCCGCCGCGGCGATCGCCGCTCCGAGCATGCTTACCCGGATGAACCCGAAGACCGAGTTGGTGAACACTCCGGCCAGCACGGCCAGTCGGTAGCTGCTGTACCTGCGGAACTCGCCTCGAGCCAGTTCCAGATAGGCACGCACAGTCGCACAACCCTAGGCGCGGCCTTGGAGGAGGGTCAACCTCCAGACCAGTCAGACACCACGCGCAGGTTTCGCCGAGAATCGCCCTCTGTTGAGCCGTGGAGCCGCAGCCTCCGGCGCCTCGCACTATGCGCAGGCGATTTTTCAGCGCCCAGACTACGAGTTCCAGCCCTAGATCACCGGCCCTGGTCTGTATGCCGCAGCCTCGGGATGCTCGGCCGCGATCTTGTCCACCTCCGCGACCACGGCGGCCACCTGCTGTCCGGCCATGCCCGCCAATTCCAGAGGTTGCGCCAGGGCATCCTCCAGATCGGACTTCCCTACCCCGAGTCGCGGATCGGCGGCGAGCCGGTCGAGCAGGTCGTTGGTGGTTCGCCCGGTGTCCCGCACGCTCAGAGCCACCGCGACCGCGTGTTCCTTGATCACCTGATGGGCGGTTTCCCGGCCGACGCCGCGGCGCAGGGCCGCGATCAGCACCTTGGTGGTGGCGAGGAAGGGCAGGTAACGCCGCAACTCCGCCTCGATCACGGCTGGGAAGACGCCGAAGTCGTCGAGCACGGTCAGGAAGGTCTCGAACAGCCCGTCGAGGGCGAAGAACGCGTCCGGCAGCGCGACCCGGCGGACCACCGAGTCCGACACATCGCCCTCGTTCCACTGGTCTCCGGCCAGCTCACCGACCATCGACACGTAGCCGCGGAGCACGACGGCGAGACCGTTCACCCGTTCGCACGATCGGGTGTTCATCTTGTGCGGCATGGCACTGGATCCGACCTGGCCCGGC
>DASQUD010000230.1:0-6133 GCA_035641455.1 Propionibacteriaceae bacterium | reverse complement strand
AGGTCGTCGTCACGCTGTGCTCGGCGTACCCGAAGAGCAGCTCCTGCTGTGCGCGAGCCAGGCTGAAGGCGTCCCCCAGCTCCTCCGCAAGGCCGGCGAGGACGTCGATGGACGTTGTCTGCGGTTCGTCCTGCCAGCCGACCGCCGGGTCGCCGCTGACCAGCGGCATGGCGTCCTCGGCCGCCGGACCGGACCGGGCGCTCTGCTCGGCGGCGGCCACGACTGACGGCACAACATCAGCGCCGGCCACCTGACGCGTGACGGTTCCGGCCGACGTGCCACCTTCGACTGATGCTGTTGCGGTCACCGTGATGGTCCGGCTACGCACCTCGCCATTGGTCGTCAGTGCGTTGTTCGCCCATCGCAGGTTTGCCTCCATACGTTCCCGGACGATGACCACGCACGGCAGGGTGGCGATCGATAGCGCCTGCTCCACCAGACTCGCGGCGGTCACGAGTGGCTCCCCTCAGCTTGGGTGTTCAACACACTGATCCCCCGGAACAGTGCGGCCGGGGACCCGTGAGACACAGGAGCGACTTGGCCCGGTTGGCCCTTCCCGCAGTTGAAGGCTCCGCCGAGCACGTAGGTCGAGGGATTGCCGACGGCCTCCATGGATCGCCAGAAGTCGGTGGTGGTCGCCTGATAGGCGACGTCCCTGACCTGACCGGCAAGCTTCCCGTTCTCGATCCGGAAGAACCGCTGTCCGGTGAACTGAAAGTTGTAGCGCTGCATGTCGATGGACCACGACTTGTCGCCGACGATGTAGATGCCCCGATCGACGGCGGAGATCAGTTCCTCGGTCGAGGGGCCGGCCGGGTCTGGCTGCAGAGACACATTAGGCATCCGCTGCATGGGAATGCTGCCAGGCGAGTCGGCGAATGCGCAGCCGTTCGAGCGTCCTAGGCCATTCGCGGCAGCCATCTGCCGGTTCAGCTGGTAGCCGACCAGCGTGCCGCGTCGAACAATGTCGAATTGCTGTGCAGCCACGCCCTCGTCGTCGTAGCCGATGGTCGACAGGCCATGATCCACCACGCGGTCGCCGGTGACGTTCATCACTGGGCTGCCGTAGTGCAGCGTGCCGAGCTGGTCGAAGGTGGCGAAGGATGTTCCGGCGTAGGCGGACTCATAGCCAAGGGCGCGGTCGAGCTCGGTGGCGTGACCGATCGATTCATGGATGGTGAGGAAAAGGTTGCTCGGGTCGATGACCAGGTCGTAGCGGCCAGGCTCGACCGAGGGCGCGGCGACGTGCTCCGCGAGATGCTCGGGGAGCTGGGCGATCTCGGCGTCGAAGTCGTAGCCGGCGCCGGTGAGGTATTCCCAGCCGCGCCCGACCGGAGGAGCGAGCGTTCGCATTGTCGCAAAGCCGAAGTCACCGACGCTCACCGCTGTGATTTGCGGCTGCAGCCGAACTCGTTGTTGCGTGGTGCGGGTGCCCGCCAGGTTCGCGAAGTATTTGTTCTCCTGCACACTCCAGAGGACCGCCGAAGTGTGGTTCACGCCCGAAGCCGAGAGCAGCCGGTCGCACAGATCCAAGATCCGTCCCTGTTTCTCGGACTCCTCCACATCGAACGGATTGACGTCGTAGGACGACACCCAGGTCGCATCCGGATAAGTCGGCTCCGGTGAAAGCACAACGGTGTCTGGTGTCAATGGCCGCGAGACCTTGGCGGTGGCGACGGCGCGGTCAGCCAGGTCCGCGGCAGCGTTCGGCGTCAGCTCGATGCCGGCCGCGAACCCCCAGACGCCGGCGTGCACGACCCGCACACAGATTCCGAGGGTTTCGTTGTCCGTACTCGACTCGAGATTGACGTCGTGGAACGTCCGGTATGAGTTGAGCAACCGCTCGACCCTGACGTCCGCTTGGTCGCAGCCGAGTTCCATCGCGCGGGTCAGCGCCGCGTCGGTGAGGACCGACAGTGGCAGGTTGAGGAAGGCAGGGTCCAGCTCGGGCACGGGAGCAGCCTAGCGACGAGCTGTTCGGCGGAGCCTCGGCCCGCTTCGCTCTAGGCTTTGGTCATGCCAGTTGCCGTCCGGGTCATCCCGTGCCTGGATGTCCATGACGGGCGGGTCGTCAAGGGGGTCAACTTCGTCGGCCTGCGCGACGCGGGTGACCCCGTGGAGTTGGCAGCTCGATACGACGCCGAGGGCGCCGACGAGCTGACGTTCCTTGATATCTCCGCCTCGGCGGAGGGCCGCGAGACGACGCTCGAGGTCGTTCGGCGAACGGCAGAGACCGTCTTCATTCCGCTCACGGTCGGTGGCGGGGTGGCTACGGTGGCCGACGTCGACGTGTTGCTGAGGGCGGGAGCCGACAAGGTGGCCATCAATACCGGAGCGATCCGCCGGCCGCAGGTGATCGCCGACATCACCCGGCACTTCGGCAACCAGGTGCTGGTCCTGTCGGTCGATGCGCGGCGGGCGGCGAGCATGCCCTCGGGCTACGAACTGACCACGCATGGAGGCCGGACGGCGGCCGGCATCGACGCCGTGGAGTGGGCGCGACGGGGAGTGGATCTTGGCGTGGGTGAGATTCTGCTCAACTCGATGGACGCGGACGGAACCACCGCCGGCTTCGATCTGGAGATGATCGCGGCCGTACGGGCTGCGGTCGCTGTTCCGCTGATCGCCTCGGGCGGAGCCGGACAGGCGGCGGACTTTCCGGCCGCCGTCGCCGCTGGCGCCGACGCAGTCTTGGCGGCCAGTGTGTTTCACTTCGGCAGGGTGACGATCGCTGACGTGAAGGCCGCGATCGAAGCGGCCGGTTACCCGGTTCGCTTCCCCCTCGGCGCCAGGATCCCCCTCAGCCATGGCGGTCCGGTCCGATGACCCCGACGCACAACGGCGGGAACGCGGATTCGGATTGCCTGTTCTGCAAGATTGTCGCCGGCGCGATACCGTCCCGCCGGATCTACGAAGACGATCATGCCGTCGCCTTCCTCGACATCGGCGCCTGGCATCGCGGGCACTCTCTGGTGGTGCCGCGTCGGCACGTTCCCGACCTGATCACCGGCCAGCCGTCGTTCGCCGACATCAGTCCGGCCATCGACGCGGTCGCCCGGTTGTTGATCGACAAGCTGGCCGCCGACGGCATAAATCTGCTGTCTTCGACCGGCTCGGCCGCCGGCCAGGAGGTGTTCCATCTGCACGTGCACCTCGTGCCGCGCTATGCCGACGAGCCGGGCCTTGACAAGATGATCACTCGCGCACCGGTCTCCGCCGGGGAGCTCGATGCGGTGTACCGGCAGATCCAGGGGCAAGTGTGAACTCGACGCCGTCGTGGCAGGCGCAGGCACGGCGGCTCCTGGTCGAGCTGCTGCCGCCCTTCGCCGTGGCCTGCGCAATCTTGCCGTATGTGATCGCCCACGGGAAACTGTGGCCCTGGCAGCCCTCGACGATCGACCTTCAGGTCTACGTCTACGCGGTCAAGGACATGCTGGCCGGCAAGGATATCTTCGCCACCACCACGCCGTTCTGGAAGCTGTACTTCATTTACCCGCCGATCGCCGCGGTGCTGATGACTCCGCTGGCGTTGGGCCCCTACCTGATGTGGCAGCTGGTCTGGACGGCCGGCCTCGTCTGGGCCCAGCAGTCGGTGTTGCGGCGCTGCGGCGTGCCGCGCGGCTGGAAGCTCGGCCTCATCGGCGTTGCGGTGGTGCTGGCGGTCGAGCCGATCCGCACCACGCTCGGCTACGGCCAGGTCAACACGCTGCTGATGGCCTTCGTGGTTGCTGATCTCCTACCAGATGCCGACGGCGAGCGGCGCCGGCTGCCGCAAGGAGTGCTGACCGGGCTGGCAACAGCGATCAAGCTCACGCCCGCGCTGTTCGTCGTCTTCTTCTTCTTGATCGGCAAGAAGCGGGCCGCCCTCACGGCAGTGATCAGCTTCGCTGCGTTCACCGCCGTCGGGGCCATCTTCCTGTTCTCCGAGACCTTGCGTTTCTGGACCGGATTATCTGGCGGCGACACGCGGACCGCGTCGCCGCTGTACGCCGGCAACCAGTCGCTGCTCGGAGTCTTCTACCGACTGGCCAACACATCGATCACTACGACGCTGCTGGGACTCGCGATCGCCGGAATCATCGCCCTGCTGGGTGCCCTGGTCGGTGCTCACTGGTGGCGGCAGGGGGAAAAGGTCTTCGCAGTCGCGCTGGTGGGGTTGAGCACCAATCTGGCCTCTCCGCTGTCCTGGACGCACCATTACGTCTGGATCCTGCCGATGGCGGTCGCGGTGTTGAGTACGGGCGTGCCGAGATGGGCGAGGTATGTCGGCGGCTTCTGGGTTCTCTGGGTCTGTGCCTGTTTGCCGTTGGCCGTACTGCCGTACGCCGGAGGCCGGGAGCGTTCTTTCACGATCCTCCAGCAGGTGGTGGGCAATCTTGGCCCGTTGGTCGGCGTAGTGCTGGTCGTCGGTCTGGCGTGGCAGCTGGTGGTTGAGAGTCGTCGCAGCGGAGTGTCGCTGAAGGCCGCGTTGGTCTGAACGGCAAGCAGCCCAGACAGAACCACTAGATTTGACCGCTGTGACGGCAAATCTGGAGACTTTCGGCTCAGGCTCGGCCCAACTCGGTGGCAACGGCTCACCCGACATCAAACCGCGGTCGCGGGTGGTCACCGACGGCCTGGAAGCTACCGCTTCACGGGGGATGCTGCGGGCCGTCGGCATGGGGGATGAGGACTTCGCCAAGCCACAGATCGGTGTGGCCTCCAGTTGGAACGAGATCACTCCCTGCAACCTCTCGTTGGATCGACTGGCCAAAGCGGTCAAGGATGGCGTGCACGCGGCCGGCGGCTATCCCCTGGAGTTCGGCACCATCTCGGTGTCGGACGGGATTTCCATGGGGCATGAGGGCATGCACTACTCGCTGGTCAGCCGAGAGATCATCGCCGATTCGGTCGAGACCGTCATGCTCGCGGAGCGGATGGACGGCTCGGTTCTGCTTGCCGGCTGCGACAAATCCTTGCCCGGCATGCTGATGGCGGCCGCCAGGCTCGACCTCGCCTCGGTGTTCCTCTACGCCGGCTCGATCATGCCCGGCCATGTGGGAGATCGCGACGTGACGATCATCGACGCCTTCGAAGCGGTTGGCGCGTGCGTCCGTGGGCTGATCAGCCGCGAGCAGGTCACCGAGATCGAGAAGGCGATCTGTCCCGGTGAGGGCGCATGCGGCGGGATGTACACCGCCAACACCATGGCGAGCGCGGCCGAGGCGCTGGGCATGTCGCTTCCCGGTTCCGCGGCGCCGCCGGCGGTCGACCGGCGAAGGGACGGCTTCGCCCGGCGTAGCGGCATGGCGGCGGTCGACCTGTTGAGCAGGGGCATCACGGCCCGCCAGATCCTTACCAAGGAGGCATTCGAGAACGCCATCGCCGTGACCATGGCCTTCGGCGGCTCGACTAACGCCGTCTTGCACCTGCTCGCCATCGCCAATGAGGCCGACGTCGACCTGACGCTGGACGACTTCGTCCGGGTAGGCCGGAGGGTGCCGCATCTGGGCGACCTGAAGCCGTTCGGCCGGTTCGTCATGAACGACGTGGATCGGGTCGGCGGGGTGCCAGTGGTGATGAAGGCCCTGCTGGACGCCGGGTTGCTGCACGGGGACTGCCTGACCGTCACGGGACGCACGATGGCCGAGAATCTGGCGGATCTGGCGCCGCCCGACGTGGACGGCACCATCATCCGGGCTCTTGACAACCCGATCCATCCGACCGGCGGCATCACCATCCTTCGCGGATCGCTGGCTCCGGAAGGGGCCGTCGTCAAGAGTGCGGGCTTTGATACGTCGGTGTGGCAGGGAACCGCTCGAGTCTTCGATGGGGAGCGGGCCGCGATGGACGCGCTGGAGGACGGCACGATCCAAAAGGGCGATGTGGTGGTCATCCGCTACGAAGGCCCGAAGGGGGGACCGGGCATGCGGGAGATGCTCGCCATCACGGCGGCGATCAAGGGGGCCGGCCTCGGCAAGGACGTCATGTTGATCACCGACGGCCGGTTCTCTGGCGGTACCACCGGGTTATGCGTCGGCCACATCGCCCCCGAGGCCACCGAGGGCGGTCCTATTGCCCTGGTCGAAGACGGTGACCAGATCGTGCTCGACGTCGCCGGCGGTCGACTTGACCTGCAGATCGACGAATCCGA
>DASQUD010000229.1:0-56874 GCA_035641455.1 Propionibacteriaceae bacterium | reverse complement strand
AGGAGTAGCCCGGGTGGCCACGCTGACCCCCTCGAGATGGGGCGAGAGCAAGCCAGCGTCCGACCCTCGCCACTCGGCCGCAGCTTGGCTCGGAGCTGTCCTCGATCGGCCGCTGACCAGCTATCACCTGGTGCTGGGTGCGACCGCGATCCTGCTCGCGCTAGGTCTACTGATGGTGCTGTCGGCGTCCAGCGTGAACGCCTACCTCAACCACCGCGACTCCTATTTCTATGTGAAGCGCCAGGCAATCTTCCTCGGGGCCGGAGCATCCGGCGCCTTTCTTCTCATGAAACTGTCACCCGCAAAACTGCGGGTCCTGAGCTGGTTCGGCATTGCCCTGGCTCTGGTCTTGTTGATCTTGACCTACACCCCGCTGGGCGTCGAGGTGAAGGGCAACCGCAACTGGCTGGACGTCGGCCTGCCGTCGTTCAGGATTCAGCCGGCGGAGTTCGCCAAGCTGGCCATGATCGTGTGGGGGGCCGATCTGCTGGCGCGCAAGCGCAGGCTGCTCGATCAGCCCAAGCATCTGCTCGTGCCCTACCTTCCGGTATGCAGCGTGCTGATCTTGCTCGTTGTGTTCCAGGGCGACGCCGGAACGGCCGTGGTGATGGCGGCGATCACCGTCGGAGTGTTCTGGATCGTCGGAGCGCCCATGCGCGTGCTCGCTGGCCTCGGCCTCATCGGCACGGTGGGTGTGGTCGCGCTGTTCGTCACCAGTCCGGTACGCATGCGGCGGCTGGCAGCCTTCGTGGATCCTTCCGCTCAGCTGAACGGAGCCAATGACCAGGCCAACGCCGGCATGTACGCGATCGCTTCCGGAGGTTGGTGGGGTGTGGGACTGGGCGCCAGCCGTCAGAAATGGGGCGGCCTGCCGGAAGCACACACCGACTTCGTGTTCGCTGTGATCGGTGAGGAACTGGGACTGTTCGGCAGTCTGATCGTGCTCGCGTTGTTCTTGGTTCTGGGTTACGCCGGGCTGCGCGTGGCCAGCCGCTCGGACGACGACTTCGCCCGCTATGCGGCTGGCGGGGTCACCGTGTGGTTCATCGTCCAGGCGTTGATCAACCTTGCCGTCGTGCTGCGGATGCTGCCGATTGCCGGCGTACCGCTGCCGCTCCTCTCCTACGGCGGCTCGGCCCTGACCGCCAATCTGTTGGCTGTCGGGGTGCTGCTGTCCTGCGCTCGACGGGAGCCGGCGGCACGCCAGTTCCTCCAGCGGCGGTCGGCGAAGCCGCTGCCCCGGATGACCACCGTGGTCGGCTCCCGGACGCCGCACAGCTGATGCGGACGAGCGACGAGGCCGCGGCAGCGGAGGGGGACGTCTCCATCGTGCTGGCCGGTGGGGGATCGGCGGGACATACCTCACCACTCATCGCTACGGCGCTGGAGCTGCGGCGCATCCGACCCGATGCTCGGCTGACAGCGGTGGGAACTGCGCGCGGACTCGAGACTCGAGTGGTTCCGGCCGCCGGGCTGTCACTGGAACTCATTCCACCGGTGCCCGTGCCCCGCCGGCCAAGCAGGGACTTAGCGTTGGTCGGACCGCGATTGTGGCGGGCAATCGCCGCGGCGGTGGCTGTGCTGCGTCGTGCCGAGGCCGACGCCGTGGTGGGATTCGGGGGATATGTGTCGGCACCGGTCTACTTGGCTGCCCGGCGGGTTGGGGTCCCGATAGTGCTGCACGAGCAGAACGCATTGCCCGGTCTTGCCAATCGGCTCGCCGCCCGCCTGACCCACCATGTCTATACGTCGTTCCCGGACACGCCGCTGCCGCACGCGACCTATATTGGGTTGCCGCTGCGCCGCGCCATCACCGATCTCGATCGTGCCAAGGCACGCACCGCCGGGCGAGAGCAATTTCACCTGCTGCCCGACCTGCCCGTGCTGCTCGTCAGCGGTGGATCCCAGGGCGCGGCCAGCATCAACACCGCGGTGCTGGGTGCGCGCGACGCCCTGCTGGCGGCGGGGATCCAGGTGCTTCATGTCCTTGGTCCAAGAAACCTGAGCGATCAGACGCTGGCCACGTCGGATACGACGACTGGCGCTCGCTACTCGCCCGTGGCCTACGTCGACAAGATGGAGCAGGCCTACGCCGCAGCTGACCTGATGCTCGGCCGCTGTGGGGCGAGCACGGTGCTGGAGACGGCCGCAGTCGGGCTGCCGGCGATCTTTGTTCCCTATCCGCACGGGAATGGGGAGCAGGCTCGCAACGCCCGGGCGATCATCGAGGCGGGCGGCGGAATCCTGCTGGCCGACGACATGTGCAACCAAGACTGGGTGGCTGAGCATGTCCCGGCCCTGATCGGCGACGGCGCCCGCCTGGCTGGAATGTCCGCCACCTTGCGAGGCGTTGCCAAGGTCGATGCGGCGGGGGTCCTTGCCGAACAGGCGTTGGAGGTAGCCAGCTGATGGGATTGGTCGAGACAATCGAGCTACCGGACCCGGCAGATCTTGGACCGATCCACTTCATCGCGATCGGCGGTTCGGGGATGAACGGAGTCGCCACAGCATTTCTGCAACTCGGTATCCCCGTCAGCGGCAGCGATCGACAAGACTCGCCCTATCTGCGGGCATTGGAGGCCGCGGGCGCGCGCGTTCACGTCGGTCACGCGGCAGATCAGCTGGGTGATGCCCGTACCGTCGTGGCATCGTCCGCCATCCGGGAAGACAATCCCGAGCTGGCCGAGGCCAACCGCCGAGGCCTTCGCGTGCTGCACCGCAGCGCCGCTCTTGGATCGCTGATGCTGGGCCGGCGCGGGATCGCCGTCGCCGGCACCCACGGCAAGACCACCACCACCGCCATGATCGCTTCCGTGCTCACCGGTGCGGGGCTTGACCCGTCCTTCGTCATCGGGGGGGCGCTGACCGGTTCGAAGTCAGGCGGCCATGTCGGTGGCGGGAACGTGTTGGTGATCGAGGCGGACGAAAGCGACGGCTCCTTCCTGCAGTACCGGGCGGAGATGGCTGTTATCACCAACGTCGATCCGGACCACCTGATCAACTGGGGTACTGCGGCGAACTACGCAGAAGGCTTCTTCCGCTTCGCCACGGGCAAGGCAGTGCGATTGCTGGTGGTTAGTGCGGACGATCCCGGCGCTGTCGCGCTGACGGAGCGGGTCCGAAAAGAGGTGGCGAACGGCAACAGCACGGTCGAAATCCTCACCTTCGGCGAGAGTGAGTCCGCCGACGTGCGGATCTCTGGCGGCGTCTTCGCCGGAACCGGGTCCAGCTTCGAGCTTCGCAAAGCCGAAACGGGAGGACCTGTCACCCTGTCAGTGCCTGGCGACTACAACGTCCGGAACGCTGCGGCCAGCTATGCCGTGGCCGCCTGGCTCGGCATTCCTGACGAGCAGATCCGGGTTCAGCTGGCGGGGTACCGCGGCACCTATCGGCGTTTCCAGCTGGTAGGGACGGTCAACGGCATTCGGGTCTACGACGACTACGCGCACCATCCGACTGAGGTGGCCAACACCCTGTCGGCGGCGCGCACGGGTGTCGGCGCCGGCCGGGTCGTGGTGTGCTTCCAGCCGCACTTATATACCCGCACCCGAGATTTCTGGAGAGAGCTGGCGGCGGCGTTGGAGCGCGCCGACCAGGCGATCGTGATGGACGTCTGCGGCGATCGGGAGGATCCGATACCCGGGGTGGATGGACGCATGATCGCCGACGCCGTGGCGTCGGGAACGGCGGAAGTAACCTACGAGCCGGTCTGGGACGAGGCAGCGCCGACCGTGGCCAGGATCGCTCGCCCGGGAGACCTCGTGATCACGGTCGGTTGTGGCGATGTCACCAAGGTGGCACCGAAGATTGTCGCCGAACTCGAGCGGCAGCTGGTCGGCAGAGTCGGAGCCGTCGAATGACGACGACCACCAGCGACCGAAGCACGACGCCGCGGAACAAAGGTGCTTCGCGTGGACGCCCTTCGCGTGGCTCCGCGCCCACCCCTCGCGGACCTCGAGCCGGCGGTTTCCTAGGCCCGGCCGGGCCGGCGGTGGCTCTCATCCTCGCCCTCGGCGTCCTCGCCGGAGCCGGCTGGCTGGTGGGCTTCTCGCCTGTCCTGGCAGTCGAGCGAGTGGAGGTCACCGGTGCCCGTCGCCTCGCCGCTTCGTCTGTTCGAGGTGCGGCTGCCGTTCCCTTGGGCGTGCCACTGGCCCGACAGGACCTGACCGTCATCGCCGGGCGGGTCAGCTCTTTGCCCCAGATCGAGTCGGCCGATGTGAGTCGCAGGTGGCCGAACACCATTCGCATCGCCGTCGTGGAGCGGCGCCCAGTGCTCGGAGTGCGGCAGCCGGAAGGGTTCGTCTTGATCGACTCCCACGGTGTCGCTTTCGAGTGGCATCCAAGTCTGCCCACCGGCGTGCTCCCGGCCGATGTCGACCCAACCAATGTTGCGGTGCTGGTTGAGGTAGGCACCATCGTGGCTGCAATGCCTGCTGCCCTTCGAGGCCGGGTGGAGCGGCTGATGGCCACATCGCGGTCGTCAGTCACTGTCGTGCTCAGCGATGGCGTTCGAGTCAACTGGGGAACGGGGGCTGACTCTGCGCTCAAGGCAGACATCGTGCTGGCTCTGCTCAAACGAAAACCGTCAACGATCGACGTCTCGTCGCCGCACAATCCGGCGATCCGGTGATCTCAAGGTCAGCCTGACCTGCAGAGAATAGGGCTTTTGCGTCGGATTTGGCGTGTCCTTCTCGAGACTGTCCACTTGCGCTGGAGCCATCTCATAACGTGACGACAACGCCCGCGGGGTCGCAAGTCTCCATTAGCCCCTTCTGTGAACTAGAGATTGAGACTTCGCACGCGTACCCAGACCGGAAGGAAGAGGCGGAATCGTGGTCTCTGCATCACAGAACTATCTGGCGATCATCAAGGTTGTGGGGGTTGGCGGCGGCGGCGTCAACGCGGTCAACCGCATGATCGAAGCGGGGCTACGCGGCGTGGAGTTCATCGCGGTGAACACCGACGCCCAGGCCCTGCTGATGAGCGACGCTGACGTCAAGCTCGACATCGGTCGCGACCTAACCCGCGGCCTCGGTGCCGGAGCCGACCCGGACAAGGGTCGCCAGGCCGCCGAGGACCATGCCCAAGACATCGAGGACGCCCTCAAAGGGGCAGACATGGTGTTCGTCACCGCGGGCGAGGGGGGAGGTACCGGCACTGGTGGCGCGCCCGTCGTTGCCCGAGTCGCCCGTGCGCTGGGTGCACTGACAATTGGCGTGGTGACCCGGCCGTTCTCGTTCGAGGGCAAGCGCCGCTCCACGCAAGCTGAGCAGGGCATCACGACGCTCCGCGAGGAAGTCGACACCCTGATCGTCATCCCCAACGACAAGCTGCTGCAGATGATCGATCATCAGATCGCAATCCTCGACGCGTTCAAGCAAGCCGATCAGGTGCTGATGCAGGGCGTCTCGGGAATCACCGACCTGATCACCACCCCGGGCCTGATCAACCTGGACTTCGCCGATGTCAAGGCGGTCATGTCCAACGCGGGCTCGGCCCTGATGGGCATCGGGTCAGCGCGCGGCGAGGACCGAGCCCGGGCCGCCGCCGAGATGGCGGTCTCATCGCCCCTGCTAGAGGCCAGCATCGACGGAGCTCACGGTGTCCTGCTGTCCATCGCGGGCGGCTCCGATCTCGGCCTGTTCGAGGTTTCGGCGGCGGCCAACCTGATCCAAAGCGCCGCCCATGAAGACGCCAACATCATCTTCGGCACGGTCATCGACGACGCGTTGGGGGACGAGGTCCGAGTCACGGTGATTGCGGCCGGTTTCGAGGGCGGGCAACCGCCCCGCCGCCTGCCGGGGATCAGCCGACAGGCAGATATCCGGACAACGCTTCAGCGCAGTCCTGGTGGCACGGAGGGAGCAGCAATTGCTGCGCCGGCTGTCAACGGCGAACGTCAGCCGGTGTCGGTGGCCGCCGTGCCCGGCAGTCAGCCCGCTGGTCCCGCGGGCGGTCTCGGGCCCGCGCCGCCCCACGATGCTGGGAACGGCCACTCCCATGTCGAGCCGCCTGCGCCCGCGCCGTTCCGGTCGCCCTCGGCAAGCCCGAGTGACGACGACTTGGACGTTCCGGACTTCCTCAAGTAGCGGCTCAATGCTCCGCGTGTCGATCGCTGAGTGATCAAGTTGCGGGCCGCCTGAACGGTAGTGTCAGCGCAGGACGCGGAATCGACGACGAAGGCTGAGCGATGGCGGAGAAACTGAAGCGAGCGGCGGCGTGGCTCGGTCTCGTGACCGACGACCGGTACGCCGACTACGACGAGCCTGATGAGGCTGCTGAGCTCACCGAAGGTCTCAGCCGCGAGGAGTTCGTCGGATCGCCAATGCGACAGCCGGCCAGCGTCACTCCGCTGGAGACCAGGCGGCCAGCTGCCTCCGCTTCATCCGCACCCGAGCCTCGGACGGCAGACGTGTCCCGAATCGTCACAGTTCACCCGCGTACCTACAACGACGCCCGCACGATCGGTGAGCACTTCCGTGACGGCGTGCCGGTCATCATGAATCTTTCGGAAATGGAGGACGCCGACGCCAAGCGGCTGGTCGACTTCTCGGCTGGACTGATCTTTGGTCTCCGGGGCGCGATCGAGCGGGTCACGAGCAAGGTCTTCCTGCTGTCGCCTGAGAATGTGAAGGTTGCCGCTGAAGACAAGGAGCGGATCGCCGGCGGCTTCTTCAACCAAAGCTGAGCGTGGATCGTCGGACTGGCCAGGTGCCCGCAGCGTCGTTACCAGCCTGAAGGTTGCGTCGAGTCGCCTACGCTAGTCGGTGACCGATCTTCCGCAACCATCAGACGGGACCGCTGGGAATGTTCATCGTTGGCAGCATCATCGACTGGGTGCTGTGGGTGTTCCTCCTTCTCTTGTTCGCGCGCATGATCCTGTCCTGGGTCCCGGTGCTGGTCCGCGACTGGGAACCGCGCGGACCGATGCTGGTCGTGGCCGAGATCATCTACTCCGTCACCGATCCGCCGCTGCGGCTGCTCCGGAAGGTGCTACGCCCAGTTCGGATCGGCAACATGATGCTCGATCTCGCATTCATCGGGCTGACGATCATCGTTCTGATCCTTCGGCAGGTCAACGCCCGGATTTTCTTTGGCTGAACGCGGTCATTAGAGTGGCTTTCGGCTGTTGCCTCGTTGAGGTGTACTTGCCGGGCAAATTAGGTACGGTAGTGCGATGGACGCCCGGCGCGGCCTCCTGCGATTCCAATGGACCCTTCCCGAGGTGAACAATGACGCTCTCGCTGGACGATGTGCGCAACAAGCGTTTCCGCATGGCCCGCAAGTCTGGCTACGAGGTGCTGGAGGTCGACGAGTTCGTCGATGAAGTCGAGGAGACGTTTGCTCAGCTCTTCGAGGAGAACCAAAACCTGAAGAAGCAGGTGGACTCGCTGAAGTCCGCTCCGCCGCCCCCTGCAGCTGCGACTCCGCCCCCGCCGGCCCAGCTTCAGCAGCCGCGTCCCGCACCAGCTGCCGCGCCGGCACCGCAGGCCGGCGGCGGCCCGATCGTGGTGACGACAAGCAAGGATGCCAGCGCTGCCGTGGTCCGCCTGGTCGAAATGTCGACCGAACAGGCTGAGCGTCTGGTCAATGAGGCCACCGAAGATGCGAATCGGATCCGTGAGGAAGCGAATCGCATCGCTCATCAGGTGACCACCGACGCCCGTACCAGAGCGGAGCGGGTCGAATCCGAGGCGCGCGTCAATGCCGAGCGGATGCAGGCTGATGCCCTTAGTAGGGCCGAGAAGCTGGACAAGGACATCGAGTCCCGCCGCGGCGATATGTTCGGTGACCTGCAACGGCAGCGCGATGAACTGGCCAAGACCGTTGCCGCGCTCCGCAACTTCGAGACGGCCTACCGGCGAAACCTAAGCAACCATTTGCGGAGCCAGATGGAAGCGTTGGAGTCCGGTCGTGCCGAGCCACAGGACGCGCCTGATGTCGTCCGCCTCGGCACTGTAGATCAGAGCAATCAGCGTGACCAGAGCACCCAGCGTGACCAGAGCAATCAGCGCAAGAACGGCGTCTCACCGCGCGAAGGTGGCGACCGCGATGAAACGCCGACTAGGGCCGGTGGTGCCCAGAGCAGCGACACCCCTCGGCTTGATGCTCTCCTCGGGGATCAACGTTAGTTGAGAACAACCAATGACAATCGCATCGGGGCCCGCCACTGGCGGGCCCTTCGCGTGTCAGGACCAGTGCCGAAATCGGAGAGAAACTCAGCGCGCATCGTTGAAGTACCGACGATTGGCGCCTAGTCTCTGCGTCACTTCTATCCCAGAGGGGAATATTGATGACTAGCGCCAAGGCGACGTCCGCTGATAGTTCCGCACGGGCAGCGGGGACGAAGAAGGCGCCGTCCTTGCATGCGGTGGAGCCGGTTGACGCAGAGCACCCGGTGCGTGACGGCAAGCCGGTCAACGTGAAGTCACTGCCGGTGCGACCGGGCGAGAGTCCCTGGACCAAGGCGGAGCTGAACGAGGTCCGCAAGGTGCTCGAGGAAGACATCGCCAGGTTCGAGAGCCAGATTGAAATCTCCACTGCGGAACTCGTGGGCCTGCTCCGCGACGGCAGCGAGGGCGCCGGGCGCGATCCCGCGGATGTCGGCTCGGCCAATTTCGAACGCGACGCGGAGATGTCGCTGGCCAACAATGCCCGCGAGATGCTGGACCAGTCCCGACTGGCGCTGCGACACATCGAGCTCGGCACGTACGGCAGTTGCGACAATTGCGGTCAGCCCATCGGTAAGGGCCGCCTGCAGGCCTTCCCCCGTGCCACCTTGTGCGTCGCGTGCAAGCAGCGCGAGGAACGCCGATAGCCAACCTAGCCACGGCGCAGCAGAGCCGGAGCCGGTTGCGGTTGCTGTTCGGCGCGGTCATGGTGACTGGCCTGGCCGCTGACGTGATCACGAAGTCCGTCGTGGTCGCGCGCCTCGATCCGCAGTCTCCGGTCCGGCTGCTAGGCGGCCTGCTCACTCTGCGGCTGCTGCGCAACCCCGGAGCTGCATTCAGCCAGGGCCAGCGGTTTACCTACGTCTTCGCGGTCGCAGCGATCGTGGTGCTGGCGTTCGTAATCATCCGTCTGGTTCCGCGGTTGCGGCATAGAGGCTGGGCCATCGCTCTCGGGCTGCTGTGTGCAGGCGTGGCAGGCAATCTGGTGGACCGTATTTTCCGCAGTCCCGCGGTGCTGCGTGGTCACGTCGTCGACTTCCTCCAGCTGCCCTACTTCGCCATCTTCAACGTGGCTGACATGTGTATCACCACCTCCGCAGCATTGATCATCTACTGGTCGGTGATCAAGGGAGTCGGTCTCAACGGTGAACGTGACGCCCGCCCACCGGCGAAGCAGCGGGCGAAGGGTGGAACCTGAGTTGGGCGACAACCGTGTCCTTCTGGTTCCTGAGGGTCTTGAGGGGGATCGGGTCGATGTCGCCGTGGCTCGCCTGCTGGGCCTTTCTCGAACCAAGATCACCGACCTGATCGAGGCCGGCCAGGTCCTGATCGACGCTCACCCGGTCGGCAAGTCCGACCGGGTCCACACTGGCGCGATGCTCGAGGTCCGCCTGCCGGACGCGACCGAAGATCTGAGGATCCTGCCGGAGACGGTCGAGGGCGTCGACATCATCTTCGACGACGACCACATCGTCGTAATCGACAAACCGGTCGGCGTGGCCGCGCATCCGAGTCTGGGCTGGGACGGACCGTCGGTGTTAGGCCACCTGGCCGGAGGGGGCTTCCGGATATCCACCTCAGGCGTACCGGAGCGGCAAGGCATCGTGCAGCGACTCGATGTCGGCACATCCGGTCTGATGGTGGTGGCCAAGAGCGAGATTGCGTACACGATCTTGAAACGGGCGTTCCGCTCCCGGGCGGTGGACAAGACGTATCACGCCTTGGTGCAAGGCCACCCTGATCCGTTCACCGGCACGATCGAGGCACCCATCGGGCGGCATCCGGGCGCCGACTACAAAATGGCCGTGATGGCGAACGGCCGGCCGAGCATCACGCACTACGAAACCCTCGAGGCGTTCGTCGGCACCACGCTGCTGGAACTGAGTCTGGAAACCGGACGAACCCACCAGATACGGGTCCATCTGGCCGCGCTCAAGCACCCGTGCGCGGGTGACCTGACCTACGGTGCTGATCCAAAGCTGGCAGCCAGATTGGGGCTGCGGCGGCAATGGCTGCACGCCGTACGGCTCGGCTTCCTCCACCCCGTGACAAGCGAGCCGCTCGTCTTCTCCTCGCCCTATCCGGACGACTTGCGGCATGCTCTTGACATCGTCCGGACCACCTGATCAGCGGGGCCACTGTGCCGTCCGGTGTCCGCTAGGGTCTGAACCGTGCGAAGAGCCAAAATCGTCTGCACGCTGGGGCCGGCGTCCTCAGCGCCCGAACGTCTTGAGGAGCTAGTGGCGGCTGGCATGGACGTCGCGCGACTCAACATGAGCCACGGCGGCTACGACGATCACCTGAACAACCTGCAGAACGTCCGCATGGCCGCCCAAGCATCCGGTCGGCCGGTGGGAGTCCTCGCCGATCTTCAGGGTCCCAAGATTCGGCTCGGTCGTTTCGCTTCGGGCAAGGAAATGCTGGCCGATGGAGCTTCGTTCGCGATCACCACCGAGGAGATTCAAGGTAGTGCTGAGCGCTGTTCGACCACGTACAAGGGGTTGCCGGGTGACGTCAAGCCGGGTGACGTGATCTTGATCGACGACGGCCGGCTTACCTTGAAGGCGACGGAGGTAAGCGAGACCGATGTGATCACGGAGGTGGTCGTCGGCGGCCCGATCAGCAACAACAAGGGCATCAATCTTCCCGGGGTGGCCGTCAGCGTGCCCGCGATGAGCGCCAAGGACACCGAAGACCTGCGCTGGGCGCTGCGCAACGGTGTCGACATGGTTGCCCTGTCCTTCGTCCGGAGCGCCAAGGACATCGAACTCGTCCATCAAGTGATGGATGAGGAGAACCGCCGAGTGCCAGTGATCGCCAAGATCGAGAAGCCGCAGGCGGTGGACAACCTCAACGAGATCATCGACGCCTTCGACGCGTTCATGGTGGCGCGTGGTGATCTTGGGGTGGAGCTTCCGCTAGAAGAGGTGCCGCTGGTCCAGAAGAGGATTGTCACCGCTGCCCGCCGCTGGGCGAAGCCGGTGATCGTGGCGACCCAGATGCTGGAGTCGATGATCTCCGCCCCGCGGCCGACGCGGGCGGAGGCTTCTGACGTGGCCAACGCCATCCTGGATGGCGCGGACGCCGTGATGCTTTCCGGTGAGACCAGCGTGGGCGAGTATCCCGTGGTCGCCGTGAAGACCATGGCGCGAATCGTCGAGAACACCGAGGCCCACGGCCTTGATCGGATGCAGGACATCGATTGGGATCCGCACACGACAAGTGGCGTGATCACCAAGGCGGCCGCGGAGGTCGGCGCGCGGATCCAGGCGAAGTTCCTGGTCGCCTTCACCCATTCCGGAGACGCGGCCCGCCGGTTGGCTCGGCTACGCTCGCCGATTCCTGTGCTGGCCTTCACCCCGGTCGATCAGACCCGCTCCTCGCTGACGCTTAGCTGGGGAGTCGAGTCCTTTCTGGTCCCGATGGTCGGCCACACCGACGACATGATTCGCCAGGTGGACAAGGCCTTGATCGACACCGGCCGGATAGCCGAGGGCGAGCTAGCGGTGATTGTCGCCGGCTCTCCACCCGGCGTCGCCGGCCACACGAACATGCTCCGGATCCGTCGGATCGGCGCGCCCCTCTGACGTGGATGGGCCTGGCGGGAGCCCGAACTTTGCGAGGGCGGATGGCTGTCCGGGCCAGTCACGATGAGGACTCCCGCGGACACCAGAAAGGCCAGTGCCGGAGAGGGGAGTCGAACCCCTATGTCCTTGCGGACAGACGGGTTTGAGCCGTCCGCGTATACCATTCCGCCACCCCGGCCTGGGCGCCGCCAACCGTAACACGGCCTGGCTAGAGTGTGCTCCGTGACCGATGGAGCGCTCAGCGACGACGCCACGCCGACCCGAGTTGTGGTCGCGGAGGACGAGGTGCTCATCCGCCTCGACCTGGTGGAGATGCTCACCGAGGAGGGCTACCAGGTCGTCGGAGAGGCTGGAGACGGCGAAGCGGCAGTCGCGTTGGCGACTGACCTGAGGCCGGATCTGGTGGTGCTGGACGTCAAGATGCCCAAGATGGACGGGATCAGTGCAGCCGAGCAGATCGCCGGTCAGCGGATCGCGCCGGTGATCATGCTGACCGCCTTCAGCCAGCGCGATCTGGTGGAGCGAGCCAGCCAGGCAGGCGCCATGGCCTACGTCGTCAAGCCCTTCGGCAAGGCCGATCTCATTCCGGCGATCGAGGTTGCGCGAGCACGGTTTGCCGAGATTCAGGCGGTCGAGGCGGAGGTCAGTGACCTCACCGAACGCCTGGAGTCCCGTAAGGCGGTGGACCGGGCCAAGGGGTTGCTGCAAAGCGGTCTGGGGCTCACCGAGCCCGAGGCGTTCCGCTGGATTCAGAAGACCGCGATGGATCTGCGCAAGTCGATGCGCGAAGTCGCGGAAGGCGTCATCGAGCACGGCGCTGGGCCGAAGAAAAGGTAAGCAGCCCCAGCGCCGGACGCTCCGCCGCGCGGTCGACCTCAGGGCGGTCGCGGGACGGCGATGTAACAACCTGGCTTCAGGAAGCCGGATAACCTGAAGAAATCCCTTCTGAGTGCTAACTTTCACGGTCGGATGTCAGCGTCGGTCAACCGTCGACGCACCCGAGGTCTTCAGGAGGAGTCTTGACAAACAAGAAGCCGATATGGGCAGCGGCACTCGCCGCTGCTGGCCTGGTGCTGAGCGCCTGTGGCACAACTGGCGGTGAGGAAACGGCGCAGCCGGAAGCTGGCGCCAGCAAGGCCTGCAATCTTGAGTTCGCCTTCATGGGTCCGCTGACGGGCGACTATGCCAACCTGGGCATCAATGCCGTCAACGGCGCCAAGCTTGCCCTCGATGAGTACAACAAGCAGAACCCCGACTGCCAGGTCGTGCTGAGGGAGTTCGACTCGCAGGGCGACCCTGAGAAGGCCACGCCGCTCGCGAGCGAGATCGTCAATGACCAGAAGATTGTGGGCTTGGCTGGGCCCATGTTCTCAGGTGAGACGAACGCCACTGGTGAAATCTTCAATGAGGCGAAGTTGGTGACGGTGACGCCTTCGGCCACGAACCCTGACCTTTCGAAGAACGGCTGGGACACGTTCCATCGTCTGCTCGGCACCGACGAACCTCAGGGAGCCGCGGCAGCTGCTTACATAAAGGACACCCTGAAGGCCAAGAAGGTCTTCGTTGTCGATGACGCATCTGAGTACGGCAAGTTCCTCGCCGGCAAGGTCGAGCAGGATCTCGGTGATCTGGTCGCCGGCACGGACACGATCCAGCAGAAGCAGACCGACTTCGGACCTACGGTCACCAAGGTCAAGGCCTCGGGCGCCGATGCGCTTTGGTTTGGCGGCTACTACGCGGAGGGTGGCTTGCTGGCCAAGCAGCTCAAGGCCGGTGGCTGGAAAGGCACCTTCCTCTCTGGGGATGGCGTGCTCGACCCGGGATTCATTGAAGGCGCCGGCGCTTCGGCTGCGAACGGTGCGATCCTGACCTGCCCCTGCGCGCCTGCAGATGCTTCTTTCACGGAGAAGTACAAGGCGATAAGCGGCGGTTCTGATCCGGGCACCTACTCAACCGAGGGCTATGACACGATAAATGTGTTCCTCCAGGCCGTGGCAGCGGGCAAGAGTACTCGCCAGGACATGCTCGATTGGGTGAACAACTACGACGCCGACGGCATCACCAAACACATCAAGTTCGACCAGAGTGGCGAGCTCTCTGAGGTGGCGATCTACGCCTATAAGGTCGAGGGCGGCAAGATCGTGCCGGGTACGCAGATAAGTGGAGCGTAGGTCGTCGACCCGGACTACAGTGCTGGCAGGCGCCGGCTTCCGGCGCCTGCTGAGCCGTCCGAGCAGGCCGACGCGTGTTCCTGTTTGAGCACTTCTTCGAGCTAACACTCACCGGTCTGGCACTTGGTTCGGTGTACGGCCTGGTGGCACTCGGTTACACGATGGTGTACGGGGTCCTCCAGCTGATCAACTTTGCCCATTCTGAGGTGTTCATGTACGGCACCTTCGCGGTGGTGTGGACCCTCTACGTCCTTGGTGGCACTCCAGCAACCGGCACCGGTGGAGTCATTGGCATGCTGCTGGTGGCGCTCGTGGTCGCAATGGTGGTGTCCGGCGGGGTGGCGCTGCTGCTGGAGCGCGTGGCCTACCGGCCGCTGATCAAGCGCAACGCTCCCAAGCTGGTTGCCCTGATCTCGGCGATCGGAGCCTCCTTCGTACTGGCCGAGGCAATCGGCCTGCGCGGCCGGATCGCTGCGGCGCTCGGTCTGGACGACAATATTGGGCGCTACGTCCAGCGCTCGCGGGATGCCACCGGCATGCCGGTCGAGATTGTGCCGCAGCCCGTGTTTCGAGTTGTGGACTACACAGTCACCAATATCGATCTCCTGGTGATCGTCTCTGCGTTGGTGATGATGGTCGTGCTCGATCAGTACGTCCGCCGATCGCGTCTCGGGCGTGGAATTCGCGCCGTGGCCCAAGACCCGGAGTCGGCGGCCCTGATGGGTGTGAACTCAACCCGAATCGTGCAGCTGACCTTCCTCTTGGGAGGGCTGATGGCTGGCGCCGCGGCCACCCTCTACATGATCCGGATCGGCGTGACCCGGTTCGACGCCGGTTTCATTCTGGGTGTGAAAGCGTTCACCGCAGCCGTCATGGGAGGTATCGGCAACCTCCGCGGCGCGCTGCTCGGTGGCCTGGTTCTTGGTGTCGCGGAGAACTGGGGGTCAGCACTGATCGGTACCCAGTGGAAGGACGTCGTGGCCTTCCTCCTACTCGTGTTGATCTTGCTTTTCCGGCCCACCGGGCTGTTGGGTGAGTCAGTCGGCAAGGCCCGGGCATGAGTTCCACAGCATCGGCATCGGGTTCACTTCCGGCGAGGAAGCGAAGGTCGCTTCGCGAGCGAATCTTCGCACTACCCAAGCCGGCGAAGCTGGGGCTGATGGTCTTGGCTGCCTTGATCGCGTACGCGCTGCCGCTCCTGGAGCCGCCGTTCATCACGACACCGGGCACCGACTTCGGTGGGGTGCTGTTCACCGTCGCCGTCTACATGCTGGTGGCGCTCGGCCTCAATATCGTGGTCGGCTACGCCGGTCTGCTGGATCTGGGCTATGTGGCCTTTTACGCCGTTGGTGCCTATACGGTGGCGGTTCTGACATCGGAGCACGGCAACTTGCCGTTCCTGCTGACCATTCCGATCGCCATTGGCGTCGCCATGCTGTCTGGGCTAGCGCTGGGCGCGCCAACATTGCGGGTGCGTGGTGACTATCTGGCCATCGTCACGCTCGGCTTCGGCGAGATCGTTCGGCTTACCTTGATCAATACCCCGTGGCTGGGCGCGGCCGCTGGCATTGCGAAGATCGACCGGCCGCCGAGCATCGAGCTCTTCAAGATCCCGCACCTCAATTGGGATTCCGGAATGCCGCTCATCGACCTGGGGCAGACCACGATCTTCTTGAGGTTCGGTGTTCTCGACCTGATTCCCTATTACTGGCTTGCCCTCACCGTGATCATCGTGGTGCTGATCGGCGACGCACTGATCAAGAACAGCAGGGTTGGCCGATCGTGGGAGGCGACCCGGGAGGACGAGGACGCCGCAGAGCTGATGGGCGTACCGACTTTCAAGTTCAAGCTGCTGGCGTTCGCCATGGGAGCCTTCGTCGGAGGGCTTTCCGGCGCATTGTTCGCCGGTCGTCAAGGTTTCGTCAGCCCTCAGTCCTTCCTGCTGTTGCTCTCCATCCTCTTCGTCGCCGCGGTCGTGGTGGGTGGCCAGGGCAACCGCTATGGCGTGATGATAGGTGCGGCGATCGTCGCCTACCTGCCGGAGAGGTTCCGCGGTTTCGAGGAGTGGCGCGTATTGCTGTTCGGGGCTGCTCTGATCGTTCTGGCGATCTATCGGCCGCAGGGCATCCTGCCGCCGCGCCGCACGGTGAGAGCGCGCCGGATGGAGGAGGAAATCGAGGCGCTCGAAGAAGGCACCGGAGATGAGGGTGCCCGTGCCTGACCCAGTGCTCGAGCTGAGCAACGTCAGCTGCGTGTTCGGCGGTGTGACAGCGCTGGACGACGTCAGCTTGGCCATTCAGGAGGGGGAAATCCTCGGACTGATCGGACCCAACGGCGCGGGGAAGACGACCTGCTTCAATGTCGTCACCGGTGTCTACAAACCAAGCGCGGGAAGTATTCGCTTCAAGGGAAGATCGCTGGAGGGGCTCAAGCGGTACGAGATCACTCGCCTCGGAATCGGCCGGACGTTTCAGAACATCCGGCTGTTCAAAGCCATGACTGCCCTGGAGAACGTCATGGTGGGTGCAGATGCACGGCACTCTACCGGCGTGATATCTGCGCTCTTCCGGCTTCCGCGGCATAGACGCGAGGAGCGTGAAGGTGAGGAGCGCGCATTGGAGTTGCTGGGCTTCATGGGGCTGCGGTCCAAGTGCGACGAGCTCGCCGCCAACCTGTCCTACGGGGACCAGCGGCGGCTGGAAATCGCCCGGGCGATAGCGACCGAGCCGTCACTGCTCTGCCTGGACGAGCCGGCCGCAGGGTTCAACCCGGCCGAGAAACGCACCCTGATGGAGTTGATCCGCAAGGTCCGTGATCGGGGCTACACGGTGTTGTTGATCGAGCACGACATGCGGCTGGTGATGGGCGTAACTGACCGGATCGTGGTGCTGGAGTTCGGCAAGAAGATAGCCGAAGGCAGCCCGGAGGAGATTCGGAACGATCCCGCGGTGATCGCGGCGTACCTCGGTGTCGATGAGGAGTCCGGTGAGGTGGAGGAGGAGGAGCGGGCTATCGCCGAAGGGGGTGACCGTGCTCCTTGAGGTCGAGGGTCTGTGTGTGAACTACGGCCACATCGAGGCCATCCGCGACATTTCCTTCTCAGTCGAGGAGGGCGCCATCGATACGCTGATCGGCGCCAACGGCGCCGGCAAAACCACCACCCTGAAGACGATCTCCGGGCTGCACAAGGTTCGAGCGGGGTCCATCCGGTTCGACGGCCGGGACATCACCCGTACACCGCCCTACGACCGGGTGAAGATGGGCATCAGCCAGGCACCAGAAGGGCGAGGGGTGTTCCCCGGCATGACAGTGCGGGAGAACCTCGAAATGGGTGCCTTCGTGCGTACCGATCGCAAGAGCCAGGCGTATGCAGACGACCTCGCGCGCGTCTTCGATCTGTTTCCGCGGCTCTCCGAGCGGATCGGCCAATCGGCCGGCAAGCTTTCCGGGGGTGAGCAGCAAATGCTGGCCATTGGTCGATCGTTGATGGCCCGTCCACGGCTGATCCTTCTGGATGAGCCTTCGATGGGATTAGCGCCGATGCTGATCCAGCGGATCTTTTCTGTGATTGGTGAGATCAACGCTCAAGGCACGACCGTCTTGCTGGTCGAGCAGAACGCATCTCAGGCCCTCAAGGCCGCCCGGCTGGCGCACATCCTGGAAACCGGGGAAATTGTCCGCTCCGGCACGGGGGCGGAGCTTTCTGCTGACGACTCAGTCAGGGCGGCGTACCTCGGCGGCGACGTCTGATCCACCAAGATAGGCAGCCGCTACCGAATCGTCGCTGAGCAGCCGTTCCGCCGGCCCCTGCAGGTTCAACCTGCCAGATTCCAAGACGTAGCCGTAGTCTGCGATTTCCAGGGCGGCCAGCGCATTCTGTTCGACGAGCAGGACAGTGACGCCCTGCCGGCGGATCCGCTCGATGGTCTGAAAGATCAGATCGACGAGCACGGGAGCGAGTCCCATCGACGGCTCGTCCAGCAGCAACAGGGCTGGATTGCCTAGCAGCGCCCGCGCCACGGCGAGCATCTGCTGCTCGCCCCCCGACAAAGTGCCGGCCTTCTGATCGAGCCGCTCCCGCAGCGGCGGGAACAGTTCGAGCACCCATGCTCGGTCTTCGGCGATCTTGGCTGAATCCTTGCGTACGAAGGCACCCAGATCGAGGTTCTCAGAGACCGTCATGCGGTGAAAGATCTTTCGGCCTTCCGGTGAATGGCAGACGCCAAGCTTGACCACCTCATGCCCGGCCATGCCGTTGATGCGTTGACCCTTGTAAACCACATCACCAGCCCTCGGCCGCAACAATCCCGAGATGGTTCGTAACGTCGTGGACTTGCCCGCGCCATTCGAACCGATCAGGGTCACGATTTCGTCCGCGTAGACCCTCAGCGACAAATCCTCGACGGCGGCGATATTGCCGTAGCTGACGCTGACATTTTTGAGCTCGAGAATTGGTTCCTCGCCTGCGCCTCGTTCGCTGTTCACGTCAACCGTCTCGCCGCGCGATGCGGTCACGACTGAGTCGTCTTGCGTGCACCTATGCCAGCCTTGCCGAGGTAGGCCGCGATCACGGTCGGGTTGCTGCGAATCTCCTCAGGGTTGCCCTCGGCAATCACATGCCCGTGGTCCATGACGGTTATCCGCTCACTGATCTTCATGATCACGCTCATGTCGTGCTCGATCAGCAGCACTGACAAGTCCTTCTCGTCGCGCACCCGGTGGACGAACTCGTTGAACTGCGCCGACTCCCGGGGATTCATGCCGGCCGTGGGCTCGTCGAGCAGCAACACCCTGGGACGTAGCGCCAAGGCCCGAGCAATCTCCAGCCGGCGCTGGTCTCCATAGGAGAGATTCCGGGCAAGCTCACCCTGGGTCCTTTCGATCCCGACATAGCGCAGGAGCTCACGCGCGGCGTCGGCTGCGGCACGCTCCTCGCGGCGCTGCCGGGGCAGGCGAAGCACGGTGGAGAGCACGCCGGAACGCAAGTGCGCGTGCATCGCCACCATGATGTTCTCTTCAACTGTCATCAGGTTGAACAGCCGAATGTTCTGGAACGTACGGGCCATGCCCAGTGCCGCGCGCCGGTCCGGCTTGAGTCCGGTGAGGTCTCGCCCGTCAAGATAGACCGTGCCCCCGCTCGCCGAATAGAGCCCGGTCAGGACATTGAAGAATGTTGTTTTGCCCGCCCCGTTGGGGCCGATCAGGCTCACAATCGACCTCGGCGGGATACCGAACGTCACGTCACTGACGGCGACCAGGCCACCGAAGCGGATCGTGATGTGGTCGGCGTACAGGACGTTCGCGCTTGCTTCGTGAACCGCAGCGCGCGACGCATCGGTGGCTGGTTGGCTCATCGGTCCGTGTCCTTCACAGACAGGGTCGACTGCTCCGGCGGCGGCTCGAGGTCTGGACTAACCGCGCTGGCCGAGGCCGCGATCTCGGCATCCGCATCCGAGGTCGATTCTGTGAAGGCCTTGGTCTTGGCCTCTGCCTCGGCGATGTGGGCGCCCACTGACTCCATCTCGATACGGCTCGGCATGGTCATCAATGCCTTCGTGCGCTTCTCGGGGAGCAACCCCTCCCGCCGGAACAGCATCATCAAGACCAGTAGCAGACCCAAGATCAAGAAGTTGTAACGAGGGAGCACCGCCTCCAAGTTCTTGCCGGACGCCGCGCCGATGGTGACACCAATCTGACGAAGACCATTGCTGTTCAACCAAGCCAGCAGGAACGCCCCGATGGTCACGCCCCACGCATTGCCCATGCCGCCGAGCACCACCATCAGCAAGACAAGGACCGACTTGCTGAAGTCGAAGCCTGACGGAGATACGGCTCCCGTTATGCCCGCTGCATTGGCGACACCGCCAACCCCGCCGAAGAAAGCGCCCACGGCATACGCGAGCAGCTTCGAGCGGACCAGCGAGACCCCCATCGTGCTCGCGGCCAGCTGATCTTCGCGGATGGCCAACCATGCCCGGCCGAGGCGGCCTCCCCGAATTCGCAAGGAGACAAAGAGGCACATCCCCAGCAGGGCGCCGAGGACCAGGATCTTGTAGATGTTGTCGCTTGCCGAATTGGTAAGCGACGCTGGCACGCCCTTGATGAGGCTGAACAGCCCCAGTCCGATTGGGTCGATGATCGGAATCCCCGCGTCACCGTTGGCCACGTTGTAGCCATCGATATCATTCGAGTTGCGGAAAAACTGCGTGATCACCTCTCCGAAACCGAGTGTCACCAGGGCCAGGTAGTCGCCACGTAGCCGCAGCGTCGGCCCACCGATGACCACGCCGAGCAATGCGCACAGGCAGCCGGCGATCAGGATGACGAGCCAGAAGGTGATATGCGTGCCCGGGTAGGTCTCGGCCACCGGGGCGAAGAGCTGAAAGTTCCAGGTCCAGTTGAACGGCGCTGCCATCAGCCAGCCCGCGGTGTAGCCGCCCAGGGCCCAAAAGGCGACATAGCCGAGGTCCAGCAGACCCGCATAACCAACGACGACATTCAAGCCCAGTGCCATGATCGCCCACATCAGGCACTCGTTGATGGTGGCGACCGGGAGCCATGCGGTGACGGGTCCGGAGACCTCGTCGATCAAATTCGGGAGAATGGCTTGATAGAGCACGAACAAGAACAGAATGACGGCGACGTAGCCGAGGGGCCATTTGTAGTCGGACAGCCACGCCTTGCGACCTGAGGTTGAGGCCATGCCTAGACCTTCTCCGTGGATGCCCGCCCGAAGATGCCCTCCGGTTTGAACACCATCAGCACGATCAAGATCAGAAACACCACGGACTGGGACCAGTTTGACCCAAGTCCATGCGCGCCACCTTCGTTGATGCTCTGAATCAGTCCAATGGCGAGGCCGCCGACCACGGCACCAGTGAGATTCCCGATTCCACCCAGGACAGCGGCCGTGAACGCGATCAAGCCGAACTGGGTGCCGGTGTCGTAGTACGTCTGCGCCTGAACCAGAAAGTACAGCACCCCGGCAGCACCTGCGAGCGCTCCGCCGAGTGCAAAAGTGAAAGAGATCGTGCCGTTGACATTGATGCCCACCAGTCGGGCGGCGTCTTGATCTTGTGCCACCGCTCGCATGGCCTTGCCCATTCTCGTCCGACTAACGATGAATCTCATGCCGAGCAGTAGCGGTATCGTGACAGCTGCGACCAGGAGCAGCTTGTAGAGGTAGACGCCCTCAACGATCGGACCGCCCCACTCGATCGGCCAGTTCTTTTGTGCCGAACCATTGACGTAGTCCTGCTGAGCTATTCCGCGGAAGACGAAGCTCAGCCCGACGGCGGTCATTAGTGGCGCAAGCCTCGGCGCCGTTCGCAAGCGTCGGTAGGCGAAGAGTTCGGCGGATACGTTGATCGCTGCCCCGAACGCCATGCAGCCCACCAGCGCGGCAACGAGCGGGAGGACCGAGGCGGCTCCGACGTGCCCGACGCCGAAAACGCTCACCATAAGGGCGGCTGCGACAATGGTGGCGAGCATAAAGAGATCACCATGTGCGAAATTGATCAGCTCGATGACGCCGTAAACCATCGTGTAGCCGAGTGCAACCAGCGCGTAGAGCAGCCCATTCTGCAAGCCGATCAGCACTGACCCGCTGAATCGTGTTGGATCAGCGACGAGATTCCACCCCAGCCAGATCGCTGCCAAGGCGAGTAGGGCCAAGCCGAGAATCCGCCCGACCAATGGGCCGAGCCGAATCACAGACTTTCGCCTGGTGCCCCCCACACCCCACGCAGTCATCCGACTAATAGGCCTCTCCAAACCTCACACGGGAACCGCCGGGCGCGAACTAACCGAGCTTCTTCCAGACCCGGCGGTCTCCATACATCGCTGAGGCGGACTCTAGTCAACGGCTTGCGCCTTGACGTAAGTCTCCTTACCGCCCTTGACGATCTCGATCGTGATGTCCTTCGAGGTGGTGTCCCCGGTCGCGGGATCGATTCGGATCTCCTTGCCGGTCACCGATTCCGACTTGGGGATGGTGATGCCGTCGCCGGACAGGACGGCAGCCGTCACCCCCTTGCGGGTGCCATCGGACTTGGCGATTGCCGCGAGGATGACCTGGGTGGCGGCGACCCCGTACAACGGGAAGTTGCCGGTGGGGACCGACCCGTACTTCTCCTTGTACGCTTCGATGAGCTTGGCGGGTGGTCCACCGGCCTTCATCAGCTCATCCGCTGGCAGGCCGGTGAATGTGAGGTGCATGGCTTCTGCTTGGGGCAACTTCAGCAGGTCCGGATAGCCCGTGAAACCGTCCGGCGCCATCATCTTGACCTTGTGGTTGTCGCCCAGGACCGAGAATTTGTCCTTGATCAACTGGCCGCCGTTGTTCTCGTAGATGCCGCTGAGGTACACGCAGTCAGCGCCGGAGGCCTTGACCGATTGGAACAAGGCCGTGTAGTTCGGCTGCTTGGCATCCCAGGACTGCTCGCCGACGATTTCGATGCCGAGGTTCTTGGCCGAATCGGCGAACGCCTTGGCCACACCCAGTCCGTAGGTCTGGTTGTCATTCAATACGAAGCATTTCGTGACCTTCAGCTCCTCCGAGGCAAAGGTCGCCCCAGCGTTGCCCTGGTAGTCGTCGGTGGTCACCACGCGGGCGTAGTTGCGGGTGCCCGTTGGATAGAACTTCTCCGGCTCGCCGGTTTCCCACTTCTTGGTTAGGCCAGGGTTGGTGTTACCGGGCGAGACCATGAGCATCGGCCCAGAAGTGTCGCGATTCAAAGTCGGTAGCTGGATTTTGGCGCAGCCGGAGTTGTAGGTACCCATCACGGCAACCTCTTTGGTGTTCGCGACGTGATCGGTGGCGTTCTTCGCGCATGCTGCTTCATCCCAGGCGCCTTTGGCGGCCGTGGAATCGTCGTAAATCTTCAGCGTGACGTCGTAATTTCCCGCTTTGCCCCCCTGCTGGTCCAAATAGAGCTGGATCAACTTGTTGGTGTCTTGCCACTGAGTTGCCCCGGCTCCCTGAAGCGGCAGGTCGGACGCCACGATGAGCGAATTACTGCTGGCATCGCTCCTGCCGGTGCTGTCCCCGCCCCTCGCGCAGCCGGCCAAGGCGAGCGCCCCGACGACACCTAGAGCGACGAGCCGCGTGACCGATGTCGCTGGCAAGGTTCCTCCTTGAAAGACATGTGGCGTTTGTTGGCGTCGGCCGGAGCCTGAGCGCAACGCTGGCCCCCTGGCAGCCGTACCACCGACTGTTGCTGCGCTGTTGACACCACTGCCGTTGTCATGAAGAGCGGCCTTGGTTGATCGCAGCTTTCGTCGAAACGCTGGGGCGACACATTACCGTCGAAAATCGATCTACCACGAGCTCTTCACAAATCCGTTGTACTGACATTACGGCAGAATCTGGCAGGCGATGCGTCCGGGATTTGCATTCTTCTCGGCGCCTTGGTGTCGACGGACGCAGTGCCAGGCGCCTACTTAGGCGGCGACTTCTGGGCCGAAAGCAGGTCGACCGGAGTTTCGCGGGCCGTCGCGATTTGGCAGGTCACCCGAGCGGTGCAGATCCGGCTCTTGCCGTCGTTTGTCAGTACCACCTCATACGAGGCCACTGTGCGTCCCAACCGGAGGGCTGTTGCGGTGCCGGTGACCCAGCCGGCGGTCACCGGGCGATGATGCGTGGCATTGATGTCGACGCCGAAGGCAAGCCGGTCAGGCAATGCATGTGCGGCCGCGCCAAGAGAGGCCAATGTCTCCGCCAGCACGCATGAGGCACCGCCGTGCCACAACCCCATCGGCTGGGTGTTGCCGCTCACGGGCATCCTGCCCACGACGTGATTGGATCTCAGCTCCAGCAACTCGAAGCCCATCTTTGCGTCCAACTCACTGCGCATACGGTGGAACCAGTCCGGGAGCTGCGGGCCGTCGGCAGATGCGGTCACTCCGCCATCTTGTCAGCGGCTTTAGTGTCCGTGGCCGCAGATAGAGTCGGCAGCGTGCCGACTGCGACGACCGCCACCGCCGAGGCTCGGCCGAAGCTGCTGCTGATCGACGGTCACTCAGTGGCCTATCGGGCTTTCTACGCCCTTCCGGTGGAGAACTTCGCGACACAGACCGGGCAGCACACGAATGCCGTGTTCGGCTTCACTTCGATGCTGATCAACGTCCTGCGTGATGAGAACCCGACCCATGTCGGCGTCGCCTTCGACGTCTCGCGCCGGACGTTCCGGGCGGAGGTCTACAGCGAGTACAAGGCGAATCGTTCCAAGAGCCCCGACGAGTTCAGCGGCCAGCTCGATCTGGTGAAGGAGGTCCTCAACGCGCTGAACATCGTGCACTTGGAAAAAGAGGGGTACGAGGCCGACGACGTGATCGGCACCTTGGCCACTGAAGCCGAAGCGGCTGGCTTCGATGTCGTGATCTGTACCGGAGACCGGGATGCCTTTCAACTAGTCACGAACCAGGTGACCGTGCTCTATCCACGCAGGGGAGTCTCAGATCTCGCGCGGATGACGCCGGCTGCTGTGGAGGAGCGCTACTACGCCACGCCGGCCCGCTACCCGGAGCTGGCCGCCCTGGTCGGGGAGTCCAGCGACAACCTTCCCGGCATTCCAGGAGTTGGCCCCAAGACGGCGGCGAAGTGGCTGGAGACCTACGGCGGTCTGGATAATCTCGTGCTGCACGCCGGTGAGCTGAAGGGCAAAGCCGCCGAGGAGTTCCGGGCCCGCATAGAGAACGTGTTGCTCAATCGCCGAATCAACGCGCTGGTGCGTGACCTTGACCTCGATGTCCATGTCGACGATCTGGCTCGCCGAGCGTGGAATCGCGAAGCGACCCACCAGCTATTCGATGGCCTGGAGTTTCGTGTTTTGCGCGACCGGCTGCTGGAGACGCTGCCGGCGGAGGATTTGACGCCGGAGGGCGGCTTCGAACTCAGCGGGGAGATTCTGCAACCCGGCAAGCTGGCAGGGTGGCTGGCCGAGCACGCCGTGGGTGATCGCACCGGAGTTGACGCCATCGGACATTGGGGATCGGGTACGGGGGATCTTCGCGCCCTGGCGCTCGCAGCCGGCGACGGCGCAGCTGCATATGTCGACGTCACGTCCCTGTCACCGGGCGACGACCGCGCGTTGGCCGAGTGGCTGGGCGACCCGAGCCATCGGAAAGCGATGCACGACGCGAAGGGCCCGTTGCTCGCGATCTGGGCGCGTGCCCTGACCCTCGAGGGGCTGACCTCCGACACGCAGCTGGCTGCCTACCTGACCCGGCCTGATCAGCGAACCTTCGACTTGGCTGACCTCACCGTTCGTTACCTGAAGCGGGAGCTGAAGGTCGAGGTTCCTGGTGCCACCCCGGACGAGGATCAGCTGGCCCTTGACTTCGGCGACGACGACTCCGGCGCCAAGGTGGCCGCCGAAGCGGCCATGGTCCGCGCCCGGGCCGTGATCGATCTGGCCAATGCGCTCGATGTCGAGATTGAGCAGCGGAACGGGACCAGCCTGCTGTACGGGGTCGAGCTGCCATTGCTCCAGACGCTGGCCCGGATGGAACAGACCGGTGTAGCCGTGGACGTCGGCCACTTGGAGGCGTTGGAAGCCGAATTCGGGTCGACGGTCAACCGGGCGGCTGACGAGGCCTATCGGGTGCTGGGCAAGCAGATCAACCTGGGCTCGCCCAAGCAACTGCAAGTGGTGCTCTTCGACGAGCTGCGGATGCCCAAAACACGGCGCACCCGGACGGGCTACACCACCGACGCCGAGGCGTTGCAGCAGCTCTACGCCAAGACCGAGCACCCGTTCCTCGCGCAGATGTTGATCCATCGCGACGCGATGCGGCTGAGGCAGACCGTGGAGGGCCTGCTCAAGTCCGTCGCGGACGACGGGCGCATCCACACCACCTATGTCCAGACGATCGCCGCGACCGGCCGGCTGTCGAGTACGGACCCCAATCTGCAGAACATTCCGATCCGGACCGAGGAAGGCCGGCGCATTCGCCAAGCGTTCATCGTCGGTGATGGCTGCGAGGCGCTGATGTCGGCGGACTACTCGCAGATCGAGATGCGGATCATGGCCCACGCCAGTGCCGACGAGAGCCTCATCGAGGCGTTCAAATCAGGAATGGACTTCCACACCGTGACGGCGTCTCGCGTCTTCGGCGTCGACCCGTCGCAGGTCACTCCCGCGGAGCGGGCGAAGATCAAGGCGATGAACTACGGGCTGGCGTACGGGCTGAGCGCGTACGGATTGAGCCAGCAGCTAGCCATCGACGTTTCCGAGGCCAAGGCGCTGATGGACGAGTACTTTGAGCGCTTCGGGGGAGTGCGAACCTACCTGCACTCGCTGGTGGCTGAGGCGCGCCGGACCGAATACACCGAGACGATCCTTGGTCGTCGTCGCTACCTACCGGATCTGATGAGCGACAACCGCCAGCGCCGGGAGATGGCGGAGCGGATGGCACTCAACGCGCCCATCCAGGGGTCAGCCGCCGACATCATCAAGGTCGCCATGCTCGACATCGAAAAGGCGCTCGACGACTCGGGGCTGCGCAGCCGGATGCTGCTCCAAGTGCACGACGAACTGGTTTTCGAGATCGCGACGGGCGAGCGCCCGGCGCTGGAGGAACTGGTTCGCGACAAGATGGGCCACGCCGTCGAGTTGGCGGTGCCGCTGGATGTCTCCGTCGGCGTCGGTCGTTCCTGGCACGACGCGGCGCATTAGTCATCGGTACTGGTTCTTCAGTCTGAGCGTCGCAGATTGAGGGACGCGCCGGGTGGGAGTGCGTTTGACCCTGTTTGTGGCGCAGCGATACGCTTTCCTGTCGCTGTGGCCTGCGCGACTTCAGACCGAGTAGGCCGCGCTCGTACGGGTGGGATTTGCGTCAGCTGTCGGTTGAGCTCTTCGTATGTGTACGGATCGGGCCGCAGCACAGCAATCTCGTCACCCTTATCCGGAGCCCTACTACATGACGTCCTCCCTCGAGGCACCCCCGCAGGTCGCCGTCGACGACCTGGGTTCGCCCGAAGCCTTTCTCGAGGCCATCGATGCCACAATCAAGTACTTCAACGACGGTGACATCGTCACCGGTACCGTCGTCAAAGTCGACCGGGACGAGGTCCTGCTCGACATCGGTTACAAGACCGAAGGGGTCATCCCTTCCAAGGAACTCTCCATCAAGCACGACGTGGACCCCTTCGATGTGGTCAGCGTCGGTGATCAGGTCGAGGCCCTCGTCCAGCAGAAGGAGGACAAGGAAGGTCGCTTGATCCTGTCCAAGAAGCGGGCTCAGTACGAGCGCGCCTGGGGCACTATCGAGCAGATCAAGGACTCCGACGGCGTCGTCACCGGTCACGTCATCGAGGTCGTCAAGGGCGGCCTGATCATCGACATCGGCCTGCGCGGCTTCCTGCCCGCGTCGCTGGTGGAGATGCGCCGGGTCCGCGATCTTCAGCCCTATGTTGGGATGGAGCTCGAGGCGAAGATCATCGAGCTGGACAAGAACCGCAACAACGTGGTCTTGTCCAGGCGTGCCTGGCTCGAGCAGACCCAGTCCGAGGTACGGCAGAATTTCCTGACCCAGCTGCAGAAGGGCCAGATCCGGAAGGGTGTGGTGTCCTCGATCGTCAACTTCGGCGCCTTCGTCGATCTTGGGGGCGTGGACGGCCTGGTACACGTGTCTGAGCTGTCCTGGAAGCACATCGACCACCCCTCCGAGGTGGTGGAGGTGGGCCAGGAGGTCACCGTCGAGGTACTGGACGTGGACATGGACCGGGAGCGGGTATCTCTCTCGCTGAAGGCCACTCAGGAAGACCCCTGGCAGGCCTTCGCTCGTACCCATCAGATCGGCCAGATCGTACCGGGGAAGGTCACCAAGCTGGTTCCGTTCGGTGCCTTCGTCCGGGTCGAGGAGGGCATCGAGGGCTTGGTGCACGTTTCCGAACTCGCCGAGCGGCACGTCGAGATCCCCGAGCAGGTGGTCCAGGTGAACGACGACGTGATGGTCAAGATCATCGACATCGACCTGGAGCGGCGTCGGATCTCGCTCTCGCTGAAGCAGGCCAACGAGGGCGTTGACGCTGGAGCCGAGGACTTTGACCCGACCCTTTACGGGATGAGCGCGTCCTACGACGATCAGGGCAACTACCTCTACCCCGACGGATTCGACCCGGAGACGGGTGAATGGCTCGAGGGCTACGAGGAGCAGCGTGCCGCCTGGGAGCAGCAGTATGCAGAAGCGCATGCTCGCTGGGAAGCTCACAAGAAGCAGGTCGAGGACGCCGAAACTGAGGATGGCTCGGCCACACCCGATCCGGCCAGCTACTCCTCAACCACCGATCAGCCCGCTGCTCCGACACCGGCGACGCCGGAAGGCTCACTCGCCTCCGACGAGGCCCTGCAGGCGCTGCGGCAGAAGTTGACCGGCGGCAACTGACCTCCGCGCGCGGTGGAGTGAGCCGTAGGCTCATCGGGTGCTCAGAGTCGGGCTCACCGGCGGGATCGCCTCGGGCAAGTCGACGGTAGCCAACGAGCTGGCTCGTCGGGGCGCGGTGATCATCGACGCCGACGAACTGGCGCGTGAGGTTGTCCAGCCCGGCACGCCCGGTCTGGCCGCCGTGGCGCGGCGGTTCGGCGACAGCGTGCTGGCTGGCGGGCAGCTCGATCGTGCCGCGTTGGCCAAGATCGTCTTCGCCGATTCCCAGGCGCGCCGTGATCTTGAAGGGATCATCCATCCGGCTGTCCGGCGCCGGGCCGCCGAACTCGAGGCAGCCGTTCCGCACAGGTCCGTGATCGTTCACGTGATTCCGCTTCTGGTAGAAACCAGCCAGGAGTCAGACTTCGATCTCTGCGTGGTGGTGGACGTCGATCACCAGACGCAGCTGGAGAGATTGATGACCCGCGGGCCGATGAGCCGGGAGGAGGCCGAGTCGCGGATCGCCGCCCAAGCTACGCGCGAGCAGCGGCTAGCGGCGGCCGACATCGTCGTCCAGAACGTCGGAACGATCAACGACCTGAGGAAGCAGCTGGACGATCTCTGGTCTGATCTGGTCTCCGTTGACGCCAGAGAATGACATACTCGCAGGTGCTTCAGCTCAGTACGTGGTCAAGGGGGTACGGCGTTGGAATGCCCACGGTGTCGGACCGATCTCCCGGAAGTGGCGCACTTTTGCCACGTCTGTGGCCAGGATCAGCGCTCCGCTGACCTTGCCCGACGGAAGTCATTCGCCGCAAAACCAAACGAGCCGGTGACCTCCTTCGCGCTCGTTTCGACGATCATGCCGCGCGGCGCCGGCGGCCAGCGGCCGCAGACTTACCGGATCGCGCTGACTCTCGCGTTGGTGGTCGCCGTGACTGCCGCCATCTTCGGCGCGATGCCCATCGCGGTCCTCGTGGCGGCGTTCGCTATCCCGATTGTCTACATCGTTTACATCTACGACGTGAACCTCTGGGAGGACGAGCCGCTGCCGGTCACTGGGCTCGCTTTTGCTCTTACCGGTGTGCTGGCTATCGGCTTCACGGCGCTGTGGACTTTCTTGCGCGGACCGGTGCCGTTCTCCTCGCCAACGTTGGGAGGAGGGGCACTGGACGGTGCGCCGTCGGTCGGCACGTTCTTGATTGTCGCGCTGCTGGTGCCCATCGTGGGGGAAGCCATCCGCCAGATCGGCCCGGTGATCTTGGCCAGCCGCCCCCAATTCGACGACCTTATGGACGGACTGACCTTCGGCGTGATCAGTGGGGTGAGCTACGCCTGCTTCGACACCCTGGTCCGGCATTGGGACCTGCTCACCTCCGGGGTGCAGGAGTCCAGCCCCGGCCTCTGGGTGTCGCTCATCGTCCTCGAGGGCTTCGTCAAGCCGCTCATCATGGGTACTGCCACTGGGATCGCCTGCGCTGAGTTCTCCGGTCTGGGCCGGGGCTACGACGGCTTTACGCCTCGCTACTTCCGCGGAGTGGTGGAGGCGGTGCTGGCCAACATTGCCTACCAGGCCGGCAGCTACCTGTTCTCTTACGTCGGTTCCGCGACCCTTAGTCTGATGTTGAGCATCGGCTGGGGGCTGCTCATCCTCGCCATCTTGATCTTGCGGGTCCGTAACGTCCTGCACGTCGGCCTGATGGAGGCCGCGCTTGAGCGGTCTGCTCGGAACGCCCGCATCGGACCAAGCGGTGACCTGGAGTTCTGCGCGCAGTGCGAGATGCCGCTAGTCGACAACGCGGCTTTCTGCAACGCCTGCGGCACCGCGGTGCGAGTGAGGCCCAAGGCGGTCAGGCCCAAGGCGCCGGCGACGGTCGCCTCGCGAGCGGCCACGGAGTATGACACGGACAACGCGGCAACCTCGATCATCCCCGGCATGGACCGCGACGATTACGACCACGGACAGGGCTTCCTCGACGAGCCCACCCAACGCGTCCGATCCGACCAGTCCAATAGCCCAGGCTCCACAGTTCCACTGCCGCCCGAGATGTCATCTCCCGACCGGCCGCGGCATCGCCTCGACGACGACGAGGAGTGGCGACCATGAGTCAGACTCCAGGCCAGTGGCCGCCGGAGCAGGGGGAATACTCCCAAGGCGAATACCCGCCACAGAGTCAGCCCCCGGGTTACCGACCCCAAGCACAGCCGGGTGGCTACGCCACGGAGCCCCAACCAGGCGGGTTCCCGCCGCAATCACCCGGTGGCTATCCGCCGCAGGGTCAGCCGGGCAGCTATTCCGGGCAACCTGGCGCCTACCCTCCACAGGGCGCCTACCCCCCGCAAGGCGGGTACCCGCCGGGGGGTGCCTACCCGGGCTCTGCCGCGGGGTATCCGCCGCCTGGCGCAGGACCCGTCGGTCCGGTCGGTGGTCCGCCGGGCAGGAACAGCCCCGGAATGATCATCGGGATTGTGGCGGCAGCCGTGCTGCTGTTGGCCGCGGTGGGGGGCATCATCCTGGTGCTCAACCGCAGCGACGACACTCAACCGGCTGCGACCATCACGCCGGGGCCACCTGCCGCGGAGCCGACCACCGAAGAGCCCAGCGCTCAACCGAGGTCTCCGAGCCCCAGCGGCAAGCAGAGCACACCTCAACCGACGCAGCCGACCCAGGCACCGCCCCCAACCCCGGACGGTGAAGCGATCTCTCTCGGCCGCGGCATCAGCCTCACGCCGGCCGACGGCTACGAGGTCGAGAAGTCCGGGACCGGCTATGCCCGCCTCACCAACGGCGACCAGCTCTTCCTGGGCCAGGCTATTGCGGTCGAGCCGACGACAAATCCCGGACAGCTATGTGACGCTTGGCATCGCAAGATCGCCGAAGGACAGGCAAACGGCAAGTTCGCCGACCCCAGGACCGCCGATCTGAACACCAAGACACTCGAGGGCGCGACCTGCGTCGGGACGTTCACCGCTAGCAACGGAAGTGGCAGCCAGGATGTTGTCGTTTACAGCCTCGCCTCGGTGCGTACCGACGGCGTGACGGCGCTGGGCACCATGTACTTCTTGAAGGACGCGAACGGCGACCAGTTGAACAAGGACTTCAACACCATGATGAACTCGATGCTGGAGGGTCAGGCCGCCGGGGGCTAGCGCTTGGCGTGGTGCTCGCGACCAATCGAGCGGCGAAGGGCCCTGTCGGAGGCGCCGCATATCCTCACCTCATGCGTCCGATCGACGAGTTGCAGCGAACGGTAGCCCCCTTCGCGGTGGTCAGCGACTTCGCTCCTTCCGGGGACCAACCCACCGCGATCGCCGAGCTGGAGCAACGAGTCAACGCGGGGGAACGAGACGTCGTCTTATTGGGTGCCACCGGGACCGGGAAGACGGCGACGGTGGCGTGGCTCGCCGAGCGGGTCCAGCGGCCGATCCTGGTCATGCAGCCGAACAAGACGCTGGCCGCGCAGTTCGCGAACGAGCTGCGGCAATTCTTTCCCAACAATGCGGTGGAGTACTTCGTCTCGTACTACGACTACTACCAACCCGAGGCGTACGTTCCGCAGACCGATACCTACATCGAGAAGGACTCCTCGCTGAACCAGGAGGTCGAGCGGCTCCGCCACTCCGCGACCAACTCGTTGCTGACCCGGCGCGACGTGGTAGTGGTGGCCACGGTGTCGGCCATTTATGGTCTGGGGACGCCGCAGGAGTATCTCGACCGGATGATCACCTTGCGCCTCGGAACCGAGATCGACCGCGACGTGCTGCTGCGCCGGCTGGTCAATATCCAGTACGCGCGCAACGATCTGTCCGGCGCGCGGGGGACCTTCCGGGTCCGCGGGGACACCCTCGAAGTCTTTCCGATGTATGAGGAGCTAGCCGTTCGGATCGAGTTTTTCGGCGACGAGGTGGAACGGCTGAGCACCATGCACCCACTGACCGGGGAGGTGGTGACCGAAGATCAGGAGGTCTACCTCTTTCCGGCCAGCCACTACGTCGCGGGTCCCGAGCGAATGGACCGCGCGATCGCTGGAATAGAGAGTGAGCTCGACGAGCGGCTGGCGGAGCTGGAACGACAGCACAAACTACTCGAGGCTCAGCGGCTGCGGATGCGCACCAGTTATGACATCGAGATGATGCGTCAGATCGGGACTTGCTCGGGCATCGAGAACTACTCACGGCACATCGATGGGCGCGGTCCGGGTTCTCCGCCGCACTGCCTGCTGGACTACTTCCCTGAAGACTTCCTTCTTGTCATCGACGAATCCCACGTCACCGTGCCGCAGATCGGTGGCATGTATGAGGGGGACATGTCGCGCAAGCGCACGTTGGTCGACCATGGTTTCCGGCTGCCCAGTGCGATGGACAATCGTCCGCTGCGGTTCGAGGAGTTCACGGAACGGATCGGCCAGACGATTTATCTCTCCGCGACGCCAGGGAATTACGAGCTCGCCAGGTCACGCGGCTTCGTCGAGCAGCTGATCCGGCCCACCGGGCTGGTGGATCCCGAGGTGATCGTCAAGCCGACGTCGGGCCAGATCGATGATCTGATGGGCGAGATCCGGCACCGGACGGAGAGGTCCGAACGCGTTCTGGTGACAACACTTACCAAGAAGATGGCGGAGGACCTCACCGACTACCTGCTCGAGAACGGCATCCGCACCCGATACCTGCACTCGGAGGTCGACACACTCCAGCGGGTCCAGCTGCTCCGCGAGTTGCGGATGGGAGAATTCGACGTGCTGGTCGGCATCAACCTGCTGCGAGAGGGCCTGGATTTGCCCGAGGTCTCACTGGTGGCGATTCTCGATGCCGATAAGGAGGGTTTTCTTCGCAGCGAGAAGAGCCTGATCCAGACCATTGGGCGCGCGGCGCGCCATGTGTCCGGACAGGTGCACATGTACGCCGACTCGATCACCGACTCGATGGCCGCGGCGATCGAGGAGACCAACCGGCGCCGGGTCAAGCAGGCTGCCTACAACCAGGCGAATGGCATCGACCCGCAGCCGATCCGCAAGAAGATCGCCGATATCACCGACATGCTGGCGCGCGAAGACGCCGACACCGATGACCTTTTCGGCGGTCGCCAGCGCGGCCGCGGCAGGGCGCCGTATCCGATGCTGGGTGCGAAGGACATCGGTAGCCAGACACGTCACCTGGCCGGCATGCCTGCGGGTGATCTGGCCGATCTGGTGCAGGATCTCACCAAGCAGATGCACGCCGCGGCGGCCGAACTCCAGTTCGAGGTCGCCGCCCGCTTGCGTGACGAAATCTCGGAGCTGAAGAAAGAGCTGCGGCAGATGGTCGAGGCGAGCCGCTAGTCAGTCCTTCCGCCGCTGTCTGGGGTCCGTGCCTTGAGCCTGTGGCGTGCTCCCGGCTTGTCGAGGTCGGACCGCACGCCCCCTGCCCTGAGCCTGGCGTTCAGCCGCAGTTAGGCATTCAATATCCCCGGCTGACATACTGGGCGACGGAGGGGAGTATTCCCTCGCGTCGGCATCGTCATCACGGAACCAGCGTCGTTAACCCGGCGGCGGCCAGTCCCGGTGCGTCGGCCAGGTAGCTCTGGCGGAAGAGACCTCCGAGATGTCGACGTTCGCCGAACCGTCTCGGAAGGTCTCCACTTGAACGTTCACCTCTATGCCTGGATCATCACCGTCGTCGTCATGACCTCGATTTTGGTCATTGACGTCCTGGTCATCGGGCGCCGGCCACATGAGCCGTCGATGAAGGAGGCAGGTTCCTTCATCGGGCTCTTCGTCGGCCTGGCCGTCGTCTTCGGGCTTGGAGTGTGGTGGGTCTCCGGACCGCGCTACGCCGGTGAGTTTTACGCCGGCTGGCTCACCGAGTACAGCCTGTCGATCGACAACCTCTTCATCTTCTTGATCATTATGAGCAAGCTGAAGGTGCCGCGGCACCTTCAGCAGTTCGCCCTGCTGGTGGGGATCATCCTCGCCCTGGTCTTTCGGGCGATTTTCATTGCGGTCGGCGCCGCCGCGATCAACCGGTTCAGCTGGATCTTCTTTCTCTTCGGCGGGTTCCTGATCTACACGGCGGTGAAGCTTTTCATCGACTATCGCCAGCACGACGAGAGCGATGACGTGCCGGACAACGCCGCCATGCGGTTCATCCGGCGACGGTTCAGAGCGACGGAGAACTTCCGCGGGACCAAGCTGTTCGTCATCGAGAACGGCAAGCGGCTCATGACGCCGATGTTCGTCGTGATCGTGGCCCTCGGTAGTACGGACTTGTTGTTCGCTCTGGATTCCATTCCAGCCATCTACGGACTCACCCAGGAGCCGTACCTCGTTTTCACGGCCAACGTGTTCGCCTTGATGGGTCTACGTCAGCTCTACTTCCTGGTGGGCGGCCTGCTGAAGCGGCTTGTTTACCTGTCCCTCGGGTTATCGGTCATTCTGGGATTCATCGGCATCAAGCTGGTGCTCCACGCCATGCACGAGTACCACTGGGCTGACTGGGCTCCCTACGATGGCGAGATACCGATCTGGCTGTCGCTGGGAGTGATCGTGGGAACCCTGACCATCACGACGTTGGCGAGCCTTGCCAAGTCCAAGCGCGACGAGGCAACGAGGACCGCACCCGAAGCCATCTGAGGTTGAGCCGCCGGCAATGGCGACGGCACAACCTCCAAGTCAGGCCGCGGCTTGAGTCTCCTGTTGCTCCGGCTCGATCGCCTGCAGGACGAGCTCCGCGACGTCCACCGTGAGCCGCACGTCGATCGATTCCAAGACGTCGGTCGGTACCTCGTCCAAGTCGGGCTCGTTGCGCTTGGGCAGGAACACGGTGGTGAGCCCGGCACGCTGGGCAGCGAGCAGCTTCTGCTTCACTCCGCCGATCGGCAGCACCCGGCCATTGAGCGTCACCTCGCCGGTCATTCCGACCTCAGACCGTACCGGTCGTCCCAGCGCCATGGACGTCAGCGCGGTCACCATCGTGACGCCTGCCGATGGGCCGTCCTTCGGTACCGCGCCCGCGGGAACGTGAACGTGGATGTGCCGATCGAGGATGCTCGGATCAGTGATGCCAAGCTGCGCCGCGTGAGCGCGTACGTAGGACAGAGCGATCTGCGCCGACTCCTTCATCACGTCGCCTAGCTGTCCGGTCAGGGTCAGGCCGCCCCGCCCGCTGGGCGAGCCGCCGATGACCCCGGAGCTGGTCGAAACCTCCGCTGAGCCTGTGGAAGGTCCGGCGTTCGCCTCGATGAACAGCACGTCGCCGCCGAGACCGGTGACGGCCAGTCCTGTCGCCACGCCGGGGACCGAAGTCCGCTCGTGCGCCTCGGGCGTGAATCGAGGTCGGCCGATATATGTTCGCAGGTTGGCCGGCTCTATCGTCAGCTGCTGCGGGTCCGAGGCGCTGGCCAGCTTGGTGGCTGCCTTACGCAACGCTTTGGCCAGCAACCGCTCGAGCTGGCGCACACCGGGTTCGCGGGTGTAGTCGGCCGCGATCTCGCGCAGTGCCTCATCGGTGACGACGACTTCGTCTGCGGTCATCGCAGCCCGCTCGAACTGGCGTGGCAGCAGGAAATCTCGAGCGATGGCGATCTTGTCGTCCTCGGTGTAGCCGTCGAGAGTGACCAGCTCCATCCGGTCGAGCAGTGCCTGCGGGATGGTCTCCACGACGTTTGCCGTGGCCAGAAACAGCACGTCCGACAGGTCAAGATCGACCTCCAGGTAGTGATCCCGGAAAGTGTGGTTCTGTGCGGGGTCCAGCACCTCGAGCAGCGCCGCGGCAGGGTCACCGCGATAGTCCGAGCCGACCTTGTCAATCTCGTCGAGCAGGACGACTGGGTTCATCGAGCCGGCCTCGGTGATCGCCCGTACGATCCGGCCGGGCAACGCGCCCACGTATGTCCGCCGGTGACCGCGGATCTCCGCCTCGTCTCGGACGCCACCGAGCGAGACGCGGACGAACTTGCGGCCGAGCGCTCGAGCCACCGACTCGCCGAGGGAGGTCTTGCCCACGCCGGGCGGCCCGACGAGGGCCATGACGGCGCCGGAGCCGCGACCGCCGATCACCTCGAGACCACGGGACGCGCGGCGAGCGCGGATCGCGAGGTACTCCACGATTCGGTCCTTCACGTCGTCCAGCCCATGATGGTCGGCGTCCAAGACCTCGCGAGCCGCCTGAATGTCGATCGAGTCCGTGGTCTTGGTGCTCCACGGCAGGTCAAGAATCGTGTCCAGCCAGGTGCGGATGTAGCCAGACTCGGGGCTCTGGTCACTGGCCCGTTCCAGCTTGCCGACTTCGCGCAGTGCCGCCTTGCTGACGTCGTCGGGCAGCTGAGCCTCCGCGACTCGGGTCCGGTAATCCTGTGCACCGTCGGGCTCGTCCTCGCCGAGCTCCTTGCGAATCGCGTTGAGTTGCTGGCGAAGCAAGAACTCGCGTTGGCTCTTCTCCATGCCTTCTCGCACGTCGTCGGCAATCTTGTCGTTGACTTCGGTCTCGGCGATGTGGTCCCTGGTCCACTCGATCAGCGAGCGCAGCCGCGTCGCGACATCGGGAGTCTCGAGAAGTTCGCGCTTCTGGCTATCGCTGAGGTACGGCGCGTACCCGGCAAGGTCGGCCAGGGTAGAGGGATCCGTGACCTTGTTGACCGTGTCAATGACCTGCCAGGCGTCCCGGCGTTGGAGCGTGGCAATGACCAGCGCCTTGTAATCGGACGCCAGTTTGCGGACCTCGTCAGTGTCCCCGCCAGGGCTGCGAATCTCCTCCGCTTCCACCCACAGCGCGGTGCCCGGTCCCGAGACACCCGACCCAATACGCACCCGGCGCTCAGCTCGAATAACGGCAGCGGGCTCTCCGCTGGCCAGCCGGCCCATCTGCACAATGGACGCCTCCACGCCATACGAGGCATAGCGGTCCTCCAGGCGCGGTGCGACGAGCAGATTCCCGTCGCTATGGGATCGCGCCGCGTCGACCGCAGCGCGAGCAGCATCGTCAAGCTCGATCGGCACGACCATGCCCGGGAGCACAACGAGGTCGGTAAGAAAGAGGACGGGGAGCTTGGTTATCGACATCAGGAACTGAGCCTCCAAATTCGTGTCACTCTAGTTGAGCGACATAGGCTCAATGCTGGCCGCGAGCGTTTTCTTCCATCGTTCTCCGTCGGTGAACGAGCATCTGAGTCCGCTGTCGGCAACGCTCACAGTCCAGCTCGGCGGCAACGTACGGCTCAAGATTCAGGATTCCCTGAGCCATGGCCATGGTGGGTTCGACGACCACCGCTACCTGTCTCAGCGTGAGCGGCGGTCAGCGCGTTTGGTGACGTACCGCCGGATCTTCTCGTCGGTGCCGCAGATGTCCATGGTGCACCAACGCCGGCTGTGGTTCTTCGAGCGGTCAAGGAACAGCCAAGGGCAGCCGGCGCATCGCTTGAGCCGTTGGGTCTCCGGACCGACGAGCAGCCGATAGGCCGCTTCGGCCACCGGCCAGAGCGGCGATTCCAAGTCGGACAAATCCCAGGTGAGCAACGGCTGAGGCGGAGAGGACGTGACTCCGGCGTGTTGGATGGCAGTAGTGACGAATGGCCGCAGCTGCTGCCAACCGGCGTCGAGCGATCGGCCGTCGGCCAGGGCGCCGAAGGTCTCGTTAATCGCGGCCCGGAGGTCTTTCGCCCGTCGCGCGGTTGCTCTGGCCTGGCGTGGATGATCTTCGGCGATGTGGTGCAGTGCTACCGCAGACCGGTCCGACACTGTCCCGATGCGCTGCGACCAGGTCACGAGGCTTCGATAATCCGCCACGTAGTCGAACGGCTGAGGCCCGTAGGGGTCGTCGACGGTGTTGGCGAAGTCTAGAGCCAGGTTTCCGCCGACAATCGGCAACTCGCGGATGCCCTCCCGGCGAAGTGGGCCAACAGCTTGCGTCATTGTTTCCACCAAAACAGATATTACCAGCTTGCATCCGAGCCGGTCAGGTGGCAGTGTTTCCAGTGTGAGCAGCTTTACCAGAAACACTGCGCAGGTGGGGGCAGCCGGAGGCATCGCGGTTCTCTGTGTTGCCCAGTTCGTGGTGGTGCTGGACGTGACCATCGTCGCCATCGCCCTGCCGCCCATGGCGCGCGATCTGGGTTTTCAGCCTGGCGAGCTGTCGTGGGTCATCACCGCCTACACCGTCGTCCTGGCGGGCCTGCTGATCCTCGGTGGCCGCGCGGCGGATCTGCTCGGTGCTGCGCGGATGTTCCGCGTGGGTCTAGTGGCCTTTTCAGTTGCCTCGTTGGCGTGTGCCCTGGCCTGGTCGCCCGCCGCGCTCATCTGCGCCCGGATCGCCCAGGGCGTCGGGGCGGCCCTGCTGTCGCCGGCAGCGTTAGCCTCACTCAACGAGCTGATCGAACGTCCTGGCGCTCGGCGTCGCGCCCTTGGGTGGTGGACGGCAGCGGCGGCAGGAGGCGGCGCGAGCGGTTGGGTGCTGGGAGGCGTGATCACGGAAATCGCCGGCTGGCGGTGGATCTTCGCCGTCAACGCCCCGATCGGCTTCGCCGCGGTGCTGATCAGCCTTCGGGTCCTTTCACCGATAAGTCGTCCACGTTCGATCACGCGGGAGTCGCATTCCTTCGATCTGATCGGCGCGTTGTTGGTGACCTCCGGCGTCGCCCTGGGAGCGCTCGGGTTGTCCGCCATAGCCGAGGACATCGGCCACTGGGTGGGCTGGCTCATCGCCGCCCTGTCCGCGGTCGCGCTGACCTTCTTCGTCTGGCGTGAAGCTCAAGTTTCCGACCCGCTGCTTCCGAGCAGTTTGATGACCAGACCTGGCGTGGTCGGCGGCAATCTCACCGCTGCTGCCCTCACCGCTTCGACGACACCGGCGATGCTCACCGTCATCCTCTATGTTCAGGACACGTTGGGACTCTCGCCGGCCCGTGGCTCGCTGCTGTTCCCGGCCTTCAATCTTGCTGTGATCGGCGGTTCCCTGCTGGGACCGCTCGGGCTGAGCCGGATCGGAACCCGACCGATGCTGCTCGGCGGATTCAGTGCCGTGGTTGGCGGGATCGCGTTGCTCTTCGCCCTGCCCGACGGAGGCCTGCCAATCCTGACTTTGGTCTTTGCCTTCGCCGCGATGGGGCTCGGCCTCGGCGCCGCTTCGGTGGCATCCACGACGGCCGGCACGGCAGATGTGCCCAGCGGCGAGCAGGGAGTGGCGGCCGGTCTGCTGAACTCCACGGCTCAGCTGGGCACGGCGCTGGGGCTGGCCGTGACGACCCCGCTGGTAGCCTCAGCGGCTCCGATGGCGGGCTATCGACGGGGTTTCCTCGCCGCGGTCATCATCGGGCTTGCCGGTGCCCTCGGCTCCCTGACCGTACGGCGCCGCGCGACTTCTGCGTCCGGCAGTGAATTAGGCCTGCAGCAACCCCGAGAGGCGAAGTCCGGGCGAACAATTGTCGAGTGACTGACTTCTGAATGTTCAGCCTGGTAGTGGCGAAGGGCTTGCCGCTCAAGACGACGGGGTAGTAGTCAATTCGGGCGGCCACTGGGACTATTGCCCCAAGAGCGCGGGATTCGGCCATGTCGCGCCTTCGCGGGTTCGGCGCTGAAGCAGTCCGCGAAGAGCGGACGCGGCACCATCGACAGCGAGGAGAGAACGATGTCGGTAGACACATCCGGAACACCGTCCGCGGCACCAACGCCTTCCAGCGAGGGGTCGGCCCGGCACCGCGTTGTTGTCATCGGTTCAGGCTTCGGAGCGTTGTGGGCGACCGAAGCGCTCGCCAAGGCATCGGTCGACATCACTATGATCAGCATGACGTCGCACCACTTGTTCCAGCCACTCCTCTACCAGGTGGCGACGGGAGTGCTCTCTGAGGGTGAAGTAGCGCCGGCAACCCGTGAGATTCTGAAGAGGCAGGCCAATGCCACGGTGCTCCTGGGGCGGGTGACCGACATCGACCTCGGCGCACGTACGGTGACCTCGGTAAGCCCGCTCGGGACGACCATCACTCGATACGACAGCCTGATCGTGGCCGCGGGAGCCGGCCAGTCCTACTTCGGCAACGACCAGTTCTCCGAGTTCGCGCCTGGCATGAAGAGCATCGACGATGCCCTGGAGTTGCGCGGACGGATCTTCGGGTCTTTCGAACTGGCCGAGCTGTGCACCGATCCTGCGGTCGCCGAGGAGTGGCTGACCTTCGTCGTGGTTGGAGCCGGCCCCACCGGGGTCGAGATGGCCGGCCAGATCAGCGAGCTTGCGCACCGCACGTTGCGCCGCGACTTCCGCCGTATCGACACGACAAAGGCCAAAGTCATCCTGCTGGACGCTGCGCCGGCTGTGCTGGGCGCATTCGGCGATCAATTGTCAGCGGCCGCCACCGAGCAGCTGCAGAAGATCGGCGTCGACGTTCAGCTCAACGTCAAGGTGGTCGGTGTCGACAACACCGGCGTCGACGTCATCGATCCGGACGGTACACAGCGACGGATTCCGTCGAGATGCAAGGTGTGGGCCGCAGGCGTGAGCGCCTCACCCCTCGGGCAGCAGCTAGCCGAGCAGAGTGACGCCGAAGTCGACCGCGCAGGTCGGGTTCTGGTCAACAAAGATCTGACCCTGCCGGGGCATTCCGAAGTCTTTGTTATCGGCGACATGATGGCCCTGGACAACCTGCCCGGCGTCGCCCAGGTCGCCATGCAAGGCGGCAAACACGTGGCCGGGCAGATCGAACGCAGGCTGGGTGGTCAGGAAACTGGTCAGCCGTTCAAGTACTTCGACAAGGGCAGCATGGCCACGATCTCGCGGTTCCACGCGGTCTGCAGCATCGGTAAGCGGATCCGGCTCGCTGGATTCGTCGCCTGGGTCATGTGGCTCGCGGTTCACGTCATGTACCTGGTCGGCTTCAAGAACCGGTTCACCACAGTGCTTCACTGGGCGGTCAGCTTCGTCTTCCGCGGGCGGTCACAGCGGACGACCACGCGGCAGCAGATCGTCGCTCGGACCCTGATGGCCCGGCTCAGCGCGGCGGAAGAGGAGCTGAACCAAGCCAAGGCGACCGAGTCGATCGGCGAAGGGGAGAAGATGAGCCCCGCAGCGGAGGAACAGCCAGCACAGTCGACCCAGCGGAGCCCCGGGTAGGAGCAACCAGATTCCGGTTAGCGACCCGCAAGAAGCTCGTCCAGCTTCTGGTAGCCCTCGTGGACGCCCACCTCCATGCCACTGGCCATGATTGCATTCCGGGCCTCCATGCTGTCGACGACCGAAAGGCCCACGACCCGAGTGCGGCCATTTCCAAGGTCCTCGAAGGTCATCGTGTCCAGGCTGACGCCGTCCGGCATCCCTTCCCAGGTGAACGTCTGCACCAGTCGTTCATTGGGTCGGACCTCATGGAAGGATCCGTAGAACGAGGCGATCTCCTCACCGTCGCGCTCTGCAACGTATCGATAGCTCCCTCCGGTTCGCGCGTCCCAATTGTCGATCCGGGTCGTGACGCTCCTCGGGCCGAGCCAGCGGGCCACTAGATCAGGATCGGTCCAGGCCCGGAAGACTTTGTCGGGCGGGGCGTCGAACTCACGGGTGATCCGAACGGTCGGCAGCTTGGAATCGGCCTCGATCTGCGCCTCACGGGTGCCTGAGGTGCTTGTGCTCATGATGCTGCTCCCTTCTGATCGTCAGCACTGCGCTGGCGGTCGGTCGTTTCTTCCTTCTCCATCGCTTCGAGAACGGCGTCGAGGCGTTGGAACCGCTCCTCGGCCCGCTGCCGGTACTTTTCGATCCACTTGGTCATCAGGTCGAATACTTCGGCCTCCAGGTGGCGGGGGCGTCGCTGGGCGTCCCGGCTGTGGCTGACCAGCCCGGCGTCTTCCAGCACTCGCAGGTGCTTCGAGACTGCCTGCACCGAGACGCCGTACGGCTCCGCCAGTTGACCCACCGTGGCGTCACCAATCGCGAGTCGCGCGACCATGTCGCGCCGAGTGGGATCGGCCAGCGCCGCAAAGATCCGCGACAGCTGATCTTCTGACATGCGTCGCCTCCGTATTCAACCCATCGGTTGTAAACGAAGGTAGTCCCTCACCAGGGCTGTTGTCAACCGCATGGTTGAGAACCACTCGCAAGCGAGGGCAGGTTCAGAATTGATTCGGCTTACCAGCCGCGGGCGCGCCATTCATGCAGATGCGGCCGCTCATCACCGAGTGTCGTGTCGTCGCCATGTCCCGGATGAACGATGGTGTCGTCGTCGAAGCGAGCGAAGATCTTGGTCTCGAGATCATTCATCAACGTGCCGAAGTCGGAAGGATTAGTGGTTCTTCCCGGGCCGCCCGGGAAGAGGCTGTCCCCGGTGAACAGATGTGTATGCGGCCCGCCGGCGTAGGCCAACGTGATCGAACCCGGTGTATGCCCCACGAGCCCTATCACCTCCACGAACTCCTCGCCGAGTTCAATCCGGTCACCGTCCCAGACCCCGGTCAGGCCTTGAACGCGGGTGCCCTCAGCGATGGCAGCGACGTCCGGTTGCCCGGCCACGAGCCCAGCTTTGGTGGTGGCCGCCACCCGCCCAAGAGCTTGCCAGTGATCACCGTGGCGATGGGTAGTGATGATCGTTCCCAACGGTTGACCGGCGAGGAGTTCTAGGAGTCGCTCATGATCATTGGCGGCGTCGATCAACACACCGGATCCGTGCTGCGGCTGAAGGAGGTAGGCGTTGTTGTCCATCGGTCCAACGCTGAGCTTGATCATGGTTGCGCTCGGGGAAAGCTTCTCAACCAGCGGCCGGCCTCCCGGCGTGACGTGTCCACGGCCCTCCATGATCAACTTCCCCTTCCTAGAAGGCCGGCAGCCGGAGCTCGTCCGCGCCCGTGACCGCCGAACCATCGACGCGATTCATCAGCCACCCGAGCAGGTCGGAGCTCTTACCCGTGATAGGACGCGGGTCACCAGAACTGCCGACGTTGATCGTGAACCCGGACTCCGAGGTCAGTACCAACCGCGGAAACTCCTCACGGTCGCGCAATCGGAAAGCACACCACTCCAAGAGCCATTCGGCCATCTGCCGGTCGATGTGGGCGACCTCGAAGCCGACATCAAGATCGACATGATGGATGATCACTTCGAGCAGCCGGGCGAGTGGGAGCAATCGGGCCGGCACGCGCAGCCCGCCACGCATCTCCACCACTGCATCCCAGGTGTTCGCCTCATTCAGCGCGTCAAAGGCCTCGCCGAGCCGCCCGGCTGAGGTGTCCAGGTCGACCTGCAGCTCCAGACCCGTCCGCCCGGCTCCCGCCTCGATCTCCGACTCACGCTGATCGGCGGATGAGTACATGTCCCGGCGCTCGCCAGTCCTGGCCCATTCGGTGAGGCGTCGAATGGCGTCCGCCTGCCGAGCAAGGTGCGTCGCCACATGGGCTCGGGTCCAGTTGGGCAGCCGGCTGGGGCGTCGCCAGTCCTCGTCGCTGACCGCGATCGTGTCGCCTAGCAACCGCTGGGTCGCCTGCGCGACCATGAAACGTACGGTCTCCAGTTGATCGGCGGCCGATGCCGTTGGCGCACTCATGGACCAAAGGTAGTGGGCAACCGCGGACTCGGAGGAGCGGTGGTGCAAGCGGTTCAGCACTGTCAGGGCCGGCACATACCATGTGCACCGTGACCGACAGTCTCGTCGTCCGGGGTGCCCGCGAGCACAATCTGAGGAACATCTCCCTGGAGTTGCCGCGCGACGCCCTGATCGTGTTCACCGGGCTGTCGGGATCGGGCAAGTCGAGTCTCGCGTTCGACACGATCTTCGCGGAAGGACAGCGCCGCTACGTCGAGTCCCTGTCGGCCTACGCGCGTCAGTTCCTGGGCCAGATGGACAAGCCGGACGTCGACTTCATCGAGGGCCTCTCGCCGGCGGTGTCAATCGATCAGAAGTCCACGAGCCGCAACCCGCGGTCGACGGTGGGCACCATCACGGAGGTCTATGACTACCTCCGCCTGCTCTACGCGCGGGCGGGCCGCCCGCATTGCCCGGTGTGTGGTGAACCGATCAGCCGGCAATCTCCCCAGCAGATCGTGGATCGACTGCTGGGGCTGGAGGAAGGTACCCGATTCCAGGTGCTCGCTCCCGTGGTGCGGGGCCGCAAGGGGGAGTACGTCGAGGTCTTCCGGCAGCTGGCCGGGGCTGGTTTCAGCCGGGCGCGGGTCGACGGCGAGCTCGTGCAGCTGACTGAGCCGCCAACCTTGGATAAGAAGTACAAGCACTCGATCGACGTCATCGTCGACCGGCTTGCCGTCAAGCCCAGTGTCAAACAGCGGCTCACCGACTCGGTCGAAACCGCGCTGGCGCTAGCCCAAGGCGTCGTTTCCATCGACTTCGTCGACCTTGATCCGGGCGATCCGCTGAGGGAACGGCGCTATTCGGAACGAATGGCCTGCCCCAATGATCATGACATCGCGATCGAGGAGCTCGAGCCGCGCCAGTTCTCCTTCAACGGACCTTGGGGAGCATGTCCGGATTGCTCTGGTCTGGGCACCCGCATGGAGGTCGACCCGGAGCTCGTCGTGCCCGATGACGAGAAAACTCTTGCCCAAGGAGCGATCGCACCCTGGGCGTCGGCTCATGTCGCCGATTACTTCCAGCGGCTGATCGAGGCACTCGCCGCAAGCTCAGGTTTCAGCATGACGGTCCCCTGGCACAGGCTGCCAGCCGCGGCGCAGAAGCTCCTGTTGTACGGGGTGCCCGGACAGGTGCATGTCCGCTACCGCAACAGGTACGGCCGAGAGCGCAGCTACAACGCCAAATATGAGGGTGTGGTCTCCTACATCGAGCGTCGGCACGCCGAGGCGGAGTCCGACACCTCCCGCGAACGGTTCGCCGGTTACATGCGGGAGGTGCCGTGCCATTCGTGCCACGGTGCCCGGCTGAAGCCCACATCCCTCGCCGTCACTGTGGGTGGCAAGAACATCGCTGAGATCTCGGCCATGTCGATCGACGAGTCGGCCGCCTTCCTGCAGCAGCTGGTGCTCACCGACCGGGAGCGGCAGATCGCCGAGCGGGTGCTCAAGGAGATCAATGAGCGGCTGAGGTTCCTGCTCGACGTCGGCTTGGACTATCTGTCGCTCAGCCGTCCCACCGCCAGCCTTTCCGGCGGTGAAGCCCAGCGGATCCGGCTCGCCACGCAGATCGGCTCGGGTCTGGTCGGCGTGTTGTACGTCTTGGACGAACCGAGCATCGGGCTGCACCAGCGGGACAATCGCCGGCTGATCGAGACCTTGATCCGGCTGCGTGACCTTGGCAACACCTTGATCGTGGTCGAGCACGACCAGGACACCATCCGGACCGCGGACTGGGCGGTGGACATCGGTCCGGGCGCCGGCGAGCACGGCGGCCACGTCGTCGTGTCGGGGCCGGTCGAGGACCTGCTCAACCATCCCACCTCCTTGACCGGTGCCTATCTCTCCGGTCGGCGGAGTATTTCGCTGCCGGCTCGCCGGCGACCCCGAGTCAGGGGCCGGGAGATCACCGTGCACAACGCGGCCGAACACAACCTGCGCGACGTCAGCGTGGGGTTTCCGCTGGGCCAGCTGATCGCCGTCACCGGGGTCTCCGGATCGGGCAAGTCCACGCTCGTCAACAGCATCCTGTACACGGCGCTGGCCAAACGCATCTACAACTCGCGGGAGGTTCCCGGCCGGCATCGCTCGATCAGCGGTGCCGACCAGATCGACAAGGTCATCCATGTCGACCAGTCGCCCATCGGCCGTACGCCACGGTCCAATCCGGCGACGTACACCGGGGTCTTCGACCATGTCCGCAAGCTCTTCTCCGAGACGCCGGAAGCCAAGGTGCGCGGCTATCAGCAGGGCCGGTTCTCCTTCAACGTCAAGGGCGGTCGCTGTGAGAACTGCACCGGCGACGGCACGATCAAGATCGAGATGAACTTCCTGCCCGATGTGTACGTACCGTGCGAGGTGTGCCACGGCGCCCGCTACAACCGGGAGACCTTGGAAGTCCATTACAAGGGCAAGTCCATTGCCGAGGTGCTGGACATGTCGATCGAAGAGGGCTTGGAGTACTTCGCAGCGCTACCGGCGATCGCGCGACACTTGCGCACCCTGGTCGACGTCGGTCTCGGCTACGTTCGGCTCGGGCAGCCAGCGCCCACCCTGTCCGGCGGCGAGGCGCAGCGGGTCAAGCTGGCCAGCGAGCTGCAGAAGCGGTCCACCGGACGCACGCTGTATGTGCTGGACGAACCGACCACCGGCCTGCACTTCGAAGACATTCGCAAGTTGCTCGGTGTCCTGAACAAGCTCGTCGACGCCGGAAACACCGTGGTCGTCATCGAACACAACCTCGACGTGATCAAGACCGCTGACTGGCTGATCGACATGGGTCCGGAAGGTGGCTCCCGCGGCGGCATGATCATTGCCGAGGGAACGCCAGAGCAGATCGCTGCGAACCCCGACTCCTATACGGGCGACTTCCTCCGGCGAGTTCTGGCCGACCGCTCAGTCCCGGTAGGACCGCAACAGCCAGACCTGATCGGGTCTCCACCGGATGCTGCCCTTACCGACGGCCAGCTTCCGGCCACGGCCAAGAAGGGGACGGAAGACACGGCTCCAGCCAAGAAGGTCCCGGCCAAGAAAATTTCGGCGAAGAAGTCCAGTGCTGTGACGTCCGATGTCGCAACGACGCCCAGCGGCAGGCGGGTTCCCGTCAGCAAGGCGAGTTGACCCGTCGAACCTCGTCGGCCTCGGCTTCGTCTAGACCAGGCAGCCAGTCCTTTCCGGAAGGACAGCCCGACGGCTCGACCAACCGACCGATGGAGGCCCTATGTCCGAGCAGCCGCGCGTCGAAACGATCCCCGGCCAGCGGCCAGCCGCCGCGGCGTCGCGTCGGACCGTTCTGCGCGCCGCGGGATTGCTGACCATCACTGGCGGTGCGGTCGCCGTCACGGCCTGCGCAGCTGAAAGTGATACAGCAGCTGCGCCGAGTACATCGGCTGGCGAGTCCTCCTCAGCCGCCGCGCCATCCACGACCAATTCGTCGGAAGCGGGCTCACCGAGTAGCGAGGCATCGAGCAGCCCCACGAAGTCGGCCAAGGCGCCGAGCGGCCCGAGCGTCTCAGCCTCCAAAGTTCCCGTAGGCGGTGGCGTGATCTTGAACAACGCGGACTACGTGATCACCCAGCCGACGAAAGGCGATTACAAGGCGTTCACCAAGATCTGTACTCATCAAGGCTGCCCGGTGGCCGAAGTAGCCAACGGGGTGATTCACTGCAACTGCCATGGCAGTGAGTACTCGATCAAGGACGGATCGGTGGTCAACCCACCTGCATCCGAGCCGCTCGCGGAGCACAAGGTGAAGGTCTTCGACCGCAAGGTATTCGTCACGGACTGATCCGAACACGGTCGGCCTCCCGGCGGGGGAGAGGACTCACCTGCGCTGTCCCCTCAGCCGCCTACGCTGGAGCACGTGCCAGCTGCTTCCTCGTCCTCGACGGCCTCTCGGCCGGGAGGCCAGCGGACCGGTCCGGCATACCGTCCGGCGCCGGGATCCATACCTGACCAGCCCGGGGTCTACCGCTTTTCGGACGCCCAGGGACGGGTGATCTATGTCGGTAAGGCCAAGAGCCTCCGGTCACGATTGAACTCGTATTTCGCCGACCCCGTGTCGATGCTCAGTCGGACCCGCTCGATGGTCGAGACCGCAGCACGTGTCGACTGGACCGTGGTGCAGACCGAGGTGGAGGCGCTGCAGCTCGAATACTCCTGGATCAAGGAGTTCGACCCGCGGTTCAACATCAAATACCGGGACGACAAGTCCTACCCCTGGCTCGCCGTGACCCTTTCAGAGGAGTTCCCCCGCGTCATGGTCGGGCGGGGCGCGAAGCGCAAGGGAAACCGCTACTTCGGCCCCTACGCACACGCGTGGGCCATCCGAGAAACCGTGGATCTCTTGCTCCGGGTCTTTCCCATGCGGTCGTGTCGCCCAGGGGTGTTCAAGAACCACCGGCAGCTGGGCCGACCTTGTCTGCTCGGCTACATCGGCAAGTGCTCGGCGCCGTGTGTGGGCCGGATCGATGCCGCAGACCACCGGCGGATCGTCGAGGACTTGTGCTCGTTCCTGTCCGGGCAGTCCGCGCCAATGCTGAAGAAGCTGGATCGCGAAATGCATCAGGCCAGCCAGGCCCTGGAGTTCGAGCGGGCCGCGCGCCTACGCGATGACATCGGAGCCCTTCAGCAGGCAATGGAGAAGAACGCGATCGTCCTCCGCGACGGAACGGACGCCGACGTGATTGCGCTGGCGGAGGATCCGCTCGAGGTTGCCGTCCAGATCTTCCACGTCCGGGGCGGGCGGGTTCGCGGCGAACATGGCTGGGTAGCCGATCGCTTCGACGACTCTGGAACCGCCTTCCTCGTCGAGCAGTTCCTCCTCCAGCTGTATGCCGACACGGATCCGAACGTGCCGGATCCCGCGACGGTTCCCCGCGAGATCCTGGTGCCGGTGCTGCCCGAGTCGCTCGACTCCCTGACCCGGCTGTTCACAGAACGGCGTGGTTCGACAGTGGAGATCCGGGTGCCGCAGCGAGGGGACAAGCGGGCGCTGATGGACACCGTCGCCCGGAATGCCGGAGAGGCACTGATCAGGCATAAGACGGCACGGGCCGGCGATCTGTCCACTCGCAATCGGGCTCTGGAAGAGCTCCAGGAGGCACTCGACCTGCCCACCTCGCCGCTGCGGATCGAGTGCTTCGACATCTCCAACCTGCAGGGCACCGAGGTGGTGGCCTCCATGGTGGTCTTCGAGGACGGACTGCCCCGCAAGAGTGAGTACCGCCGCTTCGTCATCCGGCACGTCGACGGCCAGAACGATGTCGCGGCGATGCACGAAGTCATCACCCGCCGGTTTCGCCGCCTCCTGGACGACCGCCGATCGCTCGTCCACGGTGGCGAGCGCGGAGCGGATGGTGAGGAAGGGCCCCTGTTGATCGATCCGACGACCGGCGCTCCGCGGAAGTTCGCGTACGCCCCGTCCTTGGTGGTCGTCGATGGCGGCCCGCCCCAGGTCGCGGCGGCGGCCAAAGCGCTGGACGAGCTGGGGATCTCCGACGTTGCGCTGTGCGGGCTGGCCAAGCGCCTCGAGGAGGTGTGGTTGCCGGACAGCGACGATCCCGTCATCCTGCCGCGCACCAGTGAGGGACTCTATCTTCTCCAGAGACTGCGCGACGAGGCTCACCGTTTCGCCATCACCCATCACCGCGAACGGCGCAGTAAGTCGATGGTCGAGTCGGTCCTGGATCAGGTGCCCGGCCTGGGCGAGGTCCGCCGAAAGCTGCTGCTCAACCACTTCGGTTCTCTGAAGAAACTTCGCGCCGCCACGGTCGAGGAGATTGCCGCCGTCCCTGGCTTCGGCACCAAGACCGCCCTCAGTATCAAGCAGGCGTTGGAGGCTCTGCCGCAACGCGAAGCAATCAACACCGCAACCGGCGAAATCACCGCGGTCTAGCTCCACCGCTTCAGAAGCCGAGCAGGGATAATCGTCTCCGTGACTGAGCCTGGAGAGGTTGAGCCATCGGCCACCAAGCTTCGGCTGGTCGTCGTGACCGGCATGTCGGGTGCCGGTCGGTCGACAGCCGCCAACACGCTGGAGGACCTCGGCTGGTATGTGGTCGACAACCTGCCGCCGAGCGTGCTGCCGGAGGTCTGCACGCAGGCAAGTGAAGTCGGCCTGACCCGGCTTGCCGTGGTTCTCGATGTGCGTACTCGGGAGTTTTTCGAGCAGCTGCCGGCGATGTTCAGCGATCTCTCCGCTGCCGGCGCGTTGCCCGAGATCTTGTACTTGGAAGCATCGGACGACGTGATCGTCCGCCGGCAGGAATCTGTGCGGCGGCCACACCCGCTGCAGGGTGATGGTCGGCTACTCGACGGCATTACCCGCGAACGCGTGACGCTCGCCACCCTACGGGCGGCCGCTGATTTGGTGATCGACACGTCGTCGCTGAACGTGCACCAACTGGCGTCTCGGGTGACCCACGCGTACGGCGGGGAGACCGAGGACCGGCTCCGGGTCACCCTGATCTCCTTCGGATTCAAGAACGGCATACCGGTGGATGCTGACATGGTCCTCGACGTCCGGTTCCTCCCGAATCCACACTGGATCCCCGAGCTGCGCCCCCAGACCGGGCTCAGCAAGCCGGTGAGCGATTATGTGCTGGGCCAGGATGGCGCTCAGCCCTTTCTGGAGCATTTCTCGGAGCTCTTCGAGGTGATTTCGGCCGGCTACTTGCAAGAGGGTAAGCGTTTCGCCACGATCGCGATGGGTTGTACGGGCGGCAAGCACCGCAGCACCGCGATCGCCGAGGAGTTCGCCAAACGGTTGCGCGCCAAGGGCGTAGCCACCAAGGTACTGCACCGAGATGTGGGTCGCGAGTGAGCCTGGACAGCGGAGCCCATCTGGGCGCGGCGTTGCGCTGGGGCCTTCGGCCATCGCTTCCGGCGGTCGTCGCCTTCGGTGGCGGCCACGGCCTGTCGGCGTCGCTGACCGCCCTGCGACGGATCACGGATCGTCTTAGCGCCATTGTCACCGTCGCGGACGACGGCGGGTCGTCCGGCCGATTACGAGCCGAGTTGAACTGCCTGCCGCCGGGTGATCTTCGGATGGCACTGGCGGCGCTCTGCGGCGACGACGAATCCGGCCGCACCTGGGCTGACGTGCTGCAATACCGGTTCTCGAGCTCGGGTCCGCTCGGTGATCACCCCATTGGCAACCTGCTGATTGCCGGTCTGTGGGAGCGTCTTGGCGACCCGGTCGCCGGACTTGACATGGTTGCCCGCCTTCTTGGCGCCAAGGGCCGCGTGTTGCCGATGGCGTCTGTGCCGCTGGGCATCGAGGCCGAAGTGATTGGCCTCGACTCTCGCCGCCCAGACGAACCGACCGTCGTCCGCGGACAGGCGCGGGTGGCCAAGACGGCGGGCGAGGTACGAGCGGTCCGGGTGATTCCCCATGATCCGCCGGCCTGTCCCGAATCGATCGAGGTGGTCCTCGAGGCGGACTGGGTGGTGTTGGGGCCTGGATCGTGGTTCACGTCGGTAATCCCGCACCTGCTGGTTCCGAAGCTGGCCCACAGCATCGTCCAGACCCAAGCCAAGCGGCTGCTCACGCTGAACCTCGAGCCAGCAGGCGAAACCGCAGGCTTTACCGCGGCACGTCACATCGAGTTGTTGGCCGAGCACGCCCCCCACCTTCGGTTGGATGTCGTGCTGGCCGACCGCCGGTTCGCCTCCGAGGACATTCACCTGGCCGACTGGGCGCATTCGTTGGGCGCTCGATTGGTCATTGCTGATCTTGCCGCCCGGGACGGGTCTGCCCGGCATGACCCGCTGCGGCTCGCGTCCGCCTACGCCGAGATCATGGGCATCTGACGCATCGGCGGAGCCGTATGCATGTCATCATTTCCCAATGGCAATGACCGCCCAGGTGAAAGCGGAGCTGGCCACCGTCAAGGTCACCAAGCCCTGCTGCCGGAAGTCCGAGGTGGCGGCGATTCTGCGATTCGCCGGCGGTTTGCACATTCACAGTGGCCGGATCCTCATCGAGGCGGAGCTCGATACGGGTGCGGCTGCCCGTCGGTTGCGCACAGAAATCGGTGAGGTCTTCGGTCACCCGAGCGACTTGGTCGTCGTCTCGGGCTCGGGAATCCGCCGCGGAACCCGTTACGTCGTTCGGGTGATCAAGGACGGCGAGGCGCTCGCCCGTCAGACCGGGTTGATCGACTCCCGGGGTCGGCCGGCGCGGGGGTTGCCGCCGCAGGTCGTCAGCGGCGGCCTGTGTGACTGCGTTGCCGCCTGGCGTGGCGCCTTCCTGGCTCACGGCTCCCTCACCGAGCCGGGGCGTTCCATGGCCCTCGAAGTCAGTTGTCCCGGTCCGGAGGCCGCGCTGGCCTTGGTCGGAGCGGCCCGCCGGCTAGGAATCAGCGCAAAGGCCCGGGAGGTGCGGAACATCGACCGGGTCGTCGTCCGCGACGGCGACGCCATTGCTGCGTTGCTCACCCGGCTGGGTGCCCACGAGTCGCTGTTGTCCTGGGAAGAGCGGCGGCTGCGGCGGGAGGTCAAGGCTTCCGCTAATCGGCTCGCGAATTTCGACGATGCGAATCTTCGTCGGTCCGCACGTGCGGCGGTGGCGGCCGGTGCCCGCGTTGAGCGCGCGCTCGAGATCCTCGGCCAGGACGTTCCAGACCATCTTCGTGCTGCCGGTGTGCTGCGCATCGAGAACAAGCAGGCGAGCCTGGAGGAGCTGGGTCAGCTGCACGATCCCCAGCTCACCAAGGATGCTGTGGCGGGCCGGATCCGCCGGCTGCTGGCCACCGCGGACCGCCGTGCCGCCGAACTGGGTATCCCGAATACCGAGGCCAATCTCGCCGCAGATCTGCTGGATGACTGATACTCGAGCGCGAGCAGGCAGGCATGAGACCACTGGGCAACCGGTCATAACGGAGCCCATCGGAAGTCGTTAGTGTGTTGTATGGCCCCATGCGGGGTTCGCAGAAGAAGGAGATCGCTGGGATGACCGTACGTGTTGGTATCAACGGTTTTGGCCGCATTGGACGTAACTTCTACCGTGCGCTGCTCGCCTCGGGTGCGGACGTCGAGGTGGTGGCCTTCAACGACCTGGGTGACGACGAGACGCAGGCCCACCTGCTGAAGTACGACACGATCCTCGGCCGGTTGGGCCAGCCGGTAAAGGTCGTCGAGGGCGGGATCCAGGTGGGCGACAAGCTGATCAAGTCGTTCGCCGAGACGGATCCCTCGGCATTGCCTTGGGGCGAGCTTGGTGCCGACATTGTCATCGAGTCCACCGGCTTCTTCACCGACGCGACTAAGGCCAAAGCTCACATCGAGGCCGGAGCCAAAAAGGTGATCATTTCGGCTCCAGCCAAGAACGAGGACTGGACCGTGGTGATGGGCGTCAACGACGGCGACTACGATCCGGCCAGCCACCACATCATCTCGAACGCGTCCTGCACCACCAACTGTCTGGCGCCGATGGCGAAGGCGCTCGACGACGGCATCGGAATCGTCAAAGGCCTGATGACCACGATTCACGCCTACACCCAAGACCAGAACCTGCAGGACGGCCCTCATAAGGATCTGCGTCGTGCCCGCGCAGCCGCGCTCAATATCGTGCCGACGTCCACGGGTGCGGCCAAGGCTCTCGGCCTGGTGCTGCCGCAGCTGAAGGGCAAGCTCGACGGGTACGCGCTGCGGGTTCCGGTGCCCACCGGGTCGGCTACCGATCTCAGCTTCGAGGCGCCTCGCGAGACCAGCGTCGAGGAGATCAACAGCATCATGCAGGCGGCTGCGGACGGGCCTCTCAAGGGCTACCTTCACTACTGCGACGACCCGATCGTGTCCTCAGACATCGTGACCGATCCGGCGTCCTGCATCTTCGACTCGGGCCTGACCAAGGTGATTGGTAACCAGGTCAAGGTGGTCGGCTGGTACGACAACGAGTGGGGCTACTCCAACCGGCTGGCCGATCTGGTCAGCCTTGTCGGCCAGTCAGTCTGATCTCGAACCCTGAGCCTGCCTAACGACGTGCCCTGAGCTCGTCGCCGAGCGGTCTGCGCTTGGACAGGCTCAGCACACGTCCGCAGGTTCGCCTCACAACGCGCTCATGGCCTCGAAAGGACCCAATCGTGAAGTCAGTTGCTGACCTTGGTGACCTGCGAGGGAAGCGTGTGCTGATCCGTTGCGACCTGAACGTTCCGCTGGACGGCGAGACAATCACCGATGACGGGCGCATCCGGGCTTCGCTGCCAACGCTCAACCAGCTGCGGGAAGCCGATGCCAAGATCATCGTGCTGGCCCACCTTGGCCGACCGAAGGGTCAAGTCAACCCGAAGTACTCGCTGGCGCCAGCCGCGAAACGCCTCTCCGAGCTGCTCGGCACCGAGGTGAAACTGGCCCGCGACGTGGTCGGCGAATCGGCGCAGCAGACGGTGGCGGGACTTGCTGACGGCGAAGTGGCGATGCTGGAAAACGTCCGCTACGAACCCGGTGAGGAATCGAAGGAGGACGCGGAGCGGGGCGCATTGGCTGACCAGTACGCCGCCCTGGGGGACGTCTTCGTGTCCGATGGCTTCGGCGTCGTCCACCGCAAGCAGGCCAGTGTGTACGACCTAGCCTCGCGGCTGCCCAATGCCGCCGGTGGCCTGGTGAAGGCGGAAGTGGAAGTGCTCAGGCAGCTCACGCAGAGTCCGCGCCGGCCCTACGTGGTGGTCCTGGGTGGCGCGAAAGTGTCTGACAAGCTGGCGGTGATCGAAAACTTGATCACGACCGCAGACACGCTGGTTGTCGGTGGCGGCATGGTGTTCACCTTCCTGGCCGCCCAGGGACACGAAGTCGGCAAAAGCCTCCTCGAGCAAGATCAGATCGAGACGGTCCGGGGCTACCTCGACGACGCCACGGCCGGCGGCAAGCAGATCGTGCTACCGACCGACATCATCGTGGCGCCAGAGTTCAAGGCCGATTCGCCGCCTCAGCTCGTTCGAGCCGAGGCCATACCGGATGATCAACTGGGTCTGGACATCGGTCCGGAATCGGCGGAGGCCTTCGCCTCGGTCATCCGGTCGGCCAAGACCGTGTTCTGGAACGGGCCCATGGGCGTCGCCGAGTGGGAGAGCTTCGCGGGCGGCACGAAGGCTGTTGCCCAAGCCCTGACAGAGGTCGACGGCCTTTCGGTCGTCGGCGGTGGCGACTCCGCGGCCGCCGTCCGCGATCTTGGTTTCCCCGACGACGCATTCGGTCACATTTCTACCGGGGGCGGCGCCAGCCTGGAATACCTCGAGGGCAAGACGCTCCCCGGCCTGGCCGTTCTCGAGAACGAAAGACACTGATGACACGCAAGCCACTGATGGCCGGCAACTGGAAGATGAACCTCAACCACGTCGAAGCGGTCGGCCTGGTGCAGAAGCTGGCCTGGACCTTGGACGACAAGAAACACGACCCGGATAAGTCGGAGGTGGTCGTGTTGCCACCGTTCACCGATCTCCGCACGGTCCAGACTTTGATCGAAGGCGACCGACTGACCCTCGGCTACGGCGCCCAGGACGTCTCTCCGTTCGAGAACGGGGCCTATACCGGCGACGTGTCCGCATCGATGCTGGCCAAGCTGGGCTGCCACTATGTCCTCGTCGGTCACTCCGAACGCCGCCAGATCTACGGGGAGACCGACGAACTGGTCAACGCCAAGGCGAGGATGGCGCTGAACCACGGTCTCACGCCAATCGTGTGTGTCGGCGAGGGTATCGAGGTGCGCGAGGAGATGGATCAGGTCGAGTTCACCATCGCGCTGGTCTCCCAAGCGCTGGCGAATCTCACCTTGGAGCAGATCGGCTCGCTGGTGGTCGCGTACGAACCGGTGTGGGCGATCGGCACGGGCCAGGTGGCCACCCCTGAGGACGCCCAGGAGGTTTGCGGATCCATTCGGGAGTGGATCGGGCAGTGGTACGACCGCGGTGTCGCCCAGCAAGTACGCATCCTCTACGGCGGCTCCGTCAAGGCGAGCAATGTCGTGGAGATCATGGCCCAGCCGGACGTGGACGGTTGCCTGGTCGGCGGGGCCAGTCTCGTCGTCGACGAGTTCGTCGCGATCTCGCGGTTCTACGACCTCCCCACTCTCTAGCAGCAGTGCGGAATCAGCCCACTTCTGAGTTAGGCTACGTCAGTGCATTTCGCTGTCGTGCCGTTGATGACGACTCCGATATTGATCTTTTCGATCGTCTTGTCGATCACCAGCATTGCGCTGGCCCTTTTCGTTCTGATGCATAAAGGGCGCGGCGGCGGCCTCTCGGACTTATTCGGCGGAGGCATCTCGTCATCGTTGGGCGGCTCCTCGGTGGCGGAGCGCAATCTCGACCGGCTGACGATCATCATCGGCGTGGTTTGGCTCGCCTCGATTGTGGCTCTTGGCTTGCTCTACAAACTGGGTGCCTGAGCACCCAGCACAATGCATTTGCACGCCCAAATAGTGAAGGGGAGTGACCGTGGCAGGTGGTAGTGCCATCCGTGGCAGCCGGGTGGGCGCGGGGCCGATGGGTGAAGCGGAGCGTGGCGACACGGCGCCACGACTCTATGTGTCCTACTTCTGTGCGCACGGCCACGAAACCCGTCCGGCCTTTGCTGCCGAGGCGCAGATCCCGGACAGCTGGGACTGCCCACGCTGCGGCCTACCCTCCAACCTCGACTCCACCAACCCGCCGCCCCCTCCCAAGATCGAGCCGTACAAGACCCATCTGGCATACGTGAAGGAGCGCCGCACCGACAAGGAGGCGGCCGCCATCCTGTCAGAAGCGCTTCAGGCCCTACGTGACCGCCGCGCTCGCGGCGAGGTCATCTACTAGATACGGCCGCGTTGTTGGAGGTCGGCTGGTAGCTCCGCTGCCGCGTCGCGGTCCAGCAGCCACAGCGTCCGATCCACGGCGGAGACGCCGGCGGCGGGAACCTGGACCGGCCCGGCCCCGAGTAGTGCCATTTTGGCCGCGGCCGCCTTGTCGGATCCACTCACCAGAAACCAGACCTCGCGGGACCGATTGATGACGGGAAGCGTGAGGCTGATGCGCTCTGGAGGCGGCTTCGGTGAAGATCGGACGGCGATCACCCCGCCGG
>DASQUD010000228.1:0-2597 GCA_035641455.1 Propionibacteriaceae bacterium | reverse complement strand
CCTTCCCGTTGTCACCGGGTTCGCACCGAGTGCCCGGGAGGCGGGGACGTCAGTCGACTCGATGCTTGATCGCTTCCAGCCCGGTGGGCCGGCAGAGGATCGACCCGATTCGGAGGATTGAGCGCATCAACAACGGTCGAGCGGGCACTCCCCTTCGGCCGGCCCTGCGAACGCCTACGGAGCCAGCACCCTGGAGGGCTTGCCGTTACCTCAGCTTGAGCACACCGGAGATAGTGCCGATTCCAAGCCCGTCGGCGCTAGCGGTGCCGCTGTCGACCCCGTGACCGCTGAGAGTGGCGTAGTCTCCCGTACCACCGTGGAGCGTAATCGGCCCAGTGTTGGTGGAAGAGCCGTCTTCGTTCAAGGTGACGAAGACATGCTTTTGGGCGAAGAAGCTTCCGCTCCCGTCATCACAGGTGTAGACGGTTCGGATCAGCAAATTGAACTTCCCCGTCGTGTCCGGATGTCCGCCGCCAGCAGCGATCTGGTCCTCGAACGAGCCAGAGGGACACAAGGCGCCCTTGGCCTCGAATGTGGGCGCCTCGTCGGGATTGTTGAAGTCTATTGTCTCAGTAATCGTGAAGGGCTCTGGCGGCGCGGCTGCTGCCGTCGGCGCCCCCAATGCCACCAGCGCACCTGTTGCAACGCAGGTACCGATCAGCGTCTTTATCTTGGTCATCACTCCCCCGATGGTTGCTCTTGATTGGAACATTCCACCCGACGTGCCTGGGCGTCAAGGGTCGCGGCGGGCTGAAGGCCGAGCGAGGCCGTTCAATGACCAAGTTGAAATATCGTGAAACCCCACTTAGTTGCCTGCCGCGCCGACACCGGCGGCCATTTGGCTGTCGTCAGATGATTTCTGCCGACGCATTGACAGCGGTCTGTCGCGTCGGCACGCTGAAGGAGCGGCAGGGGTTAGGGGGCTCCATGAAGAACCGTGCTCTGGTTGGTGCGATCGCGGCGCTGTTGGTGATGTCCAGCTGTGCCAGTTCTGACACCGACCGACCGCAGGACGCCGGAACCACCCAGGCCGGTAGCTCACCGGCTGCCGCCAGTAGCGCCTCGCAGCATCCGTTCGCCGATGAGAAGGCTTGGATCGCTTACCAGACAGACCGCAGTGGGTCAGAGGGTGTGTGGTTGATTCATCCTGACGGCACGGAGGACCACCAGATCGCCCAAGACGCTGGCGGAGCACAACTGTTGCCGGACTGGTCACCCGACGGCAGCCGATTGGTCTTCACGACGCGCGGCGGCTCCACTGAGCCTCTGTACGAACACGATCTCGCTCAGCAGAAATCGCGGCAGCTGTTCGCCTGCACCGATCCGTGCTTGGGCGATGACGAGCCGGCCTATTCACCGGACGGTAAAAAGGTTGCCTTCATCCGCGCTCTCGGGCCGTTCACTGGGGACCTTCCAAAGGACTGCGGCTTGTGGATCGGTGATCCCACTACCGGACAGGTACGGCAGATCACCAGCAATACAAAGCCACGGTGCGACCGCGAATATATGCCGCGCTGGGCGCCCGACGGTTCCCGGCTCACCTACTGGCGGCAACCGCCCGAAGGTGGCGAGCCGACGGCCACTGCGGTGTTCATCATCAACGCCGACGGCAGAAAAGATCGACGGCTGACCAAGCCGAGCCTGGTCGCCGGCGAGCCGGACTGGTCCCCGGATGGGAAGTGGATCGTTTTCGCGACGCACCCGCTGAACCAATTCCAGTGCTGCGAGCAGTCCAACCTGTACCGAATTCACCCCGACGGATCCGGACTTCAGCAGCTCACGAAATTCGAGGGAACTGACCTGCGGGCTACCCAACCGCGCTACGGACCAGACGGAAAGTGGATTCTCTTCACATCAGTGACGCCATCAAGCCGCACGCTCTCCGCACTGCCTGCCGATGGCGGGCAACCCGTCGCAATCACCACGTCCGGGATCTATACGCACAGCACCTGGCAGCCATCTAGCTGACGCGGATGGTGCGCCGGTCGAAGTGGTCAAAAGGGTTATACGTGCAAGCACCGGGAAGGGAGGCAGCTGTCCGGCCTAACTGCGCGAGGATGCCGATGGCGAGCGAACAAGTCGGGCACGAGTCCCAAGATCCGCCATGGTCAGCTGATGATCAACGCACTGATTTGGGAACGGCTGAACCCTCTTTGATGCCTAGGCTCGCCGCTGCTGCGAGTGCCCGTTGCAAGATGCTGTGTTCCGCTTCTCCATGTTGGGCGGCGTACGCTGCGACGCCGTCGAACTCCGGTGTCACCTGCAGGATCACCCCGTCGCGGTAGCCGATCTTGACCGGTACGGTTCCGGAGCCGAGCTCCACGTCGACCCAGGCTCGCGGCAGGGCGTGTCGGCTGACCTGATGTTGTCGCACCCCGAGGGTGGAGGTCTCGGACAAGATCACCTCCAGCACCGCGGAGACACCGTCCGGTCGGGCCAGAGCACACACCGTATGAGCGGGTCGCCCCTTCTTCATCAAGATCGGCACCAGCCAGGCGTCCAGCGCCCCGGCGGTCAAGAGTCGCGCCAGGATGCCGGGCCACAGCCGCGGATCAAGATCGTCGATGTTGGCCTCCAGCACCACTGCCTGGTCCGCC
>DASQUD010000227.1:0-13424 GCA_035641455.1 Propionibacteriaceae bacterium | reverse complement strand
TCACCAGCCACGAGGTGGCTAGGCTCGCCGGGGTTTCCCAACCGACGGTGTCCCGGGCGTTGCGCGACAGCACCAAGCTGCTGTCGCAGGAAACGCCGGCCAGGTTTGTGGCGTTCGATTTGCTCGCGCTCGACCACGTCGACTACACCCACGAGCCATTCGACAAACGGCGCTCGATCTTGGAACAGGCGATGGCCGATGCCCAGCCGCCGATTCACCTGACTCCCGCGACCCGCGACCACGATCTGGCTGAGAAGTGGTTTTCGCAGTTCGAAGGTGCGGGGCTCGACGGCGTCGTGGCGAAGCCGCTGAACGGGACGTACCAGCCTGACAAGCGGACCATGTTCAAGATCAAGCACCAGCGGACAGCGGACTGTGTGGTGGCCGGTTACCGGGTGCACAAGAGCGGCCCGGACAGCATCGGCTCCCTCCTTCTCGGCCTGTACAAGGACCACGGCGAGCTGGCCAACGTTGGCGTGATCGGCGCCTTTCCGGCCGCCCGTCGCAAGGAGCTGTTCACCGAACTCCAGCCACTGGTGACGACCTTCGACAACCATCCGTGGGATTGGGCAAAGTTGGCTGAAGGCAATCGGACCCCACGAAGTTCGGAGTTCAGCCGGTGGAACGCGGGGAAGGATCTCTCCTTTATTCCTCTGCGCCCGGAACTGGTCGTGGAAGTGCGCTACGAGCACATGGAGGGCGACCGCTTCCGGCACACCGCCCAGTTCAACCGCTGGCGACCGGACCGAGATCCACGCTCCTGCACCTACGAACAGCTTGATGAGCCGGTCAAGTTCGACCTCGAAGACATTCTTTCCGGGCGACCATGATCGCCACGGTGCAATCGGGTGACGCGACCGGCTTACGACACCAAGTTGATCGAGGCACGCCGGCCTATGACCGGGTCGGCCGGTCCTGCCCCGTGTCGGCAATTCGCAGCGCCGGAAGGTCAGTGGAGATCACGACTCCCGCGCCGAGGAACTCGGATGGAGCGGTCATGAGTGGGTTGAGAAGGCGGCCAACCTCCGGTGCGAGGGTGGCCAAAGCTGCTTCGCTGTACTCCTTGCTCCGCCACACGTTGACCACGAGCCGGCGCCCCTGAGTTAAGTCAACGACGAGGCTGCCGACGTAGCCGGGCTGGCGAGCATGGAGTGCGTCGAACTCCTCGACGTCTTGGGTAGCGTCCCCCAGTCGATCGAGATCAAAGGTGTTGAGTCTGACGATCGCGAACAACACACGCCTCCCTATGTTCAAGCCTAGAGCCGCAATCCGTCAGCGTCGAGCGCGTCTGTGAGCGATTGGCGAACAGACGCGCTGCCACTAGGGCGGCTGGGGCGCACAGCTGGTGTAGCGGTGGCCGGTGGATGTGGTGATCGTGACGGTGTGGGGGCGGCCGTGCAGACCACCACTGATAGTATTCGCCCACCTGTTCGATAGGAATGGCGCCCCATGACTCTCAGCAGAATGCGGCGTTGCCGGCGGTTTGTTGCATGATCACTCCATGACTGACGTGGTCGGGCAGCCACTGCAGAACTGGAGCGGCACATACCGGTACCGGGCGGACACGATTCATCACCCCCGGACGGTCCAGGAGATACAGGCGCTGGTGTCGCGTGGCCGATCGCTGCACGCGGTGGGCACCCGGCATTCTTTCAACGACGTCGCGGATGCCACCGAATTGATCTCGCTCGCCGAGTTGCCCGGGGAGCCGGTGATCGACACCGAGGAGCAGACGGTGATCGTGCCGGGCAGGATGCGGTACGGCGAACTCGCGATCTTCCTCCAAGAATCCGGCTGGGCGTTGAGCAACATGGCCTCCCTTCCCCACATCTCGGTCGCGGGCTCCGTGGCCACCGCAACCCACGGCTCGGGTAATGGCAATCCGACACTCGCCTCTGCGGTCCTTGGTATGACCTTGGTGAGCGGCACCGGCGAGGTTGTCCATCTCGATCAGAGATCCCCAGACTTCGATGGCGCAGTGGTCCACCTCGGTGCGTTGGGGATTGTCACCGAGGTGACTCTGTCCATCGAGCCGACCTTCAACGTCCGCCAGGACATCTACCAGCGGTTGCCCTGGGAGGCGCTGACCGGCTCCTTCGAAGAAGTGATGGGATCGGGTTCCAGCGTCAGCGCGGTGACCAGCTTCGCCCGTGACACCGTAGAACTGCTCTGGGTGAAGACGAGGCTGATCAACGACGAACCGCGGCGGATGCCCGCAGCCCTCTTTGGCGCCACAGCGGCAACGGAGCAGTTGCACATGACCCCCGGCAACGATCCCCTGCACTGCACTCCACAGCTCGGCGAGCCCGGTCCCTGGTGCGATCGGCTGCCGCACTTCCTGCTCGGGTACAACCCGAGCACTGGTTCGGAAATCCAGTCGGAGTACCTGCTAGATCGTCGCCACTCGGCCGGCGCCATCGAGGCATTGCGCAACCTCGGGCCACAGATCGCACAGGTGGCGCAAAGTTGCGAGATTCGGACCATGGCTGCGGACGATCTGTGGCTGAGCCTCGCCTTCCAACGGCCAACTTTCGGCATCCACTTCACCTGGCGACCGGATCCGACGGCTGTCGCCGGCGTTCTCGATCAGATTGAGGCTGCACTGGCGCCATACGACCCACGCCCCCACTGGGCCAAGGTCTTCACCGGTCCCTTCAACTTCAGCGACCTCTATCCCCGCCTCGCCGATTTCCAGACCTTGGCGGACACGTACGACCCTGACCACAGGTTCCGCACACCGTATCTGCTCCGCACGGTGTTCGGCTGAGCCAAACCCGACGTGGCGCCGCTTAGACTTCTGCAGTGCTCATTCGCCCCGCCGATCCGCTTATTGTGGATCGCTTGGCGGTCCGCTTCGGCCACCGAATCGCGCTCGATGACCTGACCCTGCGGGCCAAACCCGCCGCGTTGACAGCTGTGCTGGGGCCGAATGGCGCCGGTAAGACCACGCTGATCCGCTGCTGCACGGGCCTGCTGCGACCCGCTGCTGGCACGATCACAGTGCTTGGTGAAGCGCCGGGCTCTGCTGCGGCCGCCAGCCGTATCGGGCTGATGCCGCAGAGCACCGGGGCTTGGTCAGGCATCAAAGCCGCTGAACTGCTGAATTACCTCGGAGGACTCTACGCACATCCGTTGGATGTCTCGGCGCTGATCGACCGGCTCGGCATTGGCGAGTATGCGGCCACCACTTACCGGCGTCTGTCTGGAGGCCAGCAGCAGACGGTGAACCTTGCCGCCGCGCTGATCGGCCGTCCCGCCCTCGTGTTCCTCGACGAACCGACTGCGGGCCTCGACCCGCACTCTCGACGTGCCACCTGGCAGCTGTTGCGCGAACTCCGCGCCGCAGCGGTGACCATTGTCCTGACCACGCATGCGATGGACGAGGCGGAGGCGCTGGCCGACTCCATCTACATCCTCGATCGTGGCCGGGTCGCTGTCTCGGGGACCGTAAGCGAGTTGACGAGCAGCGGCCAGAACCTCGAGAGCGTCTACCTTGCGCACACTCACGCGCAGGTGAGCACATGACGGTTCTCGACTTCACTCCGGCTCCTGGCGCCGCACCGCCGGTCCGCCGGATCCTGCGTCACGGAGTGCTGGAAACGCGGCTATTGGCCCGCAACGGCGAACAAATGCTGCTTGCGCTGGTCATACCCTTAGGCATCCTCGTGGCCGGCTGGCTCGCGGGTGGACCCTTCGGTGCGCTCGAGATCCTGGCGCCCTCCGTGCTCGCGCTGGCGGTCTGGTCAACCGGCTTCACGTCGGTGGCTATCGCGACCGCTTTCGAGCGGCGGTACGGAGTGCTGGAAAGGCTCGCCGTCACGCCGCTCGGCAAGTCCGGTCTGATCACCGGGAAATCGCTCGCGGTCATCTTGATCATGGTTGGTCAAGTGATGATCTTGGCTGGTGTCGCCCTGGCTCTTGGTTGGCTTCCGGCGTTCACCGTTCTGTCCGGTATCGCGGCGCTGCTGCTGATCATCATGGCGACCGCGACCTTCGTGTGCCTTGGCCTGCTGATAGCAGGTCGGATTCGTGCCGAAGCGACCCTTGGCCTGGCCAACTTGATCTACGTGATCCTGCTGGCCGGCGGTGCGCTCGTGGTGCCGCTCGAGCGGTACCCGGCAGCCGTGCAGCCTGTGCTCAAGGCGCTGCCCACCGCTGCGCTCGGGGAAGGTCTTCGGTCCGCAGCGATCGGCCATGTTCTCGGCTGGCCGGTGATCGTGCTGACCATCTGGCTCGCCGCGGCAGCCTACGTGGCACGGAAGGGATTCCGGTGGACGGCCTGAGAAAACTGACCATGGTCGTTCGCGGTCCCCGCGCGCTGCCCCGCTGGGCGGTCGCGACCCTGGTGGCGAACATCGTCATTGTGATCACCGGTGGGCTGGTGCGGTTGACCGGCTCCGGCTTGGGTTGTCCCACCTGGCCGAAGTGCACTGAGGCGTCCTACGTCAGCCATCCCGAGCTCGGCTACCACGGCGCGATCGAGTTCGGAAACCGCCTGCTGACCTTCGCCCTCATCGTGATCGCTGCTCTCACCCTGTTGAGTGCCATCTTCTCTCCAGCGGAGGGGCGGCGCGGCCGTGGCGTTCGCTGGCTAGCCGCAGGCCTTGCGCTCGGCATCCCGGCGCAGGCAGTAATCGGTGGACTTTCCGTGCTGTACCAGCTCAATCCATACGTCGTCGCCCTGCACCTGCTGGTCTCCATGATCTTGATCTGCCTGGCCGTCTGGCTGGTGCGCAAGACTCGGCATCTGACTGCGGAGCCAGCGACTCGCGCCGCAGTGATTGCGAGTCGGGTGACATTCGTCGCCATGGCCGTCGTCATCCTGCTAGGCACGCTGGTGACCGGCAGCGGTCCGCACGCCGGCGACGAGAATGTCGCCCGATCTGGCCTGGACGGCTTACTTCTCACTCGACTGCACGCGTCGATGGTCTACCTGACGATCGCATTGACGCTGGTTTGCCTGTTACTGCTTCGCAGCCGCGCAGCGTTGCTCCTCCTGGGAATCGAAGTTGCTCAAGCGGCCGTTGGATTGACCCAGTACTACACCGGTGTGCCCATCTGGCTGGTGGCACTCCACCTGCTAGGTGCTTCCCTCTCGATGGCCGCTGCCACGAATCTCATGCTGTCTGTGAGATCACCCGGGGGTGGAGAGCCACCGGACGGTACGCCTCTGGCCGTCCCAGCGGCGGCAGTGCCGCACGACGCCAGCCAGCTCGGCCCCTGAGCCGCCCAGGACGTTGATCGCCACGCCGAGTTGATCAACCCCCATCCGACGGGCCAGGGTGATGTGAGGGGTCCAGCCTCCAGCGCCGAACTGGCCGAGCGCATCCGCACCGCAAAGCCGGGCCGTCCGAGATTGCAGGACCAGCAGTTCCGTCGAGGGCACCACCAGTCGGACCAGGATCACCTGGCCATGACGGGGACCAAAGATCATCAAGCCACCGATGCGGAGGGACAGCTCCAGCCCGGCGAAGAGCGCCGGCAGCCGCTCATCGGCCTCCGCCGAGATCGTTTCGGCGGCATAGAGCGTGAGGTGTGGCCGGTTGTCCGGATCCGGCTGGGATCGGCGGCAGCTGGGAAGTCCAGCATCGGCGAGCCGATCCCATTCAACGCGGAGGGCGTTCTCCGTCGCCGGGTCGAAGATCAGCTCGACCGACTGAGCCACCGCTGGAGTGGCGGAGTCAGGGCAGCAGCGGGCTGACGGCAGCCGCTACGAAGATCAGCGCCAGGTACGAATTCGACCAGTGAAAAAGGCGCATCGGCTTGAGGGCTGCGTCGCCAAGTCCGCGGCGCGCGCGAACCAGCAGCCGCCAGGACTCCCAAAGGAGCACCGCACCGGCGAGCGTGGCGACAACCGGGTAGATCCAACCCGTCGCAGCGATCGGCCACAGGGTCAATGAGACAGCTACCGTGATCACCGAGTAGGCGAGGATGCGCAGCGCAACCTGGTGCGCTGACCGGACCACCGGCAGCATCGGCACGTTCGCGGCGGCGTAGTCCTCGCGATAGCGCATCGCCAACGCCCAGGTGTGCGGCGGCGTCCAGCAGAACACGATGGCGAACAGGACAAAGGGCGCCACATCCAGGGAACCAGTAATCGCCGTCCAGCCGATCAACGGCGGGAAACAACCGGCGATGCCCCCCCAGACGATATTCTGCGACGTTCGGCGTTTCAGCCACATGGTGTAAACGAAGACGTAGAACGCGTTGGCACCGAGGGCCAGTAACGCCGACAGCCAGTTGACGAAGAACCCCAGCCAGAGCGTGGCTGCGACGCCGAGCACCGCGCCGAAGATCGTCGCGGCAAGAGGCTCAACGGCGTGCCGAGGTAATGGCCGCCGGCGAGTGCGACGCATCCGCTCGTCGATATCGCGATCGAGCACACAGTTGAAGACATTCGCACTGGCGGCGGCCAGGCATCCACCGAGCAGGGTGGACAAAACCACCATCAGGTCGGGTACTCCGCGAGCCGCGAGGAACATGGCCGGCACGGTGGTGACGAGGAGCAGCTCGATAATCCGGGGTTTGGTCAAGCCAATGTAGGCGCCCACCACGTCGCTTGGCCGCGGCAGGTCGCGCTCGTGAGCGTGGGCATCGGTGACGGTCGCAGATATGACCCCTCGGGCGTCGTCCGTCGCTATCCGGGCGGACACGTCGATGCTCGTCACAAGCCCCACTCACTCCCCAGACGTCAGCTGGCAGGTCCAACGCTCCCACGACAGGAGCACCGATAGGGAAGTCTAGGGCTCACGTCATCGATTGACACTCACCGGTGCAATTCCGGAGTCGGACGGTACCCATATCCGCTGGGTTTGGCCACCGATAGGCTCGAGGTGTTCTCGTCAATGAGTTGGCTCCCTCGGAAGGAACCGCCCGGTCGTGACCGATAACGCAATCACCCCCGACGGCTGGACCGAGCTCGACACGCGCGCCGTCGACACCATACGGGTGCTCGCCGCTGACGCCGTCCAGAAAGTCGGCAACGGCCATCCCGGCACGGCGATGAGCCTTGCACCCGCGGCGTATCTGCTGTTCCAGAAGATCATGCGGCACAACCCGGCCGACCCCCAGTGGCCCGGGCGGGATCGTTTCGTGCTGTCGTGCGGCCACACAAGTCTGACCCTCTACATTCAGCTCTACCTGGGTGGATTCGGGCTTGAGCTGGACGACCTTAGAGCGTTGCGCACCTGGGATTCGAAGACACCGGGGCACCCGGAATACCGGCATACGGCAGGCGTCGAGGTGACGACCGGCCCACTCGGCCAGGGCATCGGCAATGCCGTCGGCATGGCCATGGCCGCCCGCCGGCAGCGCGGGTTGCTCGATCCCGACGCAGCTCCCGATACGTCGCCCTTTGACCATCACATCTATTGCCTGGCCTCCGACGGAGACATCGAAGAAGGTGTGTCGTCGGAAACGTCGTCCTTGGCGGCCACCCAGCGACTCGGCAACCTGACGCTGATCTACGACTCCAACCACATCTCGATCGAGGACGACACCAATATCGCGCTCAGCGAGGATACGGCGGCACGCTATGCCGCATACGGCTGGCACGTCCAGGAGATTGACTGGACGAATGGCGACGGGCCGTACACCGAGAACGTCGCCGCGCTCGCCGATGCGCTGCAAGCGGCGCGAGCAGTGACCGACCAGCCCAGCTTCATCCACCTCCGCACGATCATCGGTTGGCCCGCTCCGAAGGCGCAGGGCACCGGCAAGGCGCATGGCGCGGCGCTCGGCGACGAGGAGGTCGCGGCCACCAAGAAGATCTTGGGCTTCGATCCGGACAAGGACTTCGACGTGTCCGAGGGGGTTCTCGCCCACACCCGCCTGCTGCGGGAGCGGGGGCAACGAGCCCAAGATGCGTGGCAATCAGGCTACGACGAGTGGGCCGCCGCCAATCCCGACGCTCATGCGCTGCACGAGCGGCTGAAGACCCGCGAGCTCTCTCCCGGCTGGAAGGAAGCGCTGCCCACCTTCCCCGCCGACGCCAAGGGCATGGCCACTCGCAAAGCATCCGGTGAGGTGCTGACAGCAATCGCGCCGAAGCTGCCCGAACTGTGGGGTGGCTCGGCCGATCTCGCGGAGTCCAACAACACCACGCCGGAAGGCGAGCCGAGCTTCCTGCCGCCAGACCGGCAGAGCAAGATGTTCAGCGGCGGCCCATACGGCCGGGTGCTGCACTTCGGTATTCGCGAGCACGGCATGGGCGCGATTCTCAACGGCATTGCGGTGCATGGTGGGTTGCGGCCGTACGGTGGCACCTTCCTGGTCTTCAGTGACTACATGAGACCGTCCGTACGGCTGGCCGCGTTGATGAAGTTGCCCGTGACTTACGTGTGGACCCACGACTCCATCGGACTCGGTGAGGACGGCCCTACCCACCAACCGATCGAGCACCTGACCGCACTGCGAGCCATTCCCGGCCTGGACATCGTTCGCCCGGCAGATGCGAACGAGACTGCCGCGGCCTGGGCACAGGTTCTCCAGAACACCGACCGCCCCGCCGGGTTGGCCTTGACTCGGCAGAACGTGCCAACATTCCCGCGCGGCCAAGACGGATTCGCCGATACCTCCGGTGTGGCGAAAGGCGGGTACGTGTTGAAGGACAGCGATCGTGAGCCAGACGTCATCCTGATCGGCACCGGATCGGAGGTGCAGCTCGCGATCGAGGCCCAATCCCAGCTCGCCGACGCGGGCATCGCCGCACGGGTCGTGTCGATGCCCTGCCGCGAGTGGTTCGACGAACAAGATCAGTCGTATCGGGATTCAGTGATTCCGCCCGGCGTGAAGGCTCGTGTCAGCGTCGAGGCGGGCGTCGGGTTCGGCTGGCGGGATCTCGTCGGGGACGCGGGCCGCACGATCGGCATTGATCACTACGGAGCGAGCGCCGCTGGCAGCGTGCTGTTCGAGGAGTTCGGCTTCATTCCCACCACGGTCGTGACGGCAGCAAAGGAGAGCATCGAGGCGGCGGCCGGACCAACCGGATCAGTCCATACCGCAGCCAGCGGGTCGGCGGGACCAGCCGACACCGAGTCTGACCCAGGGGCCACGATCAGCTAACGGCTGAGCGTGGACGGAACCATCGATTCGAAGTTCAATCGATCTCGGAGTACCAGGAGGATCATCATGAACGATCGACTTAAGGCCCTCGCCGACGCGGGTGTCTCCATCTGGTTGGACGACCTCTCCCGCGAACGGCTCCACACGGGCAATCTCGTCGAACTGGTTCGCGAATCATTCGTCGTTGGCGTCACCACCAATCCCACCATCTTCGCGACCGCTATTGCCAAGGGCCACGAGTATGACGACCAGATTCGGGAACTGGCGTCGCTCGATTCCAGCGTCGAGGACGCGATCAAGGCGGTGACGACCGACGACGTCCGCGACGCCTGCGACGTGCTCGCCGCCACCCATGCCGCCTCAGGCGGCGTGGACGGCCGGGTCTCGATCGAGGTCGATCCCGGCCTCGCCATGGATACCGAAGCCACCATCGCGCAGGCCGCGGACCTGTGGAAGATCGTCGACCGACCCAACACGCTGATCAAGATCCCGGCCACCGAACCGGGCCTGCCCGCCATTACCGCCACCATCGCCGAGGGCATCAGCGTGAATGTGACGTTGATCTTCGCCCTGGAACGCTACGGCGCCGTTATCGACGCCTACCTCGCCGGCCTGGAGCAGGCCGCCGCGAACGGACACGACCTGAGCCAGATCCATTCCGTCGCATCATTCTTCGTGTCCCGGGTGGACACGGAGGTGGACAAGCGGCTGGACGCCATCGGCACCGATCAGGCCAAGTCCTTGAAGGGCAAGGCGGCGATCGCCAACGCGCGGCTGGCTTACGCCCTGTACGAAGAGAAGTTCGGTGGCTCTCGATTTGCGGCTCTGGCGGCGAAGGGCGCCAACAAGCAACGGCCGCTGTGGGCGTCGACGGGCGTCAAGGATCCGGCCTACTCGGACACCATGTACGTCACAGACCTCGTGGTCGCGAACACGGTCAACACCATGCCGGAGAAGACCCTTCAGGCCTTCGCCGATCACGGCGAGCTGCGCGGTGATCAGGTCAGTGGGACGAAGGCCGAAGCACAACGGCTCTTCGACGACCTGGCCAGTCTGGGGATCGACTTCGACGACGTGGTGCAGGTCCTCGAGCGCGAGGGTGTGCAGAAGTTCGATGCGTCGTGGGCGGAGCTAGTGGAAGACGTCCAGATCGCGCTCGACGAGGCCAAGGCCGGCAAGCCGAATCCGGGCTCCAGCGCTTCGCCGACCGTGGATCACGACGTCAGTTGATGGCTGAACGCCACCCCAACCTCCTCCGCGATCCGCAAGACCGCCGACTGCCGAGGATCGCCGGACCCTGTGTCCTGGTGATCTTCGGCGTCACGGGTGACCTGTCGACCAAGAAGCTGATGCCGGCGGTCTACGACCTGGCGAACCGGGGGTTGCTACCTCCCGGTTTCGCCCTGGTCGGGTTTGCCCGTCGGGGATGGCATCACCACGACTTCGCCAAGGTGGTCCACGACGCCGTTCGGCAGAACGCGCGCACACCGTTCCGCGAAGAGGTCTGGCGGCAGCTCTCGGAGGGCATCCGCTTCGTGCCCGGCGAGATCGGCGACGAGGAATCATTCGACAATTTGACCGACACGATCGCCGACCTGGACGAAGCCCGGGGTACCGGTGGAAACCACGCGTTCTATCTGTCGATCCCGCCCGGACTGTTCCAGACGGTGGTGGACCAACTCCGCTCGCACGGCCTGGCCGAGCAGCAGCTGGGCCGGTGGAGCCGGGTGGTGATCGAGAAGCCGTTCGGACACGACCTCGCCAGCGCCCGGGAGCTGAACCACATCGTGTCCAGCGTGTTTCCCTCGTCATCGGTGTTTCGCATCGATCACTATCTCGGCAAGGAAACGGTTCAGAACATGTTGGCGCTTCGCTTCGCGAACCAGCTGTTCGAGCCGGTGTGGAACAACCACTATGTCGATCACGTCCAAATCACCATGGCCGAGGACATCGGCATTGGTGGGCGAGCCGGCTACTTCGACGGCATCGGCATCGCCCGGGACGTGATCCAGAACCACCTCATGCAGCTTCTGGCGTTGACCGCAATGGAAGAGCCGACGTCCTTTGAGGCGAGCCAGCTCCGCGCCGAGAAGCAGAAGGTCCTCGCCGCAGTCGAACCGCCGAAGCGAATGGACCTGCAGACCGCCCGGGGGGCCTACACCGGGGGCTGGGCGGGTGGGGAGAAAGTCAAGGGATATCTCGAAGAGGACCGGATCCCGCCCGATTCCAGGACCGAGACCTTCGCCGCGATCCGACTGGACATCGACAACCGCCGTTGGGCCGGGGTGCCGTTCTACCTGCGCACCGGCAAGCGGCTGGCTCGGCGGGTGACCGAGATCGCGCTGGGCTTCAAACGCGCACCTCACCTTCCCTTCACCCAAACCGACACCGAAGAGTTGGGCTACAACGCGTTGGTGCTCCGGATCCAGCCTGACGAGGGCGTGACTCTGCGTTTCGGCGCCAAGGTGCCCGGTACGCAGATGGAGATCCGCGAAGTGAACATGGACTTCGCCTACGGCGGCTCGTTCACCGAGTCGTCGCCGGAGGCGTACGAGCGGTTGATCTTGGACGTCCTGCTCGGTGACCCGCCGCTGTTCCCGCAGCACGAAGAGGTTGAGCTGTCCTGGGAGATTCTTGATCCGATCTTGAACTTCTGGGCAACGTTGCCCGAGCAGCCACAACCGTACGAGCCGGGCGGCTGGGGTCCTTCCAGCGCCAACGACATGCTGGCCCGCGACGGGTTCGCCTGGCGGCGACCGTGAACGCCGGCATCTGGAGGACCACGAAGACCGTCGTCCGGAGGACGACCACGAACACCGTCGTCCGGAGGACGAGCCTGACAGGAGCCAGCCGATGGGCGTGACCCTGACCAACACCAACGCGGCAAAGATCTCCGCAGCCCTGCTCAAGGCGCGGCGAAGTGCCGGCAGTCCGGCCATGGGCATGGTGCTCACCTTGATCATCGTCTGCGACGAGTCGGAGTACGAGGCCGCGATGAAGGCCAGCATGGAAGCGGGCCGTGAGCATCCGTCACGGATCCTCCTCGTGGTCAGCGGCCAAGGGCGAACCGCGTTGCTCGACGCCGAGGTCAGGATCGGCGAAGGAACACCCGGGGAGGTCGTGATCGTTCGGATGCGCGGAGCGATCGCAGCGCATCCGGCGTCGGTGATCCGACCGCTCCTGTTGCCCGACTCCCCCGTGGTCATCTGGTGGCCAGGCAAATGCCCGACGAATCTCGCAGCGGACGAGCTCGCCCAGCTGGCCAAGCGCCGGCTCACCGACGCCGCGACCGCCACGCGGCCGCTGGCGGCGTTGCGGACCCGGGCCGAGAACTACACGCCGGGTGATACCGACCTCAGCTGGACCCGGCTGACTCCGTGGCGAGCTCTGCTGGCCGCCGCCCTCGACCAGTACCCGTCGAAGATCACCTCGGTGCTGGTGGAGGCCGAGCCGAACAACCCGTCCGCAGATCTGCTCGCCGCGTGGCTGCAGAGTCGGCTGAAACTCGACGTCAGCCGGCGGGTGAGCGACGGGCCCGGAATCACCGCCGTCCGTCTCGGTACGGCAGCCGGTGACATCGCGATCACCCGGCCCGACGGGCTGCTGGCCTCCTACACAGTGCCCGGTCAGCCGGAGCGACTCGTCGCCCTGAAACGTCGTGAGGTCACCGAGCTGATCAGCGAAGAACTGCGTCGAATGCATCCCGACGACGTGTTCGAGTCGATCGTGAAGACCTTCGTTCATCCCCCGGCCGCAAAGAAGCGGACAGCTCAGAAGCCGGCAGCCAAGAAGCCAGCAGCCAGGAAGTCGGCAGCCACGAAACCGGCGGCGAAGCAAGCGGGCAAGAAGAGTGCGGTGGGCCGGACCCGTGGTTGACGTCGGCGGTAATGAGGTCCTTGTGCATGCGGGGCCGGATGATGTGGCCGAGGCGCTGGCTGCTCGGCTGCTGGCCCGGCTGGTCGAGATTCAGCGTGACTTCCGAATCCCCCAGATTGGGCTGACCGGCGGCCGAATTGCCACCAAGGCCTACCAGCGGCTCGCGGCCGAGGGAGCACGGTCGGCGGTTGACTGGTCTCGGGTGGAGCTGTGGTGGGGCGATGAGCGGTTCGTTCCCGCCGGTCACTCAGACCGCAACGACACGCAGGCCTTGGAACTGCTGGTCGAGCCGCTCCCCTTGAGCACCGACCGGATTCATCCCATGCCGGCAAGTGACGCGGGCCTGGACCTTGATCGGGCCGCGGAGGACTACGCCCGTGAGCTGGGTTCGACGGTCCTCGACGTCTGCCTCCTTGGCATGGGACCAGACGGACACGTGGCGTCGATCTTTCCCGAGCACCCATCGTCGTACGAGACCGGCGGGG
>DASQUD010000226.1:0-3408 GCA_035641455.1 Propionibacteriaceae bacterium | reverse complement strand
CGCCAGCCCCTTCGGGAAGGTGCTGTGTACGTCGGTGAACGACGCCGTGCTGCACGGCCTCCCCTACGATTACGTCATCGTCGACGGTGACCTCGTCAGCCTGGATTTCGCCGCCAGTGTCGACGGCTGGGTCGCCGACTCAGCGGTCAGCGTGATCGCCGGATTGCCCCGCGACCAAGATCAGCGACTGATCGCCACCACCGAGTCCGCGCTCAGCGCCGGCATCGAGGCAGCTCAGCCCGGCCACAAGATCGGTGACATCTCGTTCGCGATCGCGCGAGTCGCCACCCAGGCCGGTTACAAGATCAACACCGAGTTCGGCGGCCACGGGGTCGGCCGCACGATGCACGGAGACCCGCATGTGCCCAACAACGGACGCCGCGGCCGTGGACTGCCGCTCCGCCCCGGCCTGGTGATCGCGATCGAACCCTGGTTTCTCGAGGGCACCGACAAGATCTACACCGATGCGGACGGGTGGACACTGCGCAGCCGGGACGGATCGCGCGGCGCCCATTCGGAGCACACCATCGCCATCACCGAAAGCGGTCCGCTGGTCCTGACCAGGCGCGATTAGGTATACACGATGACCTTGTCGCCGACGGCAACCTGGCTGTACAGCGACGTGATCGCACTCAGGTTTCGGACGTTGACACAACCGTGCGAGGCACCCGCATAGCCCCGCGCGGCGAAGTCGGCCGAGTAGTGCACGGCCTGCCCGCCGCTGAAGAACATCGCGTACGGCATGGGCGTGTGGTAGATCGTCGACACGTGGTGAGGTGACTTCCAGCCGATCGAGAAGGCGCCCTCCCGGGTCGGCGTCTCGTACGAGCCGAATCGCACATCCATCCGGATCTGGGGCTTCCCGTCGATCACCCAGACGAGGCTGTTGGTCCGCTTGCTGATGCACAGGGCGCGCCCGGTCAGGCACCGGGCATCCAGACCCGTCTCCTTCGGTTTGGCCACGACGTTCGTCAGCTCGGCCGACGTCGGGGTGTGGGTCATGCCGACGAGGCGATCCCACGTCCGCTGATCGACCTCTCCGGTGACGGGAAGTCCCCGGCGGCGCTGGAAGCCCTCGACGGACGTCACGGTCTCCCGGCCGTAATTACCGGTGACCTTGCCCTCGTACCAGCCGATCTGGCGCAGTCGCGCCTGAAGATCGCGCACGCGATCCCCTGAGGACCCGAGCTTCAGAAGTGCCGGTCCAGGAGTCAGCTTGTTGTTGAGTTCCTCGGCGGTCGGCGTGCGGGTCATCTTCACCAAGGTCGCCCAGGTGGCCGAATCGACAGCTCCTGTTTCGCGGAGCTTGCGCTTGGCCTGGAAGCCTCGTACTGCCTCGACCGTCGTCTGCCCGTAGCTGCCGGTGATGTCGCCGGAGAACCAGGCCAGTTGGTGCAGCCGGTGCTGGAGTTCGCGAACCTTCATGCCGGTGTCACCCTTGGACATCAACGCCGAGGGGCCGGCCTTTTCGGTTTTCTTGGCCGGCTTGTCAGTCGGCTTCGGCGACGGCTTGTGTGTCGGCTGCGGGTTCGTCGCGGGCGTCTGACTTGGGGCCGGGCTGGTGCTCGCGGTTGGTTCGGTCGTGGTGGCGGTGGACGGTTCGGCCGTCACGCCGATAAGGTCGACCGGCTCGCACGCCGTCGTGCCGAGCACAGCGCTGGCCAGCAGCGCCATGAGCGCCATCGACCTGGTCGTACGCACGGCTCGTCTCCCTCTCGGATCATCGGTTTCCCTGAGGCTAATGCCGCCTGCCGGTGATTCCCCAGCCCTGGACGGGCCGCGATCCAAAGAGTTATGCGAAGCCTCGCCCAAGCGTCACGAATTGGTAAAGGCCTCGACAGCCCCGACAGTCCACGCCTGAACTCGGTTGGCGATCGGTATCGATTCGAGTGTGCCGGAGGGGGTGACGGCGTACAGCTCGGGATAGCGGCCCAAGAGAGCCAGTGCCTCGAGGACTCCGTTGCGCACCCGGTCGGCCGCCTCGTGCTCACCGTACGCCTGCAGCCCCAGCCAGCCGATCCAGTTGTCAAACGGCCAAATCCCGCCCCGGTGGTAGGCAGAGCTGAAGAATGCCGGGTGTTCGGCCGACAGCGTGCGCAGTCCGTACGCAGTCAAGATGTCGGGCCGGCGCAACCGCGCAGCAGCGGCGGCGGCCGCATCCTCATCGAGTGCGCCGGCCCATAGCAGCCAGCCCAGCTGAGAGCCGGCGCCGACGACCCGCCGATCATCACCGTCGATCGCCATGACGTCAGGGGTGAATGCCGCACTGATCTGGGCGCGCATTGCCTCCAGCCGCTGCTGCCAGTGCGCGGCCCGAACTGGCTCCAATGTGCCGAGCGCCCGCAGCGCAGCCACGGCGACGGCCTGTGAATCGGCGTCGGCCAAGGGGGGTGGCGGGGCTGTTCCAGACTCGGTCACGATGCCGTTACCGTGCTCGGGGCGTGCGCCTGCGTCACGCCATCCCTGCTGGGCCAGCCCTCCGGGGTGCGTACGAGGCCCGCACCGGACGAATCCCCCACCGGCGTCGAGGGCTGACTCCAGCCACCGCGCCGCAGCCTCCCGGTTGGCCGACAGTTCCTCCTGCAGCCCCGCGTCGCCGGTGGCTGCCAGCACCACCAGGAACCACGAGGTCGCGTCCGACGCGCCGTAGTAGCGGATACCGCCGTCGCGGACCGGCCATCCGGCCTCGACCATCCAGTCTGGCGCCACCGGGCGGTACTCGTGGATGATCTTGCCCGACTGCTCATCGATCTCCGGGTCATCGGAGGTTCCCTGCCGCCTGGCGAGACCTCGCAGCGTCGCGGCCGCGATCTCGGGTCGGCGATGCAGCATCTGCAGCGCGAAGATCAACGAGTCGCGGCCGAAGAGGGCGTGGAAGCGGCCCGGATCTCCGTCTTCGACCGAATCCATGGACGCATACGCCCAGCCCTCCGGTGAAAGCAGGGCGTCGATCACGTCCTCGGTCGGCGCCAGGGAGAGCCCGGTTACTCCCATTCGTCCGGGGATTCGTCGATCACTGCCTCCGACTTGGCCCGGACCACGAGTGCTCGTACGCTCTCGATCCGTCCACAGTCGGCATCGATCTGGGCGTTGCGCTCGCTGGCGAACGCTTCTCCCAGTCTCGCGCGGGCTGCCTCCGACACCTCCCGGCGCGCCGGGTTGAGGATGGTCAGCTCTTCCTCGGCCAGATGGTGGTTCACCAGACGGGAAAGCTCCTCGACGGCATCGTCGAAGGCCTCGGTGTCGGTGCCATTGAGCTCGAGAACGGCGAGCAGCGCCTCGTTTCCTTCGGCGTGCTCCTCCTCGCCGTGGTGTTTCTCGTGCTCATCGATCGCCCGCTCCCTGCGGAAGCCGGGATAGACGTGCTTCTCTTCGGCCTCGGCATGCGCTACGTGCAGCGCCGAAAAG
>DASQUD010000225.1:0-6872 GCA_035641455.1 Propionibacteriaceae bacterium | reverse complement strand
TTGGCGAGGACCGTGCAGCCGTCGAGCTCGTGTGTGAATTGGCGAACGATGTGACCGAAGCCGGTGGCCTGTACGCGGGACGACTGCGAAACGCTGGACAGGTGGAAGCGTTCACCGCCAATCTCATCGCGATCAATCGGCGCTACAGGACCCATGCCGCTATAGAGATCACTGGTGTCAGGTGACCCCCCGGCATCGGCTGCACATCGTCAGCGGCAAGGGGGGCACCGGCAAGACCACCATTGCCGCTGCGCTGGCCTGCGCGCTCGCCACCGCGGGCCGCCGAGTGCTGCTCTGCGAGGTGGAAGGCCGGCAAGGAATCGTCGAGCTGTTCGGTGCGCCACGGTTGGTGGACGCGGAGGAGCGCCGGGTCTGTCGTACCCCGGCCGGTGGCGCCGTGCACGCCCTAGCGATCGACGCCGAGGACGCGTTCCTGGAGTATCTCGAAACCTTCTATCACCTGGGACTGGCCGCCAAGGCGCTCGACCGCTTCGGGGTGGTCGACTTCGCCACCTCCATCGCTCCAGGCCTTCGGGACGTGTTGCTCACGGGCAAGGTCTACGAGGCCGTACGGCGCGGCGAGAAGAACCGCCCGAACAGCTACGACGCCGTCGTGCTCGACGCTCCCCCTACCGGTCGCATCGCCCAGTTCTTGAACGTTCACCAGGCCGTCGCCGGACTGGCGCGAGTTGGCCCGATCCGCGGCCAGGCGGATTCCATCATGCGCATGCTTCGCTCCACCACCACGGCGGTTCACCTCGTCACTCTGCTGGAGGACATGCCGGTGACCGAGACGGAGGAGGCGGTCGCGGCGCTCCGGCCGACGGGCATTTCGGTCGAAACGGTGATCGCGAACAAAGTCATCCCCACCCCCCTCGATGAAGATCAATTGCAGCGGGCCGCCATCGGGACCACCCTTCTGCAGGTGCGGGCCTTGAACGACCAACAGAACCGACTGCTCACCGCCGAGTTCGCAGACGAGGCCGCCCGCACGCTGCAACAGCGTGACCGGCATCGGCGGCTGACGTCGCTCGGCGTGCCGCTCGTCGAGATTGGCTTCGATGCGGCCGGGATCGACGAGGCGGCCCTCTTCAGCATCGCCGACCAGATGCGCGATCAGATCCCCCTTGAGGCCACTGCATGAGCACGCCGTTCTTCGACGTCGACGCGATCATCGCCGACCGTCAGGCGAAGATCATGATCTGCTGTGGTGCGGGTGGGGTCGGCAAGACCACCACATCGGCGGCCCTGGCCGTACGGGCGGCCGAGGCGGGCCGGAAAGTAGTCGTCCTGACCATCGACCCCGCCCGTCGCTTGGCACAGTCGCTTGGCGTCGGCGAGCTGGACAACACGCCCCGCCCGGTTATCGGTCTGGAGTTCAGCAACGGCGGCCATCTCGACGCCATGATGCTCGACATGAAGCGGACCTTCGACGACGTGGTCATCACACATGCACCCCCGGAGAAGGCGGCCGCCATACTGCAAAACCCGTTCTACGAAGCGCTGTCGTCCTCATTCTCCGGGACCCAGGAGTACATGGCGATGGAGAAGCTCGGACAGCTGCACCACCAAGCACAGGCGGACGGCAGCTGGGATCTGATCGTGGTGGACACGCCACCGGCCAGATCCGCCCTGGACTTTCTCGATGCCCCGGAACATCTGAGCGACCTGCTGGACGGCCCCTTCCTGCGGATGCTTCACGCGCCGGCTCGCGGCCCTCTGAAGCTGATGAGCAGAGGCTTCCACCTTGTGTCCTCGGTGATGACCAAGGTCCTCGGTGGTCAGCTCCTGCGGGACGTGCAGACGTTCATTACCGCCTTCGACGCGCTGTTCGGTGGTTTCCGGCAGCGGGCGGCACAGACGCACGCGCTGCTGTCCTCTAGTCACACCACCTTTCTGGTGGTGGCCACGGCGCAGCGCGATGCGCTTCGGGAGGCGGCCTACTTCGTGGATCGGTTGACCGAGGAACAGATGCCGCTCGCCGGCCTGGTGATCAATCGGGTGCACGCCAGCCAACTCGACGTCTCGGCCGAGCGTGCACTCGCCATCGCCGAGGACCTGGACCCGGCCACAGCCATCACTGAGGTCGAGGCGCTGCGTCGGCACGCGCACCTGGAGCGCGTGATCGAGCAGGAGAAAGTCCTGCTCGAACGCTTCTCCTCGACCCGTCCCGGGGTCCCGACGACGCTAGTCGCTACGTTAGCGAGCGACGTCACCGATCTCGACGCGCTTCGGCGCGTTGGCGTCCTGCTTGCCGATAAGGACTGAACGCCACGACACCACGTCGGAACGTTGGCGCAGTAGGAGCCGCCGCTCACGCTCCGTCATGCCGCCCCAGACACCCCACTCGATCCGATGGTCCAGCGCTTCGGACAGGCATTCCAGTCGAACTGGACAGCCCGAGCACACCTGTTTTGCCCGCTTCTGATCGGATGCTTCCGGAAACAGGGCATCTTCCATGCCCCGGCATTTGGCGCGCAGGGTCCAGTCTTCCCGATGCCATGCAGTCATCTACTGCTCTCCCCTTGTAAATCTCTCCCCGAGGCCGTGCCGAGCTTCCCCGGCCCTTATGGCACAGCTGAAAGGTAATGCTACGAACTCAGGTAGGTCCTTGACTAGCCCAGGGGCCCATATGTTTGCGTGTTTGTGACCTTCGGGCGCCGCTGGATGTTACGGGTTTTCTTGACACGACGCAAGAATTCGGTGTAGTCGGTACCCTCCCGTACGCTGTTCGGCATGCCTTTTAGTCCGAAACGCGCGGGGAGCGTTGCGTACTCATTGGTCATGTTTGTGACCGTGAGCGTCCTAGCCGGGGTCCTGATTGCCGGCTTGTTCGTTCCTATCGCAGGCGTGGCGGGCGTCGGCAGCAAGGCCGCAGCCGCAGAACTCGACAGCATTCCGGCCGAACTGGCCACCCCGGCACCCGCGACTCGATCCAAGGTCCTGATGGGCAACGGCAAGGTGCTGGCCTACTTCTATGACGAGAACCGTATCCCGGTGAAGCTCGACGAGATTGCTCCCGTCATGCGACAGGCGCAGCTCGCGATCGAAGATCATCGTTTCTACGAACACGGCGCGCTCGACCTCAAGGGCACCATGCGGGCGTTGATCCGCAACTCCACCGGCGACGGCGGTGTCCAGGGCGGCTCCTCGATTACCCAGCAGTACGTGAAGATGGTACAAGTTGAGGCGTGCCAGGCGAAGGGCGACGCCCAGTGCGTACGGGAGGCACAGGCTCCTACCCTGGAGCGCAAGATCCGCGAACTCCGGTACGCCATTGCGCTGGAGAAGCGGCTGACCAAGGACCAAATCCTTGAGCGCTACCTCAACATCGCCTATTACGGCGAAGGCGCGTACGGGGTGGAGGCTGCCGCTCGGCACTATTACTCCACTCATGCATGGAAGCTGACCTTGCCGCAGGCAGCCATGCTGGCCGGACTGGTGCAGAATCCGGACACCGTCAATCCGGTCAGCAATCGGAGCGCGGCCCTGGATCGCCGTGATGTCGTGCTGAACGCGATGGTCCGTTGGGAGTTCATCAGCGCCGCGCAAGCCAAGAAGGCCAAGACAGCAACCTTCGACGAGGACACGGTCAAGCCGACCCGCAACGGATGTGTCGGCACGAAGTACCCCTTCCTCTGCGACTACGTACGCCGCACGCTGCTACTCACCCCGAGCCTTGGCAAGAATGTTGAGGAGCGCGACAACCTGATCAAGCGGGGCGGGCTGACCATTCAGACCGCAATCGAGCCGAAGACCCAGGACATCGCCCAGAAGGCGGTGTCCAGGGTGGTCGGGCCGACGGATCCGCTGATTTCGACCATGAACATGATCGAGCCCGGGACCGGTCTGATCATCGCCAGTGCGCAAAGCCGTCCGGTGATGGGGACGAAGAAGAAGAAGGGTCAGACTTACTACAACTACTCGGTCGAGCAGGCTCTCGGCGGCGCCGAGGGCTACCAGGCCGGGTCCACCTTCAAGGCGTTCACGGCGGCGGCCGCTCTGGAGAAGGGCATCCCGATTACGAAGAGGTACAACGCCCGTTCGCCGCTGTACTTGGGTAACACCAGGTTTTCCACCTGTATCGGGACTGCCCGCGACCCGAAGTACAACCCGAAGAACTCCACCGGTGTCAACGGCGTGATGGACATGCAGAAAGGCATTGCTTCCTCGGTGAACACCTACTTCTTGCAGTTGGAGCACACCGTCGGCGTCTGTCCGGTGACCAAGATGGCGAAGAAGCTTGGCGTGCAGCTTTCCGATCCGGAGTTGAACCTGACCAGCAGTCCGAGCGTCCAGGTGCCGTCGTTCACCCTCGGTGTCTCCGAGGTGACGCCGATGTCGATGGCTGAGGCATACGCCACCTTCGCGGCCCGCGGCATCCACTGTGATCCAGTGATCGTTTCCAAGATCACCACGAGGACGGGCAAGCTTCTCGAGCCGCCCAACGCGAACTGCAAGCGGGTCATCTCCAAGGAGGTGGCTGATGGCATGAACCGGTTACTGAACGGCGTCATGAAGGGGCGCGGCACCGGTACCCGGGCGCGAATCCCATTCATCGAGAACCAGGCGGGCAAGACCGGAACGATCAACAGCAACAAGGCGGTGTGGTTCAACGGCTACACGCCGCTTATTGCGGGCAGCGCCATGATCGCGATCGACCCGACCAAGAAGATCTGGAAGGGCGCACGCAAGCGCAGTGGCGTGGCTGGGTATTACGTCCCGAGCACCGAGGTGGTTCTCGAGGGCTCAGGCAGCGGCGACGCCGGGATGAAGATCTGGCAGCCCGCCATGACTGAGGCGATGAGCGGCAAGCCGGACGTCAAGTTCAAGGCGCCGCCAACCTCGATGCTGGAAGGCAAGCAGGTCCAGGTGCCAAACCTGGCAGGGTTGGGCTACGCCGAGGGCAAGAGCAGGTTGGAGAAGCTGGGCTTCACGGTGTTGCGTCAGGAAACCTACAGCGACGCACCGCGAGGACAGTTCCTTGGATGGTCCCCGGGGAGTGGCGCTACCGTGCCTGAATTCAGCGAGATCTACGCCGTGTTCTCTGCTGGCCGTGATCCGGCAGAGGTCCGGGCAGAGCAACGCGAGGCTGAAGCTCGAGCCAAGGCGGAAGAGGAAGCTCGAGCCAAGGCGGAAGAGGAAGCGCAGAAGCAACAGGAACAGCAGCAACAGGAACAACAGAAGGGCAAAGGACGGGGCGGCGGAGGTTAGCGAGACGCATCACGTGGCCAGCTGCCGCCTGACCTCGGCGGCGACCACCGCGCCATCGGCCTTTCCCTTCATCTGCGGGGTGACGATGCCCATGACCTTGCCCATCGCCTTCATTCCGAGCTCTGAGCCGCCGGCGCGTTCGATGGCTTGCGCGACGATCCTCGAAATATCCTCGGCGCTCAGTTGGGCAGGGAGGTAATCGGCGAGCACTCCTCGCTCGGCCTGTTCCTTCTCGGCGAGTTCGGATCGCCCCGCGGCAAGGTAGGCCTCTTCGGCCTCGCGGCGCTTCTTGGCTTCCCGGATAACTACATCGAGCACCTGCTGTTCGGAGAGCTCCCTTGCTTCGGCGCCGGCAACCTCCGCTTCGTTGATCGCTGTGAGAACCATCCGGATGGTGCCCGAACGGATCTTGTCGCGATCTTTGATCGCGGCCGTCAAATCGGAGCGCAACCGCTGCTTCAGCGGTGTCGAGCGATCCTGTCCTGAGCCTGTCGAAGGGCCGCGTCCTGAGTCGGTCGAAGGATCGCGTCCTGAGCCTGTCGAAGGATCGGCCATTTGCTCAGTCTTGCAGTCGGCGCCTTGTAACGTGTGCCACGTGTCGTCTCGCACCCGCAAGACACTGAAGGCGCTCGGCGCCACGGCCGGCGCGGTGACCGGCGTCGGTGCCGGATGCTTGGCCTACGCCGGGTTATACGAAGTGAACGACTTTCGTCTGCGGAGGATCGCGGTCCGGGTGCTGCCGCCCGGTGCTGACCCGATTCGGGCGCTGCATATAAGCGATCTGCACATGGTCCCGGCCGCGAGGGCGCGACAGCGCTGGCTTTCCGGACTGGCCGATGTGAAGCCGGATCTCGTGATCAACACCGGAGACAATCTCGCTCACCTCGACGCAGTGCCCTACGTGGTGGCCAGCCTGGGCGAGCTGCTCGGTGTGCCAGGGGTGTACGTCTGGGGGTCGAATGACTACTACGCACCGACCTTCAAGAATCCGCTGAAGTACTTCGCGAGAAACCGGCGGCCGGATGTCGAGGACAAACCAAGGCTGCCGTGGCGCGATCTTGATCATGAGTTCAAGCAGGCCGGCTGGATCGACCTGACCCACACCCGCGAGACGCTGATGATCAACGGTGTCCGACTCGGGTTTCGGGGCACCGATGATGCCCATCTCGAGCAAGATCACTATGCATCGGTGGCAGGGCCGGTCGATCGTACCGACTGCGACGTCACCATTGGAGTGACGCACTCCCCCTATCGGCGGGTGCTGGATGGGATGACCAGCGACGGCCTCGACTTGATCATGGCAGGCCATACTCATGGCGGCCAGGTCTGCGTCCCTGGCTACGGCGCCGTGGTCACCAACTGCGATCTTGATCGAACGCGGGCCAAGGGTCTGTCTCGGTACGGGACCGCCGACCAGGAGTCATGGTTGCACGTGTCCGCCGGCCTAGGCACCTCGCCATACGCACCGATCCGGTTCGCTTGCCGACCAGAGGCAACACTGCTCACACTGACTCCACGCGATCTATAACAGCTCCGGCCGACAGTCGGCCATGGGCTAGACTCTGCGAGGCTCGTGGGCCGCGGGGTGTGGCGCAGCTTGGTAGCGCGCTTCGTTCGGGACGAAGAGGTCGCAGGTTCAAATCCTGTCACCCCGACCA
>DASQUD010000224.1:0-2407 GCA_035641455.1 Propionibacteriaceae bacterium | reverse complement strand
CTGCATGAGCTAAAGCACCTTGGCGAGTCGCTTTCGCGCCAGCAGAACCGAGCAGCCGCCCATATCGGCGCATCTGATCGCGTGGTCGTCCACTTTCGTGCTTCTTGCCGAGCCACTCAATGGGACCGCACGTGCCTGGGCTCCTGAAATCACCGCACTCGAACTTCTCTACGCCCTCGCCTTGCTGTGTCAGCCAGTGCGGCCGCCAGCTTCGAGCCCGAGTACAACCGCCACATGACCACCGACTCCATCGATGGTCTACGACACACGACACAATGACGAGCCGCCACCGCCCTTCAGCGGGACCGAGGAACTCTCAGGTGGGGGCGCCGGACCGCCGTAATCGACCAGGACGCGCTTTCCACCATGACGCCGGCCGAAGTGGTGTGGTCGCTGATGAGCTGCTTCACATTGGCGATCGCGTCGGCCTTGGCGGTCTCGCCCAGCCCCTCGGTGAGGCCGCGGTAGAGCCCCATGCCACGCACGTACTGCCAGGCGTCCTCGGTGTCACGGCCCAGCTGCATCGGCGCCTCGATCGGGACGAACGCGATCGATGCGTATCCGGCTTCGGTCAGCATCGCTGCCGCTGCGTCGGTGTCGGCAAGGCCGAACGGTCCCGGCGCTCCCAGAGGGGGCGAGGGAAGGTCGCGGCCGACGGCGAGGGCGGCGCGCAGCGCGACCAGCCAGGGGTTGCGGTCGAGCGCCTGCCACGCCAGCACCGCCAGCCGACCACCGGGACGAAGGGCCGCAGCGATGTTGGCGAACGCGGCGAGGCGGTCCGCGAAAAACATCACCCCGTAGCGACTGATCACTACGTCGAACGCGGCGACGTCGAACCGGTGCACCTGGGCGTCGGCCCATTCGTACCGCACGTTGGCCTGGCCCGCCCGCCTCGTACGGACGGCCGCCTCGTCGAGCATGCGCTGGTTGATGTCGACCCCGAGCACGGATCCGGCCGACGCCAGCACTCCCGCGTCACGTGACGACTGGCCGGTGCCGCAGCCGACGTCCAGCACCCGGTCCGTCGCTGCGACATGCCCTTGGTCGAGGAACGTCTGCCATGTGGCGGCCGCGGCCGCGTCATACCTGTCGGCGGCGCGGACCCAGTGGTCGGCCTCGCCCTCCCAGGCTGCGGCCATCTCCGTGTTCGTGATCTCCATTGGTTCCCCACTCCAACCTGTCAGATCCCAACCGGTGACGCGTCCCCTTGGTGGCTCAGCCGGCCGGCGCGAGCTCGATGGGCTGAGCGGCGTCAGTATCGCATGCGGAGAGCTTCGAAGTTCCCGCTTCGGAAGAACCCAGCGAGCGTTCATGGAACGACATCAGCGACACAGAACGCGCGGCACAGAACAGCGTCGCGATTGCACGACGGACCAGCTCGTATCGGCGCTTCCGTGACGCGTCGGATCGGCGTTTGGGGCAGTCGCGGTCGGACGGCTGGTTGCGGTCGGTCGCTCGTAGATAGAGCAGGATCTATGTTCCGGTGGCTCGTATTTCTCGCCGGATGGGATGTGGGGTCTGTATAGAGTCGCGCCGCCGCCGACATCCCGAGCCAGCGGCGGCACGGGCGGTGTTCGGTTCGGACAGTCCGCGAGCGTCAGTGGTCATTCGGGCGGTACGACCATGTCGCCGCGCTAGGTCACCGAGGAAGAGGTTGCAACCATGCCCGACGACATCGACATCAGCGCTGCCGAAGTAGCACCCGAGCTTCGGCAAGGTGACCATGGTCCGTGGGTCCGGTATCTCAAGCAGATGCTGGAACACAACGGACTCAACGCAGGACGCATTGACGAGAACTTCGACGCGACGACTGAGTCGGCGGTGCGCGAGTTTCAGCAGCGCTACGCCAACGACGGCGCGGCCACCGGTATCGCCGATCGCCGCACTTGGTTGAGCCTGCACGGGCGCGCCGACAGCCTCGAGCAGATCGACGACTTGCGGGGTGAGCAGGTGATGGGCCAGTCGAGGCTCGATGCGCTCCAGCGCGACGGCCAGGAGCTCGACGTGGGCGCAGAAGTGGGCCGGCGCGGCTGGATCCAAGCCGATCTCAACCTGTCCGTCTACGACCACAACGAGACCGAGGTTCCCCACGCGGCCGCATATCTGCGCCTCATGGACAAGGACACGGAAGAGTGGGCCGACGAGAGCGGCATCATCGAGAGCGGACGCCTTCACGTGGACGATGTGTGGATGCCGCGCTCGGGTTGGCTGCACCTCTATGTCGACTCGTCCCAGCCGTTTCACGACGGAAACGATGTTGGACAAATCGTGGGACACGCATCCTTCGAGTGCAACAGCAAGACGGTGGTGTTCGAGGCACGACAAGCTTCCGGTGTCACCAAGACCGTGACCGTTGCCGAAGCAAGAACACATGGATGGAGCAAAAGTTGGACGCTCGAGAGTGGCG
>DASQUD010000223.1:0-19114 GCA_035641455.1 Propionibacteriaceae bacterium | reverse complement strand
AGCGCGTCGAGCTGGTCTGCAAGGAGCATCGCGGCGGATCGCAGTGAGGAGCAAACATGTTTGAACGGTTTACTGACCGAGCCCGACGTGTCGTGGTGCTGGCACAAGAAGAGGCTCGGATGCTGAACCATAACTACATCGGAACAGAGCACATTCTGCTGGGCCTCATTCACGAAGGTGAAGGTGTTGCGGCCAAGGCGCTCGAGTCGTTGGGCATTTCGCTCGAGGCCGTACGCCAGAAGGTGGAAGAGATCATCGGCCACGGCCAGCAGTCGCCGAGCGGACACATCCCGTTCACGCCCCGGGCGAAGAAAGTCTTGGAGTTGAGCCTTCGGGAAGCTCTGCAAATAAATCACTCGTACATTGGAACCGAGCACATTCTTCTCGGACTGATCCGTGAGGGCGAGGGTGTGGCCGCGCAGGTCCTGGTCAAGCTCGGCGCCGATCTCAATCGGGTTCGCAATCAGGTCTTGCAGCTGTTGAGTGGATTCCAAGGCAAGGAAGCGGCCACCTCGGGGGCACCGGAACAAGGAAATGCGCCATCCTCGTCAATGGTGCTCGATCAATTCGGACGGAATCTCACCCAGGGCGCTCGGGAGAACAAGCTTGATCCCGTGATTGGCCGGGAAACTGAGATCGAACGAGTCATGACCGTGCTTTCTCGGCGGACCAAGAACAATCCTGTGCTGATTGGCGAGCCGGGCGTCGGCAAGACGGCGGTGGTAGAGGGCCTGTCCCAGGCCATCGTGCGCGGCGACGTGCCTGAGACGCTGCGGGACAAGCAGATCTACACCTTGGACCTCGGCGCCCTGGTCGCCGGAAGCCGCTATCGCGGTGACTTCGAGGAGCGCCTGAAGAAGGTGCTGAAGGAGATCAAGACCCGGGGCGACGTCGTGCTGTTCATCGATGAGATTCATACCCTGGTCGGTGCGGGCGCCGCCGAAGGCGCCATCGACGCGGCCAGCATTCTGAAGCCGATGCTGGCTCGCGGCGAGCTGCAGACCATTGGCGCCACGACCCTCGACGAGTACCGCAAGTACGTAGAGAAGGACGCCGCCCTCGAGCGCCGCTTCCAGCCGATCCAGGTGGCCGAGCCGTCGATCGCCCACACGATCGACATCCTTCGCGGCCTGCGGGACCGGTACGAGGCACACCACCGGATCACCATCACCGACGAGGCCCTGGTGGCCGCGGCTCAGATGGCCGACCGGTACATCTCCGACCGCTTCCTGCCAGACAAGGCGATCGACCTGATCGACGAGGCCGGAGCCCGACTCCGGATCCGCCGGATGACGGCGCCGCCAGACCTGCGCGAGTTCGACGAGAAGATCGCGGCCGTGCGGCTGGAGAAGGAAGCAGCCATCGACGCACAAGACTTCGAGCGCGCCGCAGGCCTCCGCGACGACGAGAAGAAGCTGCTCACCGCGCGCGCCGAGCGCGAGGCGCAGTGGAAGTCCGGCGACCTTGACGTGGTGGCCGAGGTGGACGAGGAGATCATCGCTGAGGTGCTCTCCACCGCCACGGGCATCCCGGTGTTCAAGCTCACCGAGGAGGAGTCGGCCCGGCTGCTGCGGATGGAAGAGGAGCTCGGCAAGCGCTATATCGGTCAGCACGACGCCGTACGGGCGCTATCCCGCTCAATCCGCCGTACTCGCGCCGGCCTGAAGGACCCGAAGCGGCCCAGCGGTTCCTTCATCTTCGCCGGCCCGTCCGGCGTGGGGAAGACCGAGCTCACCAAGGCGCTGACGGAGTTCTTGTTCGGCGATGAGGACGCGCTGATCCAGCTGGACATGAGCGAATACTCCGAGAAGCACACCGCTTCCCGGCTGTTCGGCTCACCTCCCGGCTACGTCGGTTACGAGGAGGGCGGCCAGCTCACCGAGAAGGTGCGGCGCAAGCCGTTCAGCGTGGTGCTGTTCGACGAGGTGGAGAAGGCCCACCCGGACATCTTCAACTCGCTGCTGCAAATCCTGGACGAAGGCCGGTTGACCGACGCCCAGGGCCGACAGGTGGACTTCAAGAACACCGTGATCGTGATGACCACCAACCTGGGCACCCGGGACATCGCCAAGAGCGTGACGCTGGGCTTCAGCCAGGGCACGGACGCCGAGGGCAGTTACGAGAAGATGAAGGCCAAGGTGTCGGATGAGCTCAAGCAGCACTTCCGCCCCGAGTTCCTCAACCGGGTCGACGAGATCGTGGTCTTCCGCCAGCTCACCCAGGAAGACATCGAGCGGATCGTCGACTTGATGGTGGGTCAGATTGAGATCCGGCTGAAGGACAAGGACATGGGCATCGAGCTCACGCCGGCGGCCAAGACGCTGGTCGCGAAGCGGGGCTTCGATCCGGTGCTGGGTGCTCGACCGCTACGCCGGGCGATCCAGCGTGATATCGAGGATCTGCTGGCCGAGAAGATCTTGTTCTCGGAGTTGAAGTCGGGCGAGATCGTCGTGGTGGATGTCGCCGATCCAGGTTCGGAGAATCCGTTCACCTTCACGGGTACGCCGCGGGGCTCCACCCCGGACACCCCGCCGGTGGAGTTCGAAGGCATCGTGGACAGCTTCACCGAACCAGGCGAGGCCCAGCAGTAGCTCACAGGGCGCATCGACGCAGAACCCCGCGAGACGTCTCGCGGGGTTCTTGCGTTTCCGGGCTTCTTCGCGGTTCTGGGCTTCGTCCGGACTCTGGCCCTTCCCTTGGTGCCGACCCTACGTGCCGACTTTGAGCCCCCCATGCACACTCTGAGCCCTCTGGATGGGGCTCAAAGTGTGTCGAACGGGCTCAAAGTCGCAGCCGAGAGGAAGCCGGCGGAGCCGATGCCAGCCACCTCGCGCATAGTTCACCGTGAGCGAGGGGTCGACGGCACTCTGGCAGGGTGGTGAAGTGACCACCGTCAATGCGTTACCTGTCCGTCCCGGTCTCGGCAGGTCACCGCAGTGATCACTGCCCATCTCCTGTCTTCGGGCGCTTCGTGGGGCGGTGTCGCGCCGTGATTACCGCTGATCCGTTACCGGAGCGCGCTCGACCGGGACTCGCTCGGATCCCCGCTGTGTGGCTGGTGATCGGCGGAATCGCGTCGGTCCAGTGCGGTGCGGCGATCGCCAAGGATCTCTTCGACCTGATTCCGCCAACGGCCATGGTGTGGTTACGGCTGCTGACCTCGGCGTTGATCTTCCTGATCGCGGTACGGCCGCGGCTGGCCGGCCGTACCCGGACGGACTGGCTGGTCGCTCTCGGCTTCGGCCTCAGTCTGCTCACCATGAACTGGGCGATCTACCAGTCGTTCGCCCGGATACCGCTCGGCATCGCGGTGACGATCGAATTCCTCGGCCCGTTGACCGTCGCCATCGTCGGCTCGCGGCGCCCCCGAGATCTGATCTGGGTGCTGCTGGCCGGGGTCGGCGTGGCGCTGCTCGGGCTGACTCCCGGAAAGCTGTCTACCGTCGGCGTCGCGTTCGCGCTGCTGGCCGGCGGCGCCTGGGCCTGCTACATCCTGCTCAGCGCCGAAACCGGCAGGCGATGGCCGGGGCTGTCGGGTCTCACCATCGCCAGCGTGGTCGGCGCGCTGGCTCTCGTGGGGCCGTCGATCGCCGAAGCGGGCACAGATCTGCTGCAGCCGCGGATCCTCCTACTTGGCCTGATCGTGGGTGTCCTCAGCTCCGTCATCCCCTACAGCCTGGAGCTGACGGCGCTCCGCTCCATTCCGCCGCGAGTGTTCGGCATCTTGATGAGCCTGGAGCCGGCAGCCGCGGCGATAGCCGCCATGGTCCTGCTTGCCGAGTTCTTACGCTGGACCCAATGGCTGGCTGTGGGCTGCGTAGTACTGGCCAGCGTGGGAGCGACGCGCGGCACCCGACCACCGGCGGAACCCGCCGCCATCTAAAAGGGATTCTGGTGTCGAGGCGAGCCTTGGTCAGAGGTTGCCGCGACGTTCCTGCTCCCGCTCGATGGCTTCGAACAGAGCCTTGAAATTGCCCTTCCCGAAGCCAAGAGAACCGTGCCGTTCGATCAGTTCAAAAAAGACCGTCGGCCGGTCAGCAATCGGCTTGGTGAAGATCTGCAGCAGGTATCCGTCCTCGTCCCGGTCCACCAGAATGCCGCGGCGCTGCAGCTCCTCGACCGGGACCCGGACGTGGCCGATTCGCGCCCGGAGCTCGGGATCGGAGTAGTAGGAGTCGGGCGTGTCGAGGAACTCCACTCCTTCCGCCCGAATCGCGTCGACAGCGCCGAGGATGTCGTTCGTGGCCAGGGCGAGGTGCTGGACGCCCGGTCCAGCGTAGAACTCGAGGTACTCGTCGATCTGGCTCTTCCTCTTGCCCACGGCTGGCTCGTTCAGGGGGAACTTGACGCGGTGATTGCCGTTGGCGACCACCTTGCTCATCAGCGCCGAGTAGTCGGTGGCGATGTCGTCGCCGATGAACTCCGCCATGTTGGTGAAGCCCATGACCCGGTTGTAGAAACCAACCCAGCCGTCCATCTCACCGAGCCGCACGTTCCCGACCACGTGGTCGAGCGCTGAGAATATCCGGCGTCGCGCACCCGGGCGCTTGCGATAGCTCGACGTACGGGCGACGTAGCCGGGGAGATAGACGCCGTCATAGCGTGACCGATCGACCAGTGTGTGAATCGTGTCACCGTAGGCCGCGATGCTGGCGAGGCGGACGGTGCCCTGCTCGTCGGAGACGTCGTACGGTTCGACGATGACCTGAGCCCCTTGCGCCCGAGCCTGACGAATGCACTTGTCGACATTTGGCACTTCGAGGCTGATGTCCACCACGCCGTCGCCATGCCTACGGTGGTGGTCCAGCAGGGGACTCTGCGGGCTCACGCCGCCCTTGACCACGAAGCGGCAGGCACCGCTGGTGAGCACGAATGCCTTGTGATCCTTTATCCCGGTCTCGGGTCCCGCGTAGCCGACAAGCTCCATCCCCAGGGCCGCCTGGTAGAAGTGGGCAGTCTGCGTGGCGTTGCCCACAACCCAGACGATGGCGTCCCAGCCGGTGACTGGGAACGGGTCGTTGCTCTGGTCGTACTCGACGAGGCCCACTAACTCATGCAGCTGTTGAGGCTTCAGGCCAGCAAGGAACTCATCGTGAGTGAGCACGGTATCAGTAAACACATCGGTCATGCGTTCATCCTCCACCATGCGGCAATTTGCGCCACACTTCGAGCAGGCGTCGTACAGTTTGTTCATCTCGACCGAGTATTGACCGGCGATTGGAGTCAAAGTGACCAGTCTTGTGGCGTCGGGCATCGATGAGGTGGACGGACGGATCCTGGACCTGTTCAGCACCGAGCCACGGGTCGGTGTGCTGGAGGCCAGCCGACGCCTTCGGCTGGCACGAGGGACCGTGCAGGCCCGGCTGAACCGTCTGGAGCGAGACGGCGTCGTGATCAGTTGGGCTCCCCGCATCTCCCCGGCAGCCCTCGGCTACTCCGTCACCGCTTTCGTCACCCTAGAAATCGTGCAGCACGAGGGCCGAGACGAGCTCACCTCGAGACTGGCGCAGATATCCGAGGTCCTCGAGTGTTGGACTGTCACTGGACCTGGCGACCTCTGGTGCCGAGTCGTGGCCCGCTCCAACGCCGACTTGCAGCGGGTCATCGACAGCATGGTCACCGATCCGAGCGTTGTCCGATCAGTGTCCCTGATCGGGTTGGCGGAACCGATCCCGTTCCGCACCGAGCCCCTGGTCCGGTCCGCGACCGATCCGCAGGCGCCGGGGGCCAGTGTCCGCGGACTAGATTGACCGTTGTGACCAAGTGGACAGCAGACCACATCCGTTCGCAATCCGGTCGTACGGTGATCGTCACGGGCGCCAACAGCGGAGTCGGCCGGGTCACGGCCGCGGCGCTGGCGACCAACGGCGCTCGGGTGATCCTGGCCGTTCGCGACGAAGACCGCGGGCGGCGGGCGGCGGCGGAGATGCACGGCGAGGTGGAGGTCCGGCACCTTGATCTAGCCGAGCTGGCGTCGGTGCGCGAGTTCGCCAGCCAATGGCAAGGGCACGTGGACGTGTTGATCAACAATGCTGGGATCATGGCCGTGCCCGAGGGTCGAACGGCCGACGGCTTCGAGCTGCAGTTCGGCACGAATCATCTCGGCCATTTCGCCCTGACCAATCTCCTTTTGCCTCAGATCACCGACCGAGTGGTCACCGTGTCATCGGGCGCCCACAGCAGGGGCCACCTCGAGCTCGATGACCTCAACTGGCATCGGCGGCGATACCAGCCATGGAGTGCGTACGCGCAGACCAAGCTCGCCAACCTGCTCTTCACTCTCGAGCTGGAGCGCCGGCTCGAGGTCGACAGCTCCCGCGTGCGGGCTTACGCGGCGCATCCGGGCTATGCCGCCACCAACCTGCAAGGGCGGACCGGCAACCAGATCGCCGACCGACTCGTCATGGTTGCCAACAAGGTGATCGCACAGAGCGAGGAGATGGGCGCCCTGCCGATCCTGTTCGCGGCAACGCAGGAATTACCCGGCGCCAGCTACGTCGGTCCAGACCGCCTCACCGGACGGCGGGGTCACCCCACCTTGGTCGGCCGCAGCGCCGAGGCCAGCGACGTCGATTTGGCCAAGAAGCTCTGGGCCGTGTCGGAGGAGCTCACCGGCGTAACTTATCCGAGCCTTGGCTCCTCAGCCGCGTAGCGCGGCGTTCCAACTGAGCGCGTAGGCCTCGTCGTCCGAGGCAAGCCCGCCCTCGCCCAGCTCGAGCGGGCGAAACGTATCGATCATCACGGCCAGCTCGTCGAAGTACTGCTTACCGATGGCCGCCTCAGCAGCGCCGGGCTGCGGGCCGTGCGAATGGCCTCCCGGATGGAGCGAGATCGAGCCGAGCGCGATCCCGGATCCCTTGCGCGCCTCGTAGTCGCCGCCGCAGTAGAACATCACTTCGTCGGAGTCGACATTGGAGTGGTAGTACGGCACGGGAATCGCCAGCGGGTGATAGTCGACCTTACGAGGCACGAAGTTGCAGATCACGAAGTTGGTGCCCTCGAACACTTGGTGGACCGGTGGCGGCTGGTGAACTCGCCCAGTGATGGGCTCGAAGTCGTCGACATTGAACGTGTACGGATACAGGCACCCGTCCCAGCCGACGACGTCGAAGGGGTGCGTGGTGGCAACGACGATAGAGCCGGTCTGGCCGCCAGGGCCGTTTCCCCGATGCAGCGTGTAGACCTCGACGTCCGAGCCTTCCACGAGCAGTGGTGACGACGGTCCGTGCAGGTCGCGCTCGCAGTAGGGACTGTGTTCCAGCAGCTGTCCGAACTTGGACAGATACCGCCTCGGCGGGGTGATATGGGAGTTCGCCTCGATCACGTAGGCCTTGACCGTGCCCTCGGGCAGCCAGCGGTGGACGGTAGCGCGGGGGAGGAGGACGTAGTCGCGGTCGGTGAACGACAAGGCACCGAACATGGTCTCGACCGTGCCTCGGCCAGACTCGATATAGACGCATTCGTCGCCGATCGCGTTGCGATACAGCGGCGAGGCCTTCGCGCCGACCACGTAGCAGATCCGTACGTCTGCGTTGCCCAACACTAGGCGGCGCCCAGTGACGTGATCCGTGTCCGCCGGGTCCTGGTCGGCGAACAGCTCGGGCAGCCTGAGGTGCAACGGGCGGAGGGGGTGGTTGGGCGCGGTGGAGCGATCAGCCAGGTCCCAGACCCGAGAATCACTCGTCGCCGAGGGGATGCCCCGGTGGTAGAGCAGTGAGGAGTCAGAGCTGAAGCCTTCCTCGCCCATCAACTCCTCGGCGTAAAGGGTGCCATCTGGTTGCCGAAATTGCGTGTGACGCTTGGGCGGGATTTCCCCAACGCTGCGATAGAAGGCCATATTGCAGCGTAACGCCGCAGATCGAGCAGGGCTCCTCGACTCCTGAGCACTGCCCCGGAAGGCGCTAGCCTGCAGAAATGGTTGCCTCGTCGGCGTTGTTCGAAGGCCTGATCGACGACGCCGCCATGTTCCCTCCGGGCAATGCCGCGGTCGGGGAGGCGGTCGGTGCGCACCAGGGCTACCGCCGCTCGTGGTTCGCCCCCATGATCGGTCCGCTCGTCGTCAGCGACCAGAAGTTCGCCGAGGTCGGACGTGCCCTTCGCCGACTCCCGATTGACCACGGCGAGAACATGACGGCGACGCCGTTGGCCGTAGCCGTGGTGAACATCAGCGGAGCCGGCGGGCTTGCCAGCCTGGTCGGCCGGGACGTTGAGGGAGTTCGCGTGGTAGCGGTGGAGTCTGCCCTTCGCGATCTCGATGACCTGGCTGGAAACGCCCATCGGCTCGTGTCCGCGGCAGCGGAGTTGGACGACACGGTGCGTGTCTTCGTCGAGATTCCGTACGCACCGGGCTGGGAGAAAGCGGTCGCCGTCGTGGAAGCGGCCGGTTATTACGGCAAGCTCAGAACCGGAGGCTTGGATCCTGTCGACGTCCCGCCTACCGATCAGCTGGCCCGCCAGCTCAGCGTGCTCGTCGAGGCTGACCTGCCGTTCAAGGCGACTGCCGGATTGCATCACGCCCTAGCGCTTCCGGGGAGCGATCAGGAACGGCCGCGGCAGCACGGCTTTCTCAATCTTCTCGTTGCCATCGAGGCGTTGGTGGACGGCGCCTTCCAGGATGAGGCCGCACGTCTACTGGGCAGAACCGACAGTCGGGGCGTCGTCGAGCACCTTGCCGCCTGGGACGACAGCCAGGCATCGAGGATCCGGCGACGCTTTCGGAGCTTCGGTTGTTGCGGCGTGCTGGATCCGGTCAATGATCTGGTCGCGCTCGGGTTGGTCGCGGAGCCGCAGTGACCTGGTTCGATGTACCAGCCTCGGCGCCCTTCGGCACGTCCGAGCTCCCGTACGGCATCTACTCGATGCCCGGCCAACCACCAAGGGTCGGCGCGGCGGTAGCAGATCAGGTGATCGATCTCGCGGCCGTTTGGCGTGATGTGGGGCGCAACCCCGAAGTCTTCGACCGAGGCAGCCTCAACGCGTTTCTTGCCCGGGGCCCGAGTGAGTGGGCTGAGACCCGGCGGCTGCTGCAGTCCGCCCTCACTGACGCCTCCGGCCGGGCCCTTCTCGAGCCCCATCTGAGCCCCATCAGCGACGTCGAGCTGCACTTGCCGATCGAGGTGGCCGATTATGTCGACTTCTATGCTTCGGAGCACCACGCCACGAACGTGGGCCAGATCTTCCGGCCCGGCGGGGAGCCGCTGACGCCCAACTGGAAGCACATGCCGATCGGTTACCACGGGCGGGCCGGCACGGTGGTGGTCTCCGGTACGGAGATCGTTCGACCTCGCGGCCAAGTCAAGTCGGCAACTGATCCGAGACCGACATTCGGCCCCAGCCGCAAACTCGATTTCGAAGCCGAGCTGGGCTGGGTGGTGGGGATCGGTTCCGCTGCAGGCGTACCGGTCCCCATCGCTGATTTTCGTGAGCACGTTTTCGGGGTCGTCATCCTGAACGACTGGTCGGCTCGTGATCTTCAGGCCTGGGAATACGTGCCGCTAGGGCCTTTCCTGGGCAAGAGCTTCGCCACCTCCATCTCGGCCTGGGTCTTGCCGCTCGAGGCCTTGGACGAAGCCGAAGTCGAGCTACCCGACCAGGATCCTGAGCCGCTGCCATACCTGCGAGCGCCCACCAAGGGTTACGACATCAACGTTGAGGTGACGATCAACAGCCAGGTGGTCAGCACCTGCCCGTACGCGCAGATGTACTACTCGCCGGCGCAGATGGTGGCTCATATGACGATCAACGGGGCGTGGCTGCGGACCGGGGATCTCTATGGGTCCGGCACGATCTCCGGACCGGCCGTCGAGCAACGCGGCAGCCTGCTGGAGCTCACCTGGAACGGCTCGCAGCCTCTCGCTCTGGGAGCGGGCAAGAGGACCTTCCTCGAGGACGGCGACGAGGTCGTGATGCGTGCGGTCAGCGGCGGACACGTGGGAGCCCGGCTTGGTGAGGTGCGGGGCACGATTTCGCCGCCGAGCGTGGCAAGCTGAGCTCTGGATCAGGGTCCTCAGGCCGGCGCCGCGACGTCACGCATCAGGCGCTGCACCTGATCGTCGTCCACTTCGGCGAAGAACCCGCCGACCACTTCCTCGACCTGTCCGAAGCCGTCACCGCAGAACAAGATCGGCTGATAGTGCGTGATGTCGTAGGTCTGCACACCCATCCGAGCGATGTCCAGCGGTCGTAGGTCGGCCTGCGCCACCTGCTGGATCTCGCCGTACGAGGACAGCAGGCCGGCGCCGTAACAGCGGATTTCGCCGCCTTCGCGCAGCACGCCGAACTCCAGGGAGAACCAGAAGACTTTCGAGATGAACTCCAATGCCTCGGTCGTCTGCACCCGTCGAGCTGCGTCCCCGGCTATCCGGTAGAGCCGGGCGAAGCGGTCATGGGCCAGGCAGTTCCCGTGACCGACCACCTCGTGCAGGACGTCGGGCTCTGGCGTGTAGAGCGGCACCGAGTGGTGCCGAACGTACTGCGTCGAGTGGAAGATCCCGTCCGCCAGGGAGCCGTAGAAGTCCAGCAGGGGCACCAAGCCGGCTGCGGGCACGTACTGGAATCCGGTGAGGGGGCGCAGCAGCTCGTTCACCTCGATGAGCTGCGGGATGCGGGACTCCGGAAGCCGCAGCCGCTCCTTGCCCTCGAGATAGAGAGCGCACGCCAAACGCTCGTGCAGACCATGCAGCTCGCCGCAGACGATCCGCCACACATCGTGCTCGGCGTCGGTGTAGGTCGCGATGGGGGGCGGCGTCCCGGGCTGCCACTCCATGGCCAGCGCCGCCAGGGCGTTGCGTCGAGCTCGATATTCCGGGTCCACGGCCCCGGGATGGTTGTCACTCAGGTGAACGGTGACATCGCCCTCCCCAGAGCGGGTCACCGGTGCGTACAGCTGGGCTTCCTCGAACATCGCTGCCTCCGGGGTGTCCGGACGTCGCACAGCGCGCCGTCATCTGTGGCTGTCGATCTGGGGTGGGCGACCGGCAGCCGCCGGACCAGGCTGGTCCTCAAACCAGGTTTACACGCTTAGGACAACTCGCGCACGCACGAGGCGAAAACGGCGCATGCCAGGTGGTGGGGTACTCGGCTGGAGCTACAGTGCCGCCAGTAGAGCAGCGACGTCCAGCCGTCGACCGCCGAGCGATGTCCTAGTGCCCGAAGACGTCTGAGTCGGTGGCGTGGTCCTCGCCGCGGTCCAATCCGGTGATCGCATTCATATCCGCGTCTTCCAACTCGAAGTCGAAGACGTCGAAGTTCTCCGCCATCCGATCCGGATTGCCGGACTTCGGAATCGGCACCAGTCCCAACTGAATGTGCCAGCGCAGGATGACCTGCGTCGCTGACTTGCCGTAGCGGCCGGCGACCTCGTTGATCACTGCCTCAGAGCGGAGGTCACTGTTGGCGCCGATCGGACTCCACGACTCGGTCACGATCTGGTGTTCGGCGTGGTATGCGCGGCTGGCCTCGCGGGTCGTGTACGGGTTGAGCTGTATCTGGTTGACATCCGGCACGATGCCGGTCTCGTCTAGTACCCGCTGCAGATGGGCCGGCTTGAAGTTGGACGTGCCGACGGCGGGCAGCGCGCCGGAGTCGAGCAGCTCGCCCAGGCCGCGGACCGCATTGACATAGTGGTCCTGGTCCGGATTGGGCCAATGCACGAGCAACAGATCGAGATAGTCCAAACCGAGTCGATCAAGACTTGCCTCGTGCGCACGTTGCACCCCGGCCACGCTGTGCCAGTGGCGGTTGAACTTGCTGGTGATGAAGAGCTCTGCCCGATCGATGCCAGAATCGCGGATTCCCCGGCCGACGGCGTCCTCGTTGTGGTAGTTCTCCGCGGTGTCGATCAACCGGTAGCCCGTCTCAATCGCGGTCCGCACCGCCGTGGCCGCTTCAGCGCCCTGCAGCGGTGAGGTGCCGAAGCCGACAACGGGCATCGCCGAACCGTGGATCAGCGGGACGATTGGTGCGAGTTGGGTGGGCATGAGCTCTCCTCAGCATGTCGACGTGACCGAACTCGCCGATCTGGGTCGAGTCCTTTACTCCTGCTCAACCCTATGGAGGGTGGCTCCTAGCCCGGGAACCGGTAGTGGCCATCCTCCGCGATGATCAACAGGCCGTCGGTGATCAGCGACGCCAAAGCGCGCGAACGCTGGGTGGCGTCGGGCCAATGCTCGGCAAGTGCGCGGTTGGATAGTGGCTCGTCACCGGCCCGCAACGCGGCGAGCAGCGCCCCGCGGCACTGCCGGTCGGTGCCTTCGTAGGTTTGGCCCCGGCGGCGCCGGGCGACGGGCGAGGTTTGGAAACCGCTGCGTTGCCAACGGCACAGGTCTCTCACTGGACACGACGCGCACCGCGGCGACCGAGCCGTGCAGATGAGTGCGCCAAGCTCCATCGACGCGACGGCCCATCGAGCCGCACGCCCGCCTTGCCGGGGCAAGAACTCCTGCGCCTGAGCGCTCTCGGCAGCGGTCACCGTCGGAGGCGGGAATGCCAACCCTGCCGAGACCCGGCCGAGGACCCGCCGCACATTCGTGTCAAGCACCACCTCACGGCGCGAATAGGCAAAGGTCGAGATGGCCGCAGCGGTATACGCCCCAACGCCGGGCAGGCGCAACAGCACCTCCTTGTCAGCGGGAACCTTGCCGTCGTGCTGATCGGTGATCATCGAAGCGGCCGCATGTAACCGCAGCGCCCGACGGGGATAGCCGAGCCGGCCCCACGCCCGTACGGCCTCCCCGGCAGGGGCGGCCGCTAGGGCTGCGGGGGTCGGCCAGCGTTCGACCCATACTCGCCAGGGTTCGCGCACGCGTTCGACGGGGGTTTGCTGCAGCATGAACTCGCTGACCATGACCTGCCATGGGGTCGCATTCGGTCGTCGCCAAGGAAGATCACGGGCGTTGCGGCCGTACCAATGAAGGATCCGGCGGACAATCTCTCGGCGCTCACCAGCGGAGAGCGGATCGGCCGCCACGGGCGCCGTCACGGAGGCCTGCACGACCGCCACGCTAGCCGCCAAGCCGGCGAGTCACTCCAACCGCTCTGTGTAGGCGGATTCGGCAAGTCGTACGAGGCCATCGCGGATCACCCGCGCCCTGCCCTCGCCAACGCCGTCCACCGCTTGTAGGTCGGCCGTGCTGGCACCGAACAGCGTCTGCAGATCGCCGAAGTGCTCGATCAGCCGAGCGCTCAGTTGAGGCGGGAGACGTTTGATCTGCGCCACCTGGCGATAACCGCGGGCGCTGATCCGCGTGTCGAGGTGCGTGGCGTGGTTGAACCCCAAGGCTCGGGCTACGGCGAGCGGCTCGAGCAATTCCGCCTCGCTGAGTCCTTGCAGGCTATCCAGGCTGAAGCTGGCATCCGGGTCTAACGGCTCATAGTCCTTTTCGATCAAGGCACGTAGCAGCTCCAGTCCGGCGTTCAGCTCGAACAGCTGCAAGGCCAAAAGCCGCCCGTCCGTGCCGAGTTCGGCCACATAGCCGCTCAGCTCTATGTCGAGCCGGCGCACCATCTCCAGCCGCTGCGCGAGGAGGGCGAGATCCTTGACGGTCACTTGATCTTGAACTTCGAGGGAGGACAGCCGATTCGTCACCTCGGTCAGTCGCAGGCGATACCGCTCGAATGTCCGCAACGCTTGGTTCGCCCTCGACAAGATCTGTTCGGAGCGATCAACCTGGTGGCGGCTCTGGTCGAGATACATCGAGATGGTTGACATCGACGCCGATATCGAGACCACCGGTAGCCCGGACTGCCGGGCGACCCGGTCGGCGGTACGGTGCCGGGTGCCGGTTTCCACTGTGTCGATCGCCGGGTCAGGCATCAGCTGGACGCCCGCAGCAACGATCCGGTCGGAAGCGAGATCGAGGATGATCGCGCCATCCATCTTCGCCAGCTCACGGAGCGCCGTGGCCGTGTAGGGCACGTCCAGAGGAAAGCCGCCGGTGGAGATGTGGCTGATCACGCGGTTCTGCCCGAGGACGATCAGGCCGCCGGTACGGCCGCGCAGGATCCGCTCGAAGCCTTCGCGCAACGGAGTCCCCGGCGCCATCCGCGCGACGTAATCCAGCAGGCGGCGTCGCGGATCGAGCTCGTGCGCGCCCATTGGTCTTCCCCCGCGTCGACTCCCCGCTCCGCGGGACTGGCCGCCTCATCATACGGCCCGCGCGAGTGCCCGGGCCAGGATTCTCAGACCCCCGGCGTACCAGGACTACCGCTCAGCCCGTCGATCGCTGCTGATTTGGCGGCCGAGCGACGATGGACAGGGTTTGCAGAGCGCAGCTCAACGTCGGCGCGGCATGGACCCGCAAGCCACCTCGCACAGTGGTCATCCGATCTCGAGCGTCTCGTGTCTCGGCCGGGATGATCGCTTCAGTGAAGCCAAGCCGGGCGGCCTCCGCGAGTCGCCGCTCCGTGCCGGGAATCCGTCGCAGCTCGCCGGCCAGTCCCACTTCGCCGATGGCCACCACGCGCTGAGCGACGCGGATGTCCCGTTGAGCTGATCCGATGGCGATGGCCGCGGCGAGATCGGCAGAGGGATCGACCACCCTGGCTCCGCCCACCGTGGAAAGGTAGACGTCGGAGTTGTACATCGTCAGGCCGCAGCGCCGCTCAAGGACCGCCAGTACCATCGCCATCCTGCCGGAATCGACCCCGTGCATCACCCGACGAGGCTGTGGCAGGACCGTCGAAGCGACCAGCGCCTGCATTTCGGCCAACAGTGGTCGGCGTCCCTCCAGGGTCACCGTGACACAGGTCCCTGGGACAGCCTCGGAGTGCCGCGACGTGAACAGTCCCGACGGATCGGGGACTTCGAGGATTCCCGAGTCGGCCATCTCGAAGCAGCCCACCTCGTCGGCCGGACCGAACCGGTTCTTGGTTGCCCGCACCATGCGGAAACCCGAGTGCCGATCACCGTCGAAGGCAAGGACCACGTCGACCAGGTGCTCGAGCAGTCGAGGCCCCGCAATGCCGCCGTCCTTGGTCACATGACCGACGATGATCACGGCCATGCCACGGCGCTTGGCCACCCGAACCAGCGCGCCGGTCACCTCGCGGACCTGGGTCACGCCCCCAGGCGAGCCATCGGCTTCGGCGGTGCCGATGGTCTGCACCGAGTCGACCACCAGCAGCGAGGGCGCTACTTCCTCGATATGGCCCAGCACCGTGCCCAGGTCGGTCTCGGCTGCGAGCAGCAGTCGGTCGGCCAGCGCGTCAGTCCGTCCAGCACGGAGGCGGACCTGGGCCGGAGATTCTTCACCGGTCACATACAGCGTGGTACGCCCCGCCCGCGCCCACCGGGCAGCGACTTCCAGCAGCAGCGTCGACTTGCCGACGCCCGGTTCACCGGCGAGCAGCACGACGGCACCCGGAACGATCCCGTCGCCGAGCACCCGGTCCAATTCGGCTACGCCGGTCAGCATTCGCTTCGCCTGGTCGGCATTGACCCGGCCGATGGGCAGCGCCTTGCTATGGGGAATCGTGGACGACACCGAGGCCAGCTTTGGCGCGCCTGCCTCCACCACAGTGCCCCAGGCCAGGCATTCGGCACACCGGCCCACCCAGCGCGCGGTCGTCCAGCCGCATTCGGTGCACTTGTGGGAACTTCGGGTCGCCGTCTTCGCCATGTCCAGGACGTTAGACCGCCCCGCCGACAGTCGATCCGAGGTCAGTGAGGCAGAGTGTCGGCGACGGTCAGGACCCGATCATTGGCTTCTGGATCTCCGACCGTGATGCGGATGCCGTCGCAGGAATCGCCGGCCACGAAAGGCCGGACAGCCAGCCCACCCGCCGCGAACGCGTGGGCGAACTCGGCGGTCCGCGGACCGGCCGGCAGCCAGACGAAGTTCCCCTGGGCGTCGGGCACGTCGAAACCACGATCAATCAGTCCTTGCGCGAGTTCCCCCCGGGCCTTGATCAGCTCAGCCACCCGCACCATCAGTTCGTCCTCCGCGGCCAGCGACGCGATCGCAGCCGCCTGAGCCACTCTGGATACGCCAAACGGCAACGAAGCCGCTCGTACGGCACCTGCCAGGTCCGGTTCGGCGATTCCGTAGCCGATGCGAAATCCCGCCAAGCCGTAAGCCTTGGAGAATGTGCGAAGCACTGCAACGTTCGAGCGATCGCGTAGCACCTCCAACCCCCGCACGGCTGAAGGATCGGTGACGAACTCGACGTACGCCTCGTCGATCACGACCAGCACATCGTCCGGCACGGAGTCGAGGAAGTCGATCACCGCGTCATGGCCCAACGCCGGACCGGTCGGGTTGTTCGGTGTGCAGAGCAGGATCGCCCGGGTCGCCTTGCTGAGCCGGGCCTGCATCGCAGCAAGATCATGTACCGACGCGGGAGCCAGTGCCACGGGCACCGGGGTGGCGCCGGTGAGCTGCACGGCAATCGGATAGGCCTCGAAGCTCCGCCAGGCGAAGATGACCTCATCGCCCGGTTCGCAGACCGCTTGCAGCAGCGCATAGAGCACCGCGACGGATCCCGCGCCGAATGCCAAATGCGATTGCTCAACGCTGAGCCGGGCCGCGACGGCCTCGCTGATGGCGGTGTTCGCCATGTCTGGATAGCGGTTCATCTGAGCGCAGGCTTGAGCGGTCGCGGTCAGCACGCCGGGTAGCGGAGGATACGGATTCTCGTTGCTCGACAGCTTGTAGGAAGCAGCGCCGGTGACAGACGGCTGGCCAGGCACGTATCGAGGCAACCCGGCGAGCGCCGGTCGCACCCGTACAGTCACAGAGTGACCTCACCGCGGGGGGTGCTGAAAACCGCGGCAACCAACCCGGGACGTCCGTCCGGCTGGGTCCAGTCGACGTCCACGTCACGTAACACCGACTCGAAGCGGCCGCCGAGCCAGTCATTGATCCGGTGTGGGTCGCCAGCCAGCACGATCTTCAACAGTTCGATCTGATGTCCAGTCGCCGACGGGTGGGTCGCCGGGTCGCTCAGCCACCGCACGAAGAACGGCAGCTGCGGGTCCACCTGCAGATCCTTGACACCGAGCTGCTGCCATTCCAGCGTCGTGCCGTCGGGCAGATGACGATGGCCGTCGACCGGCGGGCGTCCGATCCGCCGCTCGATTGGACGAAGATCATCGACAGCGACCACCCAACCCAGCCAACCGCCACCGGCTTCGGACCGCGCCCGCACGGCCTGCCCGAACGGAGCCTTGTCGGCCGCCGGGTGATCAAGGACCTCGACCACCTCGAGGTAATGCCCATCGGTCAGCGGCAGGATCGAGTTGCGAGTGCCGAAGCGCGGATGGAAGCCGCCATCGAGGAACGTGGCACCAAGGTGAGCGCCGAGCCGCCGGGTCGTCTCGGCTAAGCCTTCAGGCCCAGCCGCGAATGACAGGTGGTCCAAACGCATGGGCTCATTCTGGCCCGACGGGGCTGGACGGCGTGCGATGGGGTCAGCGATGACCAAGGGAGCATCAGGGGGCAGGCGTGGGATCGGCGGGATGTCCCATCAGCGCCCCGGGCCGGGCCTCGAACTCCGCGCACATCCGAGCCAAGATCGCGTACGCGCGCTTGCCCATCAGCGTCACCAGCTCGACGCGATTGCTGCGGTAGACCGGAATCCGGCCATGGTGGGCCTCGGTATTGGCCGTGCAATACCAGTCGAGGTCATGCCCGCCAGGTCCCCAGGCCTCCCGGGTGTATTCACCGATGGTGACTTCGGTGTAGGTGGTCTCGTCGGAACGGGTCACCGTACGGAACTGGCGGCGGATCGGCAGCTGCCAGCAGACATCCGGCTTGGTCTCGACGTAGTGGCGTCCCTGCCGAAGCGCCAGCAAGTGCAACGCGCAGCCGGAGCCGGCCGGGAAGCCAGGGCGGTTGAGGAAAATGCAGGCGCCGTCCACCACGCGGGTCTTGCGGCCCGGTGGCTCGCCGCCCCGTACGGTCTCCGCCGCTTCCGTCTCCACCCAGCCATGGGCGGTCGCCTCATCCTTGTACTGCCATAAGTCACCGGTGAGTTGCCGGGCGGCCTTGCGTACTCGCTTCTCATCGGCGTCATCGGCGAAATGCGCGCCCAATGTGCAGCATCCGTCGTCCGGGCGATCGGCGTAGATGCCCGCACAGCCGCGGCCGAAGATGCAGGTCCAGTGTGACGTCAGCCAGGTGAGGTCACAGCGGAAGACTTGATCAGGATCGGCCGGATCGACGAACTCCACGAAGGCCCGGGGAAAGGGCAGCCGGACTTCGGGCACGGGCTGCAGCCTACGCCCGGCGGCCTCACCGGCCCGGGGGCAGTCAGCAGGCGATCAGGCAGAGCCGCCCCGCTACGCTGAGGGAGTGCCGACTCCACACCAGGACGCGCCCGTGCAGGCGCAGCCGGCCGCTTCACAGCCGGTCTTCGTACCACCGGCCAAGGTGGGGTTATCCACGTCGTCGGTCTTTCCGGAAAGCACCTCCAGCGCGTTCGAGCTCGCTCGTCGGTTGGGGTACGACGGCGTCGAGCTGATGGTCGGGATCGACCCCGTGGCGGCCGACATCGACGCGGTGGAGAAGCTGCGGGACTACCACAGTGTCCCGGTGCTGTCGATTCATTCGCCGTGCTTGTTGATCACCCAGCGGGTGTGGGGAACCGATGCGTGGGAAAAGCTGGAGCGTTCAGCCGAAGCTGCTCGACGGCTCGACGCGAACATCGTGGTGGTGCATCCACCCTTTCGCTGGCAGCGCGACTATGCCAGGGGGTTCGTTGACGGAATACGGCGCCTCAACGAGACCACCGGTGTGACGTTCTGCGTCGAGAACATGTATCCCTGGCGCACGCCGTACGGGGAGCTGATGGCTTACCTGCCCGGCTGGGACCCCACCGATTGGGACTATGCCCATCTGACGCTCGACGTGTCGCACGCGTCGACCTCGAATCAGCAGTCCTTGGCGCTGGCCCGAGCGTGGGGTGAGCGGTTGCGGCACGTTCACCTGACCGACGGAAACGGATCGGTCAAGGATGAGCATCTGGTGCCCGGTCGGGGCGACCAGCACGCCGGCCTGCTGTTGAACCACCTGGCCGAGCAGCGGTTCGATGGGCACATCGTGGTGGAGATCAACTCCCGAAAGAATGAAACCCGAGCCTCCCGCGAAGCCGACCTGGCGGAGTCCTTGGCCTTCAC
>DASQUD010000222.1:0-2107 GCA_035641455.1 Propionibacteriaceae bacterium | reverse complement strand
CGGTAGCGGAGCAGTTTCGGTTCGGCCTTGGCCAGCTCGCCGGTGAGCAGGATCGTCTGGGTCCAGGCGATCAGGTCGGCCGCCATCAGCGCCAGCTGCAGCCACATCTGGTTGATGCCGAACTCGCGGGAGGGGAAGCGGCCCATCCCGGTCTGCTTGATCGCTTTGACCCGGTCCTCGACGCGGGCGTGGGCGCGGTGCCGGGCCTCCAGAAACGGCAGCTGCTCGCGGGGGGTGTCAGTGGCGACGCATTGGTAGCGCCAGCCGTCGTGAGCCTCCATCAGGGTCAAGGCTGCGCCGGGATGCGGTCGTTCGCGGCGGACCAGGACTCGGATCCCGTCCGGCCAGCCCGCGTCGGTCAGGCCCGACAGCAGCAGCGTGAGCTCGGCGACCTGGGCGACCGGCAGACCCGACTCGTCGACCGGGCGGGGCTTCCCCGCCGCGTCGACGGCGGCGGTCCAGACCTGCTCGGGCAACACCGCGATGGCGTCTTTGACCTGGTTCGTCACCGCGAACCCGACCGAGAACTGCACATCCAGCCCACGCTCACGCAGGCTGCGGAGATGGGTCAGCCATTCCTTGGTGGCGCCGGCGCCGTCACTGCGGACCAGGATCGGCTGCCCATGCCGATCGGCGTCGGGGATCTGCGCGAACGCCTCGTCGGTCAGCCGGATGTGGTCGACCGCGGTGTTGGACCCGGCGTTGCCTGGCCGGAGCATCCCGGCCAGCGCCTCGTTGGTGTTGTCCAGCCACACCAGCAAAGGGTGATATCCGTAGCCCTTCTTGAACGTCGCCGCCGTACTCTCCTTCTCCGAGTGGCAGGTGACCAGGCTGCCGTCGAAGTCGATCACCAGGCCGGGGACCTCGGCCCCGCCGCAGCGGACCGCCGGCAGCGGCCGGCGCGCTTCGGCGCGCAGCATCCAGGCCCGTTCCCGCGCCACGGCACGGGCTCGTCCCACTTCGCCCAGCCCGGCGTCGTCGACGCTGTCCAGGACCCGCCACGCTGTCGCGGTGGAGGCGACCGACCCGAACAGGCCCGGCTGGTCTCGCAGCACTGCGAGATCGGTGATCGACTGGCCGCCGTCGGCCAGCAGCACCGCCAAATCGGTCAGCACCCGACCCGGCCGATGGGCCGAACGCCGCTGTCGCCTCCCGCCGACCGCGTCGTCAAGCGCTTCCGGCAGCCCGGCCGCCGCGGCCACCTCGGCCAGCAGCCGCGACCCGACGTGCGAACACACACCTTGGCCGCCGGTCGTGACAGAGATCTTGGGCAACGAAGCGCTACTGTTCACCTGACGGGTGCCTTCCACGTGAGCCGGATTCTGGACTGTCGCAAGAACAGAATCCACCACTGGCAAGGCACTTCGTCGTATCCGGGACCGTGTCGCCCCGCCAAGATCAACTTCTTACTGCACCATCCGGGCTAGGACGCTGGGCTATTCCTGCACAACTTCTCAGCAGTCAGCCGACGCTCTGTCGGGTCCGCGCCGAAGGTTCACCTTGTCCTCGGCCTCGACGCCGATGGGAAGTTTTCGCGAGAACCACTCCGACTTGGCCTTTGCCGCGCGCACGGTCTCAAGGTCCAGCGCGAGCAGTCGGACTGTGTACCGCTGGCCCGGGACATGAGAATCGACGTCGATGACGTATCAAGATGTCGACCCAAGCACGAGCCAGAGAGTGCTTTTCGCACTCGATGACCTGCTGCCGTTTATAGGAAGTCATACTGCAGATAATTGGGAGATCCAACCTGAGACAATGCCGGAGTGATTCTATTTGCTGCGCTAAGCTTTGTAAAGCTACTTGCTTGGTCACTGCCGCCCTAGCCATCGCTTCAGTCACCGGAATCATCCGAAATCGTTGAATCAGGTTTAGATGGACTTCTGGCCGGATCCTTGCCATTGTTGCTATCAGGCCTGAGTGGCGCTGCTCGTCGAAACCTCGCGACCGGATAACTGAAGTTGACAGCCCGTGTGAAATAGCCAGACAGGTACGTGCTCAACTTGCTGTTAAGGTTCGGTTGTCCAATTGTGTCGGCGCTCCAGCAGTCGCGCTCGTAAGCATGACTTGCGGACTGGAAGTGCGATCGTCCCGGCCAACTCAGGCATCC
>DASQUD010000221.1:0-2572 GCA_035641455.1 Propionibacteriaceae bacterium | reverse complement strand
TCGTGAACCCGCTCACCTGCCAAGCCGCGGTCCGCGCCGCGAGCGACCAGCTCGCCGGGCAGCTGTCCGACGCCGAGCGAGGCGCGCTCGAGGAGCACCTGGGCGGCTGTGACAGCTGCTGATACCTCATGGACCAGCTGTACAGCACCGTCGCCGTCCTCGCGTCACGCCCGTGACGGTCCCCCCTGTGGGCCTGAGCACCGGTCGGCGCCTCTGAGTGCCAGGGCGCCGCTTCCGGTCGCGACTGATCGACGGCTCGGGGCGCGCTACGACCACCGCTGGGTCGGGTAGCCGGGGGCGTTGCAGCCCCCGGCTCCCTCAGATCCCGGCGTGACAGTCTCCCGTCACCGGGCTCTTCTCATCAGCCGACCATCGAGTACGAGCGATGCCACTTCCATTGGACGAACAGATCGGGCTGTCGATCGAGCAGTCCGATCCACCACCGCCGGAATCGGGTGTGGCTTCGCAAGCGCCGATACTTCTTCCCCGCCCACCGTCTCAGGTAGGTGCTGACACGGATGAGGAGTGGACTCATCGCCGACCGGTAGAACCGGCCGTAGTAATTCATCCACCCGGCGACGACGGGGTTCAACCATGCCGCCAGGTCGTCCAGGCTCCAGGTGCTGCGATGGTGGATCCGCAAGGCGCGGAGTTCGGCGCCTTTGGCCTTGAGCGCCTCGGTGCTCATGGCAGGCAGGAACCGGGTGAAGTACGCCCCGGTCCGGCTGTTGCGCGCCTTCCGTGCCCGGAAGGTGAACCCGAGGAAGGTGAAGGAGGTGTGCTCGTGGGTTCCCCGGCGCCTGCCGTCTTTGCAATAGACGACCCGCGTCTTGTCCGGGTGCAACCGCAAACCGACTTCCTGCATCCGCTCGGCGATCCCGGCCAGCACCTCGTCGGCTTGCCGCCTGCTCTTGCAGTGCAGGACAGCGTCGTCGGCGTAACGCTCGAACGGCACGCTCGGATGGTTCCGGACGAGCCACATGTCGAACGCGTAGTGCATGAACAGATTCGCCAAAATCGGCGAGACCGCCGACCCTTGCGGAGTGCCCTTATTCCGCTCGGCAAGGGTGCCATCGGGAAGCTGCAGCGGCGCAGCCAGCCACCGCTTCACATACAGCAACACCCAGGCGGTGTCGGTGACCGCCTCCACCGCCTTGACGATCAGGTCCCACGGCACCGAATCGAAGAACTTCTGGACATCCAAATCGATGACCCAGCCGTTCTCCCAGCACCGCTGCCGGCACGTCCCCACTGCGTCCAGAGCCGACTTGCGCGGCCGGTAGCCATAGGAGTCGGGATGGAACCTCGGTTCCGCCCGTTCCTCCAAATACATGGCCGCCACCGTTTGGGCCACCCTGTCCGCAACCGTGGGCACACCGAGCAAACGGACCCCACCGCCGTGCGGCTTGGGGATCTCGACCGCCTTGACCGGGGGCGGAAAGTACGACCCCGAGCTCATCCGATTCCAGATCTTGTAGAGGTTGTTCCTCAGATCGGCCTCGAACTCGCTCAGCGTCTGCCCGTCCACACCCGCAGCACCCTTGTTGGCCGCCACCCGCCTGTACGCCTCCCACACTGCCTGTTTGGGGATGTCGAACGGCTTCTCGACGTGCGGCTTCGCCATGTTCCCTCTCTTCCTCCCGGCCACCGGCCGGTTGATCGAAGCAACAGGTCCTGATGAGCCGGCCCCTTGGCTCCGCCCCCACCCCAGCGAGCAGGGACTTCCCAGCTACTACGGGCCGGTCCGCCAGCGAGCGCCGCGTCAGTACTCCGTGCCTTCGGTTGCTGCCTCGGCACGCTCCCTCTCGCAGCCGGGGGCCAACAAGGCCCAGTGAACGGCCGGCGGTATCGACGCTCGCCTTCTCATGTTCCGTGCAAGAGCCGCAGACCAAGCTCACGCCGCCTCCGCGCCGGACACCACCTGGCCAGCACATCGGGCCACCGCCAGGCTCATCCCGGGAGCGGGACAAGGACCCCCGGTTTTGATGCCGTCTTCGTTTTACAGCGCTTCAACAGCGACACCCGGACAGACCAACGCCTAACCGGGCGATTCTGGAACGTCTTCCTGGTCCCCACCTGACGCGATCGATGTCGCGCCTTTTCCCTGACGCTCACCACGACGGTCTTCAGCCAACGCAGCTCAGGGTGGTTTGACGCCTGCCCCCGAAGGCCGACGCCGAAGGGCCAACAATCCTCCATCTCTCGCACAGCACCGCTTCCAAAGTCGTCTCCTACATGACTCCTCCTTCAGCGTTCATGACGCACTGTCCCAGAATGCGCGGGTGGAGGCACCGCAGTAGGTTTCGTCACGACGGACTCACTGCTGGCTCCCATGGCGGACGCTGAGCACCACCAGGTCGGAGGAGTGGAGGCCGATGTCGTTCGGGTGCCGCCCGCCACGCGCAGCTCGCCGTTCGGTGGCAGCCCGTAGTGGTCGGCGAAGTTCCGCTCCAGCAGCGCGACCGGCCGCCCGTCGTCGGCGGCCGTTAGATCGCGACCGTCGCCCGCGGCGACCTACACGTCGTTCACGTGCGGTCCGCCGCTGGTCAGGTCCATCCCGATGATCCGTCCG
>DASQUD010000220.1:0-7153 GCA_035641455.1 Propionibacteriaceae bacterium | reverse complement strand
GTCGTTGGTCGACATGCAGCCGTCGCTGTCGATCCGCTCGAAACTCTTGCGGCATGCCTCGGCCAAGTGGCCGGGCAGCCTTGCGGGGTCCACCAGTGCGTCGGTGGTGATGATCACCAGCATGGTGGCCAGCCCGGGAGCGAGCATGCCGGCGCCCTTGGCCATGCCACCGACGGACCAGCCTTCGTCGGCATAGCTTGCCTGCTTCGGCACCGTGTCGGTCGTCATGATCGCTTCCGCGGCTGCCTGGCCGCCGTCGCCGCTGAGCTGCGGAATCAGATCGCGGATCCCCGAGGTGATCTTGTCCATGGGCAGCCGGAGCCCGATGAGTCCTGTGGAGCACACCGCGACATCGATCGCCCCGACATCCGTCCACGAGCCCTGAGCCGCCGCTGCATCAGCCTGTCGAAGGGCATCCGCCACAAGCTCCGCGGTCTGATGAGCATCAGCGAAACCTGCCGCACCGGTGCAGGCGTTTGCCCCGCCGGAGTTCAAGATCACGGCTCTCAGCCGGCCGTCCTTGACCACCTCCTCTGACCACAGCACCGGAGCAGCCTTCACCCGATTGGTGGTGAACACGGCCGCGGCGTCGAAGCGTGGTCCGGCGTTGACCACCAGGGCCAAATCCCGCTTACCGCTCGGCTTGAGACCGGCGGTGACAGCGCTCGCCATGAAGCCGGCGGCAGTAGTGACGCTCACGGTGCCACGCCAACCGTGCTGAGGCCCAAGGACTCCGGTAGTCCAAGGGCCAGGTTCATGCACTGGACTGCGCCGCCAGCGGTCCCTTTGGTCAGGTTGTCCAAGGCGGCGACCGCAACCATCCGGCCGGCCTGCGCGTCCACCGCTACCTGCACGTGTACCGCGTTCGAGCCGAGGACGGACTGGGTCTGCGGCCATTGGCCCTGGGGAAGTACGTGCACGAACGGCTCCTCGGCGTAGGCGGCCTGATAAGCAGCAGAAACCTGTGCCGAGGTGATCGCGGGGTCGGCCAGCGGACTGCTGCAGGTGGCCAGGATGCCGCGCGACATGGGGACGAGGACTGGTGTGAAGGACACCGCCGGATTCTCCGCGCCGCACGCCGCGAAAGTCTGCAACAGTTCAGGTGTGTGGCGGTGGACCCCGCCAACGCCGTACGCGCTCGCCGACCCCATCAGTTCCGAGCCCAGCAGGTGCGGCTTCAAAGATCGGCCGGCGCCCGACGGCCCGCTGGCCGCCACGATGACCACATCCTCGGCGGCGGTCAGCCCGGAGGTGATGGCGGGCAGCAGGCCCAGGGTGCCTGTTGTCGGGTAGCAGCCGGGCACCGCGATGCGCCGAGCACCGGCGAGTTTGTCACGCTGACCCGGAAGTTCGGGTAATCCGTACGGCCAGGTTCCGGCGTGGTGCGAACCGTAGAAGTGCTGCCAGGCCGCTGAGTCTTCCAGGCGATGGTCGGCACCGCAGTCGATGATCACCGTCTGCGGATCGAGGAATGCCGCCACCTCGGCAGAGGCACCATGCGGCAGCGCGAGGAAGACGACGTCGTGCCCGGCGAGTGTGTCGGGATCGGTATCGCCGACGACGCGGTTGCTCAAGGGCACCAGGTGGGGTTGGTGCAGGCCGAGCAGCGAGCCGGCGTTTGCTCCCGCGGTGACGGCACCGATCTTGACCTCTGGATGGCCGAGGAGCAGACGCAGCAGTTCACCGCCGGCATAGCCGGTGGCACCGGCAACCGCGACCCGAAACGCCATGTGCATGACTATGCCATGAATTGCAGGACCATGCTAATCAGACCGTGCGCTGGATAGCACCGGTTTGCTCGGCCGCGGCGGCCACGGCCGCATCGCGGGCGGAGGCCGCCTCAGCGTCGGTCAAGGTGCGGTCGGGAGCCCGGAAGCGCAGCGCGAAGGCGAGTGACTTCTTCCCTTCGCCCACCTGCGGGCCGGTATAGACGTCGAACAGGGTGACCGATTCCAGCAGCGGCCCTGCACCGGAGCGCAGCGCCCGTTCCACGATCCCGGCCGGCAGATCGGCATCGATGATCAAGGCTACGTCTTCCTTCGCGACCGGGAAGCTGGAGATCGCCGCCACATCGCCACGCTCTGGGGCCGCGGCGATCAGTGCATCAAGATCAATCTCGGCGGCCGCCGCCCCGGGCGGCACGCCGAACGCCTCACAGACAGCCGGGTGCAATTCCCCGGCGTGACCGAGCACTGCTCCATCCGCGAGCACGAATTCGGCGCATCGGCCGGGGTGCCACGGCTTGCGTTCAGTCGCCCGCCGGGAGAGCTGCAGGCCTACCACGCGCGCCGCAATCTCGACGAAGGCGATCGCGTGCTGCCAGCCCGCCGGCTCACCAGGACCGGCCCAACTCTCCGGCCGCCACTGCCCGACGAGGACGGCGCCGAGGTGACGCGGCTGCCGACCCAACGCACGATCCAAGCGCGCAAGTTGGTCGGCGGATGGGCGTTGACTCACCGGAACCTGCGGAGCGGCAACTGGGGGGTCATTGGCGAAGAACACCGCTCCGGACTCGAATAGAGCAAGATCGTCATTGCCGCGGCTGCGGTTGCGGGCCGCCGCCGCGAGCAGTCCCGGCAGGATGGTCGTGCGCAGGTACGGGCTCGTCTCCGACAAGGGATTGAGGATCCTGTTGAGGCGGCGCCTTTCGTCGTCGGCCGGAACGCCGAGCCGGTCAAGCTCGTCGATCGACAGGAAGGGGAAGCTCAGCACCTCGACGAAGCCGGACGTGGCCAACGCGGCCGCAATGCCTCGCCGGGCACGCTGGCTGCGCGTCAAGCCACGGCCGACCGGCGCACGAGGCGCGACCGGTTCGATGGTGTCGAAGCCGATCTGCCGACCCACCTCCTCGACGTAGTCGTAGGGATCGGTGAGATCCGGCCGCCAACTCGGTGGCGTGATGGTCAGCTGTCCATGATCATGTTCGACGACGACGGCGCCGATCGTGCGCAGTAGTCCGACGGTCGTGTCATGATCAATATCGGTGCCGAGAATGGCACCGGGCAGTCCGTCGGCGATGGTCGTGCTCGGTGAGGACGGCACTGATCCCACGACCGTCTCATTCGCCATCAGCGTCCCCCCAGCCAATTCGACCAGCAGCCGGGCGACCCGGTGTGCGGCCGCGTAGGCTGCGCCCGGATCGACGCCACGCTCGAAACGGCGGGAGGCTTCGGACGAGAGCTTCTGGCGGCGGGAGGTCCGAGCGATGGTCATCGCGTCGAAGTGAGCGGCCTCGATCACAACGCTCGTGGTGGAAGCCGAAAGCTCGGTGGAGGAACCGCCCATGACGCCGGCCAAGCCGATCGGACCGGTGCCATCGGTTATCAGCAGGTCGTCCGGATGCAGCGGACGGACGACATCATCCAGTGTGGTCAGTTTCTCACCTTCGGTTGCCTTGCGTACCACAATCGGCCCGTCGAGCAGATCGGCGTCGTACGCGTGGATCGGCTGGCCGGTTTCCAACATCACGTAGTTGGTGATGTCTACCGCAAGTGAGATCGACCTCATGCCGGCCAACTGAACCCGCCGGGACAACCAGAGCGGGCTCCGTCGCGTCGGATCAATTCCAGTCACGCTGACACCGACGAACAGCGGGCAAGCCGCGGACTCGAGCCGCACAGGGTAGCCGTCACCTTTGGCGGCGGGCACTGGCCGGTCGACCGGATCGGTGAAGGCGACCCCGGTCGCCTGCGCCGACTCCCGGGCCAGACCCCGAATGGAAAGGCAGTAGCCGCGGTCGGGGGTCACGGCGATATCGAGCACGTCATCGCGCAACATGAGCAGCGGTGCCGCATCGGCGCCCGACTGGAGATCATCGCCGGCGAGCACCAGAATGCCAGAGTGATCATCTCCTAGATCTAGCTCGCGGGGTGAGCAAATCATCCCGTCGGAGATATGGCCATACGTCCTTCGGGCGCTGATCTCGAAACCGCCAGGCAGGACCGCGCCCGGAAGCGCGACGACGACGAAGTCGCCCACCTCGAAGTTATGGGCGCCGCAGACAATTCCCCGGGAGCCCGTGTCGTCGTTGTGATCGGCGACGTCCACCCGGCAATAGCGGATCGACTTGCCGTTGCGGTGGTGCTCGACCTCGTAGGACACCACTCGACCGATGACCAGAGGGCCCGTGATATCAGCACCGGCGTGAGAGATCGTCTCAACCTCTAGGCCCGCTCGGATCAAGGCTTCGCCAAGCCCGCGAGCATCAAGATCATCCGGTAGCGCAGCAAATTGGCGCAGCCAACTCAGCGGGGCCTTCATCGGGTGAGCTCAACGTGTGCGGCGGTTATCTCGCGCGTGCGATCGGTTGGGGCACTCATCGCGCGAGTCCCGTCAGTGAGCGGCTGAACCGTACGTCGCCCTCGATCATGTCGCGCATGTCCTCGGCGTTGTTGCGGAACATCAACGTCCGGTCCACACCCATACCGAAAGCGAAACCGGTATAGACGTCGGTGTCGACGCCGCACGCCTGCAGGACCCGCGGATTGACCACCCCGCATCCGCCCCATTCGATCCAGCCTTCGCTCTTGCAGGTACGGCACGGTCGGTCGGGGTTGCCGACTGAGGCGCCGTGACAGACGAAGCACTCGAGATCAACCTCCGCAGACGGCTCGGTGAACGGGAAGTAGTTCGGCCGCATCCGCGTCCGAGTCTCGCCGAACATCGCCTGCGCGAAATGATCAAGGGTGCCGCGGAGGTGGCCCAGGGTGATCCCCTTGTCGACCACGAGGCCCTCGATCTGGTGGAAGACCGGCAGGTGCGTGGCGTCGTACTCGTCAGCCCGGAACACCTTTCCCGGGCAGACAACGTAGATGGGAAGGTCCCGCGTCAGCATCGAGCGGATTTGCGCCGGCGAGGTGTGGGTTCGAAGGATGACACCACTGTCCTCCGGGGCAACGAAGAGGGTGTCCTGCATGGTCCGCGCTGGATGGTCGGGGATGAAGTTCAGAGCGTCGAAGTTCATCCATTCGGCTTCCAGCTCGGGCCCCTCGGCAACCTCCCAACCCATGGCGACGAACACGTCCTCCATCAGGTGCATCAGTGCCGTGACTGGGTGCACTGCGCCCTCAGGCTGTAGCGGCACGGGGAGGGTGACATCGACCCGCTCCACGACCAGGGTGCGGGCGAGCTCGGCTGCCGAGATCTCCGCCTCGCGGGCCCGAAGCGCTTCGGAAATCCGTCCACGGGCCTGGCCGACTCGAGCTCCAGCGACTTTGCGAGCCTCGGGCGGTAGAGCCCCGATCTCCCGGTTGGCCAGCGCAATCGGCGACCGGTCGCCGGCATGGGCCAGGCGCGCCTGCTTCAGCTCAGCCACCGTGGCAGCCGCTGCGAACGCGGCCAACGCCTCGACCACCATCTCCTGGACACTGTCGGCACTCAACGGTGTGACTTGGACGGGGTCGTAACTGGTGTTCGGCCCGGACATGGGCTCCCCTCGGAAGTGGGCTGGACGCGGCGTGCATCCGGGACAGTCTAGAAACGCACGGGCTCGGCAGGCGAGTGAGTTTGGGGCTCCGGACCAGCGATCCCCTTTCGCTGGGCGGTCGACGTGGCATAGAGGCACACGGCCGCAGCCGCGGCGAGGTTGAGGCTCTCCGCCGCGCCGTAGATCGGCACCCGCACCAAGTAGTCGGCCAGCGCGGCATCATCGGCGGGCAACCCCCACGCTTCGTTACCGAAGAGCCACAGGCTGGGCCTCGCCAGCGCACCGCTAGTGCTCAACTCGTCCAGATCGACCAACCCGCGCCCATCGGCGGCCAGAACCTGGAGCCCGTTCGCGCTGGCCGCTGCGACGACCTCGCGCAGCGCCACTCCGAGAACAAGAGGCACATGAAAGAGGCTGCCGGCACTGGATCGGACGGTCTTGGAGTTGTAGGCGTCGACCGAGCCTTCGCTCAAGATCATGGCATCCGCGCCGAACGCATCCGCGCACCGGATCACCGTGCCGGCGTTGCCGGGGTCGCGGACTCGAGCGCAGCAGACGACCAGAGCCGGACCGGTGCCAAGAGCATCGGTCAGTGGCCGGTCGATCATGCGGCAGACGGCTACCACACCTTGCGGACTGGACGTATCGGTCAGGGAGGCAAGAACGTGATCAGCCGCCGTACGCACAGGCACGCCCGCCCGGTGGGCGGTCGCCGTTAAATCGTGGTGCCTGTCCAGGCTCGAGACGCTCACCAGCAGGGACTCCACGCAGTCCGGTGCCCCCAGCGCTTCACGTACGGCTTGGGGGCCCTCGGCAAGGAAGCGCCCGTCTGCTGTTCTGTCCTTGCGCCGCATGAGCCGTCGAGCCGACCTAAGCTCACTCTGCGAGGCAGCGGCAGGTACGACCGACTCGTCCAAGATCGGCGATTCGGGGCCTCAGGCGGCGGTGCTGTCGGCCGCCGCGGCGTTGCTGCGTGCGACCTTGACCAGCGCCGAAAAAGCAGCCGGATCGGTGACCGCCAGGTCAGCCAAGATCTTGCGATCGACATCCACGCCGGCGGCCTTCAGGCCGGCGATGAAACGGTTGTACGTCATCCCCTCAGCTCGAGCCGCGGCGTTGATCCGCTGGATCCAGAGCTTGCGGAAATCGCCCTTCCGTGCCCGGCGGTCACGGTAGGCGTAGACGAGCGAGTGCGCGACCTGCTCCTTGGCCTTGCGGTACAGCCGCGAGCGCTGGCCACGGTAACCAGATGCCTGCTCGAGGACCTCCCGCCGTTTCTTTTGTGCGTTGACCGCGCGCTTGACGCGTGCCATGTCGTTACTCCTTGTTCGGAGGCGGGTGGTGGTCAGGCTCGCTTGCCGAGCAGCCGGCGAGCCTTGTTGGCGTCGCCAGGTGCCAGCACGGCGTCGCCGGCGAGGCGGCGGGTCCGCGTGCTGGGCTTGTGCTCGTTGAGGTGCATCTTGCCCGCCTTGCGGTGCATGATCTTGCCCGTTCCGGTGAACCGGAACCGTTTCTTCGCACCGGAGTGCGTCTTCATCTTCGGCATCGCTGCCACTCCATTTCGTCTGGTCGTGCTCGCTACGTCGCTGGCCCGCCGATCATCCGGACGGGTTGCGTCGGGCTCCTAGTTCAGATCGAGATCCGGATCGAGGTTGTCGGCTGGCCCACGGCGTCTTTTCACGACCGGCTCGGCCGCCGCCTTGGCTCGGCTGGCCGCGGCCTCCGTGC
>DASQUD010000219.1:0-6382 GCA_035641455.1 Propionibacteriaceae bacterium | reverse complement strand
GAACGAAGCACGGGTCGAGGACTGGACCCCGAAGCGCTCGTGCAGCGGCCTGGCACAGTGATGGCCGCCCCGCACGGCAATTCCGCGTGCGTCGAGCAGTTGACTCACGTCGTGCGGGTGGATCGGCGACCCATCTGCCGCCGTCATGGTGAAAGACACCGCGCCGCCGCGGTCGACCGGCTCGGCCGGCCCGAGGATCTTCAAGCCCGGCACGGTCGCGAGCCCGGTCAACGCGCAACGGGTGATCTCCTGCTCATGGGCGGCCACCTGCGCCATACCCAGCTCGCTGAGATAGTCGGCAGCGACACCGAGCCCAACAGCCTGAGCGATGGGCGGCGTGCCAGCCTCGAACCGATGCGGTGGCGGTGCATAGGTCGAGCCGGTCATTCGAACGACCTCGATCATCTCCCCACCACCCAAGAAGGGAGGCAGCGAGGCGAGCACGTTGTAACGCCCCCAGAGCACGCCGATACCCGTCGGCCCAACCATCTTGTGACCGGTGAAGGCGAGCAGATCAGCACCAGAGGACACCACATCGACAGGCAGCTGCGGGACGGCCTGAGAGGCGTCAACGACCAGTACGGCGCCGACGGCGTGCGCGATGGCCGCGAGCTGGCTTATCGGGTTCACCGTGCCCAGCACATTGGAGACATATGCGACCGAGACGATCTTCGTTCGCTCGTTGACGAGGTCTTCCCGCGTCGCCCTATCGAGGTCCAGCCGGCCCTCCTCGGTGACGTCGAACCAGCGCAGCGTGGCGCCGGTGCGTTCGGCCAGCAGCTGCCAGGGCACGAGATTGGAGTGGTGCTCCATGACCGAGACAACGATCTCGTCACCCGGCTTGAGCTGAGCTCCCAACGTGTAGGCGCAGAGATTGAGGGCCTCTGAGGCGTTCTTGGTGAAAACGACCTCCTCGGACCGCTGCGCGCCGATGAACTTGGCGAGCCGCGCTCGTGCCGCCTCGAACGCGGCCGTGGCCTCGGCGCCCAAGGTATGCATCGCGCGCGCCACGTTCGCATTGTGGTTCAGGTAATGATCTTCCATCGCCTCCACGACCACCCGGGGCTTCTGCGAGGTGTTGGCGCTGTCCAGATAGATCAGTGGCCCATCGCCTGCACGTCGCTGAAGGATCGGAAAGTCCGCGCGGATGTGATCGACGTCGAACGGGATCGGCTCATCCGAGACGGCGTCGACCTCGTCGAGAGCGATGGTTGCCGCGTACTCCGGCCCACCCGAGACTGACATGGCGGCTACTCCGCCCCTACCAGAAAGAGCATCATTCCGCTCCTGCCGTCGCAGAGCATCATTCCGCTCCTGCCGTCGCATTCTCGCGAACGTACCGGTCGTAGCCCTCGGCCTCGAGACGTTCGGCCAGCTCCGCGCCACCCTCCTCGGCGACCCGGCCTGCCACGAACACGTGTACGAAGTCCGGCTGGATGTAGCGGAGGATGCGGGTGTAGTGCGTGATCAGCAAGACGCCGCGGTCGCCCTGACCCGAGAACCGGTTGACCCCCTCGGCCACGATCCGCAGGGCGTCGATGTCCAGGCCGGAGTCGGTCTCATCCAAGATCGCGAACCGGGGATTCAACAGCTCCAGCTGAACAATCTCGTGTCGCTTCTTCTCACCGCCCGAGAAGCCCTCATTGAGGCTCCGATTGGCAAAATCAGGGTCCATCTTGACCCGATCCATGGCCGTGTTGACCTCTTTGACCCAGGTGCGTAGCTTCGGCGCCTCACCATCCAGAGCAGTCTTGGCCGTCCGCAGGAAGTTGGACACCGAGACGCCCGGCACCTCGACGGGGTACTGCATCGCCAGGAACAGGCCGGCCCGAGCCCGCTCGTCCACGGTGAGCGATAGCAGGTCAGTGCCATCGAGGGTCACCGAACCCGAAGTGATCTTGTACTTCGGATGGCCGGCAATCGAGTAGGCCAGCGTCGACTTACCTGAGCCGTTCGGACCCATGATGGCGTGCGTCTCGCCGCTGCGAATGGTCAGGTCGACCCCCTTGAGGATCGGCTTGGCTCCCGCCTCCGTGTCGACCGACACGTGGAGATCGCGGATTTCAAGTGTGGACATAAGCGGATCAAGACTCCTGGGTGTTCTGGGTTTCGAGCGAAGAAGCCACAGCTTGTAACGGGGGATCTGGGGGGTGGTCCCCCCCGGCGATGACCGGTGAGGAGACGTCGACCAGCACATCGTCGCCGTGCACTGAGCAGCGATAGATTGCCACGGGTTCGGTGGCCGGCAGCCCGGTCGGCTGTCCGGTACGGAGATCGAAGCGAGAGCCGTGCAGATAGCACTCGATCTCACCGTCCCCCACATCTCCCTCTGACAACGGGATGGATGCGTGGGAACACTCGTCGGCGATGGCGTAGAACTGGCCGTCACTGTGCACAATCGCCAGCTCTGTGCCGCCGATCTCCACCGGAATTGCCGATTCGGGAGCAACGTCAACCACCCGGCAGGCTCGTACGAACTCCCTCATGGCGCCACCCCGGCGTTGATGTTGACCGCCAGCTCCGCTTCAAGTGTCCCCAGCAGCTGGCTCTCCAGCTCCGGGACGCCGATCTTGCGAATGATGTCGGCGAAAAAGCCATGCACAACCAGGCGACGGGCCTCCGATTCGGAGATGCCGCGGCTGCGGAGGTAGAACAGCTGCTCGTCGTCGAACCGGCCGGTGGTCGAGGCGTGTCCGGCACCAACGATCTCTCCAGTTTCGATCTCCAGGTTGGGAACGGAATCGGCTCTGCAGCCGTCGGTCAAAACGAGGTTCTTGTTCGACTCGTAGGTCTCGATCCCCTCGGCCGCCTTGCGAATCAAGACGTCACCGATCCACACCGTGTGCGCTCCGCGGCCCTGCAGTGCGCCCTTGTAGTCGACGTTGCTGCGGGTCCTCGGCTGATTGTGATCGACGAAGAGCCGGTTCTCCAGATGCTGGCCGGCGTCGGCGAAGTACAGGCCGAGCAGCTCCGCGGAACCGCCCGAACCCTCGTAGCGCACCGAGGTGTTCATTCGGACCAGGTTGCCGCCGAACGCCACGGCAAGATGACGAAGGGAGCCGTCCCGCTTGACCAATGCGTGGTGGTGAGTGTGGTGCACGGCGTCGTCGGACCAGTCCTGGACCGCGGCCACGGTCAACTGGGAGCCTTCGCCCACGACGATCTCTACGTTGTCGGCGAAGGTCGCTGATCCTCGGAACTGCAGCACGACCGTGGCCTTGCTGAAGGGCTCGGCGACGATCACCGCATGCCCGGCCGAGGCCACATCCGCACGGCTCCCGGTCAGCGTTACCACGGCCGCGCTCTGCAGCACGGCCTCCTTGGGAATCCGCACCGTCACGGTCTGGGCCGCCGCTTCATACGCCCGGGCGCTGATCCGCTCATTGGGAACGTAGCCGCTGGAACCCTTGATCGGATCGGCCGCCGGGACGGTCGCCACCGCCACCTCATCCGGTGCCTGCACGTCGACGGTGAACTCCCGGCCGTCGAGGGGTGCGTCTTTGTGCAGGTTGCGAAGTCGCTTCAGCGGGGTGAAACGCCAGATTTCCTCCAGCCCGGTCGGTACCGGATAATCATCGACGCGGAACGATCCAGCAGGATGCAGGTGACTGGCAACCTGATCACTGGTCTCGACCGCGCCCGCGACATTGGGAACGGCAGTCAAGGTCAGCCCACCGCACCTTCCATCTGCAGCTCGATCAGCCGGTTCAGCTCAAGGGCGTACTCCATCGGCAGCTCACGTGCGATCGGCTCGACGAATCCGCGGACGATCATCGCCATCGCCTCGTCCTCGCCCATGCCGCGGCTCATCAGATAGAACAGCTGGTCGTCGCTGACTTTGGAGACAGTGGCCTCGTGCGCCATGGAGACGTCGTCCTCCCGCACGTCCACGTACGGGTAGGTGTCGGAGCGGCTGATGGTGTCCACCAGCAACGCGTCGCACTTGACGATCGACGCAGAATGCGAAGCACCCTCCTGCACCTGAACCAGACCGCGGTAGGACGTACGGCCGCCACCGCGGGCCACCGACTTGGAGATGATCGAAGACGAGGTGTGCGGCGCGCAATGCACCATCTTGGAGCCGGCGTCCTGGTGCTGACCCTCACCGGCGAAGGCAACCGAGAGAGTCTCACCCTTGGCGTGCTCGCCCATCAGGTAAACGGCCGGGTACTTCATCGTCACCTTCGAACCGATGTTGCCGTCAATCCATTCCATGGTGGCGCCCGCCTCGCAGGTGGCCCGCTTCGTCACCAGGTTGTAGACGTTGTTCGACCAGTTCTGGATCGTCGTGTAGCGGCAGCGCGCGTCTTTCTTGACGATGATCTCCACCACCGCCGAGTGCAGAGAGTCGGAGGAGTAGATGGGCGCAGTGCAGCCTTCGACGTAGTGCACGTAGGCACCCTCATCCACGATGATCAAAGTGCGCTCGAACTGGCCCATGTTCTCGGTGTTGATCCGGAAATAGGCCTGGAGGGGAATGTCGACATGGACACCCTTCGGCACGTAGATGAACGAGCCGCCTGACCAAACGGAGGTGTTGAGCGCCGCGAATTTGTTGTCACCGACCGGGATGACCGTTCCGAAGTACTCCTGAAACAGGTCCGGATGCTCCTTCAGCGCCGTGTCGGTGTCCAGGAAGATGACACCCTGACGCTCCAACTCCTCATTGATCTTGTGGTACACAACCTCGGACTCGTACTGAGCGGCCACGCCGGCCACCAGCCGGGCCTTCTCCGCCTCCGGGATGCCGAGCTTGTCGTAGGTGTTCTTGATGTCGGCGGGCAGGTCTTCCCACGACGTTGCCTGCTTCTCGGTCGAGCGAACGAAGTACTTGATGTTGTCGAAATCGATGTCGTCCAGCTCAGCGCCCCACGTCGGCATCGGCTTGCGCTGGAACAGTTTGAGACCCTTGAGACGGAGGTCGAGCATCCACTGTGGCTCGTTCTTCAGCCTGGAGATGTTGGCCACGATCTCCGGCGTCAGACCCCGCTGGGCAGCTGCGCCGGCCACGTCAGAGTCGGCCCAGCCCCACTCGTAGCGACCGAGCGCCTCCAGATGTTGATCTTGAGTCTGTCCGGTGCCCACCGGACGGGTCGTCGGATCCTGGGTCTGGGTCATATCACGCCTTCTTGTAGGTGGTGAGTTTTGGACGCTGGCTGAGCCCTTCCAGGCGCTCAGCAGGCCCTTTGTCGAAGCCGGGCCCTTCAACGGGCTGGGGGCGCCGATGGGGAATATGAGTCGTGCAGACACCATCGCCGTGGGCAATGGTGGCGAGCCGTTGGACGTGTACGCCGAGCACCCGCGAGAACATCTCGGTCTCCACTTCGCAGAGCTGTGGGAACTGCTCGGCGACGTGTGCGATCGGACAGTGATGCTGGCAGAGCTGCTCACCGATCGCGGATGGCAGGGTCGAGGCGACATAACCGTCGTCGGTAAGTGCAGCGGCCAACGCCTCGGCCGGCGTCGTTTCCGGGCCCGCCTTCGTGACGTTGTCGCGGTAGCGGTCCTCGACGGCAGCGATCCGCGACTGGGCGAATCGGGTGACCGCGTCAGGTCCTCCTGTTTCGGACAGGAACTCGAGCGCGGTGTTGGCGAGATCGTCGTACGCGGAGTAGAAATTTGCCCGTCCGGCGTCGGTCAGGGCGAAAACTCGAGCGGGACGGCCACGTCCGCGCGCTCCGTAGACACGCTGCTCCCGGGCTTGGACGTGACCGGTGGTGAGCAGCACGTCGAGGTGGCGACGTATGCCCGCAGGGGTTAGGCCGAGGCGCGTGGCCAACTCGGCGGCGGTGGACGGACCATGCTTGAGAATTGAGCTTTTGACCCGCTGCCGGGTCGAGGCGTCAGCCTCGGCTGCCGATGACCCCGCGACGCCCGTGGCAGCTCGCTGGGTTTTCACAACATCAGTGTGCTCTTATTCGATCGACACATTCAAATAAGGTCGGCCTTAGTTGGCGTCGTGTTCGTCACAGTGCCGCTGGGTCGGCGCTCAACGTGCAGCCTGGATCGGCGACGCTGGCTGGTCACGCAATGCGTAGCGAGTTGCAAACCCGGGAAGGGCGCTAAGGCGTGGCTGTCGAGGCAGCAAGGGAGTCCCTAACCGCGACCGTCCGCAACAATGAAGGCATGCTCTTACCCGTCATGCCGCCGGTTGCACCGATGCTCGCAAAGTCGGTGCCGCAGATTCCGGAAGGTTCGCTGTCCTTCGAGCCGAAGTGGGATGGGTTTCGATCGATCGTGTTCCGCGACGGCGACGAGGTGGAGATCGGCTCTCGGAACGAGCGGCCGATGACCCGCTACTTCCCGGAAGTAGTCGAGGCGATCAAGCAGAGCATGCCCGAGCGTTGTGTGGTGGACGGCGAGATCATCGTCGTGGTCGGCG
>DASQUD010000218.1:0-6148 GCA_035641455.1 Propionibacteriaceae bacterium | reverse complement strand
TTTCGGGAGTCGGTTTCGACTGGACCCCCATCGAGCCGAGGAACTCCCAGCTGAGCGGGCTCGATGCCCTGGGAGGCCAGCATCCGGAACACGTAGTGATCGGGAACGATCAAGAGCTGGGCGGGGTCGGCGAATGGGATGTCGTCGGCGAATACCTCCGGTTCCACGTGTCCGTGCATGCAGATCAGAGGCAGATCCTTCGTCTCACCATAGATCTCCCTCGCGATCCGCCTCTGCTCTGCGGGAAACGGGAGAGCGCGGTCGGGTTCGAGCTGGAGGGACGTCATCAGCGGGACAGGTCGACACGGAGGTCGAGGTCGGCGATCTTGACCGGCAGGCCCGTGCGTAGCGATTCATTGCCGGCCATGCCGACCGCGATTGACCGGATTCCGTCGACCCAGTTTGACGGTCGTTCCAGCCAGTCATCACCGGGTCCGCGGAAGACGTCAGCGAGCAGAAGCGCATCGCCTCCGCCATGGCCACCTGTGCCCTCTTCGATCTTGACGTCCTGCGCCACCTCCCAGTGGCGTTGCAGAGTCAACCGTTCTCCGCCAGTTCGCGTTGAGGACTCAGGGACGGCACTCGGGTCGATGAGCACGCTGCCGTTGGCGTCGACGAGGACTGCCGCCCGTTCCACCACTTCGAGCTCGGCCCGGCCTTCATCGCCGTTGACCGCGATCCGATAACCCTCCCAGGGCGAGTGCGCATTCAGCGCGTAACTGAGCGTCGCGCCGCGTGCGTAATCAACGATCACTGCCAGGTTGTCTTCGGTAGTGACGCCGGGGCCGAACACGTCCTGGTCACGCCGATAGCCGTCGTACGACTCATTGTCGAGATAGAGCGCCTTCAGGCGAGGATCGCTGCGCAGGTCGAGTTCCCAAGGGCTGCGAGGACCGTCATGGGTCCCCCGCTCCGCACGGGCCGGCATCCCGCGTGCCGCGGCGTTCTCGGCCCCGTAGAACTTCACCCCGCCGCGGGCATACACCACGGTGGGAGCGTCGGCGAGGAGCCAATTGATCAAGTCGAAGTGGTGCGAAGCCTTGTGAATCAGCAGGCCGCCCGAGTTGGCCTTGTCCCGGTGCCAGCGGCGGAAGTAATCCGCCCCGTGCGCGGTGTCGAGCACCCATTCGAAGGTGACCGACAACGGCGTACCGATCGAGCCGTTCTTGATCAACTCTTTGAGGCCGGAATTTCTCGGGGAATAGCGATAGTTGTGCGTCACGACCACTTGCCGCCCGGTGCGTTCCACCGCCTGAGCGATCTGCCGGGTGCTCTCCGGGTCGATCGTCAACGGCTTCTCGACGACTACGTCGACACCGGCATCCAGCGCGCGCGCGATCAGGCCGGCGTGGGTGAAGTCGGGGGAGGTGATGATCGCTCGATCAGCCCGGTTCTCCTTGATTACCTGCTCCAGCTGGTCGGGGTGGCCGGTGGTCACCCCTGACCTGTCGAGACCGGCATCGGACAGCCAGGTCCCATGTACCGCCAACCGACCCGGATTTGGGTCGAGCAGCCCAACCAGTTCCGCATCATCCTTGTGGTCGCCGGACATGGCATCGAGGTACATCTGGACACGATGGCCGGTTCCGACCACCACATAGCGTTGCTTATTGGACACAGATCTGATGCCTTTCGCGGGTCAAGGAGCGCTACGGATCAGGCTGAGCAATGTGGGCTAGGCAGGGTCACTTTCCGCCGGTGGTGGCGATCCCCTTGACCAGGAACCGCTGGCCGAACAGGAACACCAGGAAGAGCGGGATCAAGGTCACGACCGACATGGCGAACATGGCACCCCAGTTGCTGCCAGCCGTTGCGTCCAGGAATGAACGCAGCGCCACGGGAACCGTGTAGGCAAGCGGATTGGTCAGGTAGATCAGCGGGGTGAAGAAATCGCTCCAAGTCCAGATGAACGTGAAGATCGCCGTCGTGGCTATCGCTGGGCCCATCAGCGGAAGCATGACTCTGCTGAAGATCTTCCAGTGGCCGCAACCGTCGATCCGAGCCGCCTCGTCCAGCTCTTTGGGAATGCCTCGAATGAACTGGACCATCAAGAAGACGAAGAACGCATCAGTGGCCAGGAACTTGGGCAAGATCAGTGGGACGAACGTGTTCACCCAGCCCAATTGGTTGAAGATGATGTACTGCGGCACCACGACCACGTGGAAGGGCAGCATGATCGTCATCAGCATGATCGCGAACCACATCGTCTTCAGCCGGAACTGCAGCCGGGCAAAGGCGTACGCGGCCAGCGTGCAGGCGAACAGGTTGCCGGCAATCGCACCGATCACCACGATGGCCGAGTTGATGATGTACGTGCCGAAGGGGCTGGAGAGCGCGTACCAACCCTGGGTGTAGTTCTCCACGTACAGGTCGCTCACCCAGATCCCCGGAGTTCGGAAGATGAGGTCGTTCGGCCGTAGAGAGCTGGCGATCAGCCACAGCAACGGATAGATCATCACCAAGCTAGCGGCGATCAACACGACGTGTTTGAGCACTGACCGTGTACGGTCCGCCCATGTGGGGCCGTGCTGGATCGCCTCCTGGGGAGCGTGTCCCCTCAGTGACGGCGCTGTGGCAACGGGGGTTTGAAGATCAGTCACCGTAGAACACCCAATGCTTGGAGAAGTAGAAGTTGATCGCAGTGAACGCCGCGATGATCACGAGCAGCAGCCACGCCATAGCGGCGGCATAGCCCATCTGGAACTGGACGAACCCTTTCTGGTACAGGTACAGCGTGTAGAACATCGTCGAGTCCGAAGGACCGCCGGTTCCGTTCGACACCACGTAGGCCTGCGTGAAGGCCTGGAATGCGTTGATGATTTGCAGCACCAGGTTGAAGAAGATGATCGGAGACAGCAGCGGCAGAGTGATTTTTCTGAATTGCGACCATTTGCTTGCTCCGTCGACTGAAGCCGCCTCGTAATACATTCCGGGGATCTGCCGCAGACCGGCCAGGAAGATCACCATCGGTGATCCGAACGTCCAGATGTGCAACAAGATGATGGTCCACAATGCGGTGCTCGGATCACCGATCCAGCTAGTGGTGGCTTCGAATCCGAACAGCCTGAGGACTTGGTTCACCAAGCCGTCAACCTCGAACATCTGCCGCCAGAGCACTGCGATGGCCACCGAGGCGCCCAGCATCGACGGCAGGTAAAAGATGGACCGATAGAACGGCAGCCCCTTCATCCCCTCGTTCAACAGCAAGGCAATGGCAAGCGCCACGGCCAGTTGCAGCGGGGTCGACACGAGGACATAGATGAACGTCACCTGGAGCGAGTTGTGCAGACGTTCGTCTGTGAGCATCCGGGCGTAGTTGTCCAGACCGATCCACTTGGGCGCCTGGATCAGGCTGTAGTTGGTGAACGACAGGTACAAGGACGCGATCATCGGCCCGATCGTGATCACGACCAGTCCGATCAGCCAGGGCAGCAGGAACAGATACCCCGCCTTGTTGTCCCGGCCGGCTTCCTTGGCCCGGAGCCGCTTCTCCTCCGGCGTCTGGGCCTTAGTGCGATGGACTGTCGACAGCTCAGAGATAGCGCTCATGGCTCAGACCTGCAGATTCGACTTCAGTTCGTCCACGAACTTCTGCGCGGCGTCAGCTGTACTCGCCCGCCCGTAGATGGCATCGGTCCCGTGGCGGGTCAAGACCTCGGAAATTGTGCCGCCGCCGGGGGGTGGGGCGATCGGGGTGTTGGCCACCTCGGTCTTGATGTCGGTGATGTACTTCGCGACTACCTTTTGCGCTTCGGACAAGCTGGGTGTGACCGCGGTCAGTATCTCGGCGTTGGGCGGGATGCCCCGCTCGGCCTTATCGATGTTGGCGGCCGCCTGGTCGTTCGCAAACCAGTTGATCCAGGCGACTGCGGCCTCAGGGTTCTGGGTCTTGGCCGACGCCGACCACAGCATGCTCGCCTTGTACCAGGTTTTCCGGTCGGTTGCCTTGCCGGTCATGCTCGGCCCCCGGAGCATCTCCATTAGGTAGTCGCCACCTGCCGCGTTGCTGACCGCCTCCAGCTGATTGGAATTCCAGTACTGTATGGCGGCTTTCCCCGTCACTAACGCACTCTGGTCCAACGGCTTAGCAGCCTCTTCCGTGATCTGCTCCGGCGATCCAAAGGCCTTGGCTTTCACGCCCTTGACGAGGAAGTCGTACCAGGCCTGAGCCTCAGCTGCCTCAAAACCAAGCCCGTCCGGAGTGAAGAGTTCCTTGCCTTGCTGGCGCACAAAGGTGCCGAACAATGCGTCTGAGCCTATGAGCGACCCCACGCCGAAGGGCACTCCCGCCTTCGAGGCGATCTCGGCACCAACCTCGATCAGTTGATCCCAGGTCCAGGTGGTGTCGTCGGGCAGCTCCATCTTCGCCTTTTCGAAGATCTGGGGGTTGGCAAAGAAGAGCGCGCTGTTGATGCCGGCATTGACCCCGACCAGCGTGTCGTTGATCTTGCCCGAGTCGACCGTGCCCTCGACGAACTTGGAGGTGTCGACGTCCTTCAAATCCAGGAGTGCGTTTCGAGTGCCGTACTCGGAGATGTAGTTCATGTCCATCTGAATGATGTCCGGAGCCGTGCCGCCGGCGGTTTGGGTGGCCAACTTGTCCCAGTAGCTGCTGAACTCCCCCGGCTGGCCCGAGATCTTCACATTGGGGTTGGCCTGCTGGTACGCAGCGATCATCGCGTCGGTGTTCTTGTTGCGCGTCGGGTTGCCCCACCAGGCGAGAGCGAGGTTGACCGGACCGCCCTCACCGCCGCCGCCACCTTCAGAACCACCGCCACCTGTGCCCGGCGCGCAAGCCCCTAGGCCCATCGTGGTAGCCGCAGCAGCTAGCCCGCCGGCTCCGATCAGAAACTGCCTCCGGTTGATGGCCATCGACTTCCTCTCGCATCTTCGTGAAAGCGTTTTCCGCAGACTACGGTGAGTCACGTCACAGTGTCAACGCCGATGCCGATGCCGAGACCAAACTGAAAGTTTTTCAGCGTCGAGCGACCAGATGCGATCGCGACTCGGCAGATTGCGCTGGTCGACGTCCCGACGCTATATTCGCCGGATAGCTGCGAAAGCGTTTTCTCACGACTGCGGTGCCCTGACGGTTGGAGGCGAGCATGGCCCAGCGCACGATTCGAGTGATCATGAACGGAGTAACGGGCCGGATGGGTTACCGCCAGCACCTGGTGCGATCCATCCTGGCCATTCGGGCCGATGGTGGAGCGGCTCTTCCCGACGGCAACCGCGTCAGCGTCGAGCCGATTCTGGTCGGCCGGAACGCCGAGAAACTGGCGGCTCTTGCCGCCGAACACGACGTGGCCGATTTCACGACCAATCTTGATGAAGCACTGAGTGATGCCTCGACCTCGGTCTACTTCGACGCCCAGGTCACGTCAGAGCGTAAGAAGTCCATCCTCAAAGCCATCGGTGCGGGCAAGCACATTTACACCGAAAAACCGATCGCCGAGTCCGTTGACGAGGGCGTGGAGCTGGTGACCGCGGCTCGCGAGGCGGGTGTGATCAACGGCGTGGTGCACGACAAGCTCTACCTGCCGGGCCTGCTCAAATTGAAGCGGCTGATCGACTCCGGGTTCTTCGGACGCGTCTTCGCGGTGCGGGGAGAGTTCGGGTACTGGGTCTTCGAAGGTGATCTGCTGCCGGGCCAGCGGCCCAGCTGGAACTACCGGGCCGAGGATGGCGGGGGCATCGTGCTCGACATGTTCCCGCATTGGAACTACGTGCTCGAGAACCTCTTCGGAAAAGTGCAGGCCGTGACCGCCAAGGCCGTCACCCACATTCCGGAGCGCTGGAATGAGCAGGGCCGCAAGTATGCCGCCACCGCCGACGACGCCGCCTACGGCATTTTCGAGCTGGAGGGCGAAGTGATCGTCCAGATCAATTCGTCCTGGGCGGTTCGCGTCGACCGCGGCGAGCTCGTCGAATTCCAGGTAGACGGCACTCATGGCTCCGCGGTTGCCGGCCTGTTCAACTGCCGCATTCAGCCTCGGGTTGTGACGCCCATGCCGGTCTGGAACCCGGATCTACCGGAGACTGAAGACTTCCGCAGCCAATGGGAGCCGATACCAGACAATGCGGAGTTCATCAACGGGTTCCGGGCGCAGTGGGAACAGTTCTTGTCTGACGTGGACGCCGGCCGCCC
>DASQUD010000217.1:0-7672 GCA_035641455.1 Propionibacteriaceae bacterium | reverse complement strand
GAACTGTACGAGTCGTGGCATTCGACTGACGGTGATTTCTTCCTCTGGCTTTACCAGATTCGACGTGACTTGCGAGCCCTGGACAGCACCGTCGACTTTGAGGCTGCCGCTCGCCACGCGCGGCAATTACATCTTGGATGGCGCCGGAAGCGGGAGCATCTCCGCAACGGCCGACGACCTTTGCCTCGCGGTCACAGATGACTTAAGGGGTGTCCCGCGGGGAGCCCGGCGGTACTAGTAACCCGGTCGACCCAGACTATTAGGGTGAAAATTCCTTGCAGAGCGCCTAGCTGTCGTAGCATAAAGATCTCCCAGGGAGAGGCGCTGCCATGATGCCGCTGGTCCGACGTTCCCTTGCGGTGATGATCGCCGCCTTACTGGCCGGAGTCTTGGCTGCGGCCGGGATCACGGTTCCCGCCAGTGCCGCACCGGCCAGGGCTCTAGAGATCTTTTCGGTGACGAGTGGCGATAGGGAGCTTTGTCCGACCGTAGATAGGTGCGCAATTCTCCAGGGTCAGGAGTTCGCGGTCCACGTGAGGGTCGTTGACAGGGCCGGGCAGCTCGCCACCGTGTCCAAGGACACGACGATTGTCCTGGAGAAACTTTCCGGTGGGGGCTCCTTAGTTCCCGACGGAAGCGTCGTCACCATTCCTCGAAACGGCTCTGAAGCTACATTCACGGGTCTGAAGTACACGCCATCGGGAAACCCCACGTTGGGTGTCCGAGTGACGTCCGGAGTGCAGCTAAGCCCGGACAACCTCGCAGTGCCCATTGCGGTTACGGCAGTCCGTGATGACGCGACTCGGGGCCAGCCGTTTGATCTCGATGATCCAGGCTGTGGGGCCGGTAGTGGCGTCCCAACCTCGGACGAGCCCACCTGCGGCCACCTCGTAACGACCGGTGCCAACGGACCCGTCGTCCTGTCGGTCGGCTCATGCGAGGACGCCGGCTCCTGCTTGACAGTCGGCGGCACCACCGCCCTGATCGTCACCGTCAACGCAGATATCCAGCACTCGGCGGGTGAGTACTCCACCGTCATCCTGTCGTGCGACAAGGTCCTCTGCGGAGGGACCGGCGTGCCGAAGCTTCGAGTGATCTATACCTTCGACAACAACGGTGACCTGACCCAGACGGCACCTGCGTGCCCGCGCAAGAACGACATTGGAAACTTCGAGGTTTGCGTCGACTACGTCCAGAGCATGCGGTCAGACGGCGACCTCTACTTGGTCGTTCTCCTCGACCACGATTGGCGGGGCAGCATGTAGGTCAGCTGGCGGACTCTGGCAGCGGGACCCGCACCACGCCCAGCGATCGTAGAGCGTTACTGGCCTCGTGCTTCAGCTGCGCTGCGCCGGGATCCTGATCATGGAGGGCTATGCGGGCGGCGACTGCAAGCAGAAATCCCCGCTCGTGCGCAACATCGGGAGAGGAACTCTGCCGCAAGCCCGCGGCCAGAGCCGTCCGAGCTTGTGCGACTTCTCCCTTGGCAAGCAGAGCAGCGGCCTGCACGCGATAGGCCGAGGGCAGCAAGGTGGCGGCATGAATGGAGGTAGCATCGGACAGCGCTCTCTCGATGAGTGCTACCGCCATGTCGGTCGAGCCCGCCAACAAGTACGCTTCGGCGGACGCGATGTCTGCGTCAACAACTTCGTGTGGTTCTCGAAGCCTGGCCAGCTGAGCGCGCGCTTCTTGAAGCAATCTCAGGCCTTCTGGTACGTTGCCGGCCCGGCTCTGCGCCCTGCCCATTTCCTTGCGCACGAGGGCCACCAGGTCCTCGTCACCAACGGCGCGCGCGACCCGGAGCGTGTTTTCGAGCAGTGGCAACGCCTCATCCGACCGGCCCTGCCGTACCAAGACATCGGCCCGGTTGTAGTCCGCGTTGGCGGCGTTAGTCGCATCGCCCACCCGGCGAAACGACTCGGCTGCCCGGACGAACATAGGAAGCGCATCGGGCCAGCGGCCTTCAAAAATGCGGCGGCCGCCCAGGTTGTTCAACATATGGGCCTGGTCGGTGAGGTCCCCCAGCTGCTCGAAGATGCGCAGCGCCGTCTCTCCGTGCTGCTCGCCCTTGGGTCCGCCCAACCACGCCTCCACGAGGTGCAATACCAGATGCGCCTGGCCCTGCGCTTTCAGCTCACGAGACGCATCGGCTTCGGCGAGGGCCCGCTCCGCCCATCGGCGGGCATCCGCGTACCGACCCTGGTTTACCCGGCAGAATGCGTAGCGGACTTGCAGCCGGGCACGCACGGCGCCGGCCTCCGGATCTGTCGCGCCGCTAATGGCACGGAGGCCGAGACTCGCGCGACGCAGGGCGTTGGTGTAGTGGCCGCGGTGTTGCTCCACCAGGGTTTGTTTTAGCGCCAGGTGAGCCTCCCGCAGCGGCTGGCCGCGCACGCTCCGAAGCGCTTCCAGGTAAGCAGCGGCTGCTTCGGTCGACCGGCCTGCCAAGGACTCTGCGTCGCCCAGCGCTTCCAGGTAGAACGAACGCTCGCCGAGGCTGACGTGCGGGGAAAGTCGGGCAGCCTGGGCCGCCCTTCGATACGCGTCGGCGGCGCCGGCCGGTGCATAACGTGCCATCGCCCGCTGCCCCGCCTGCCAGCCGTAGTCCATCGCTTTGTCGTATCGGCCGGCGACGAAGTAGTGCAGCGCGAGTACCTCTGGCCGGCGCTCCGCTACCGTGGTGCTTGTCTCCAGCACTTCAGCGGCTTTGGCATGCAGTTCTCGTCGCCGCCGGTAGGGCAGGCCGGCGTACGCGACCTCCCTCAGGAGAGGGTGCCGAAAGCGCAGCTTGTGATCCGCCTCCACCACAAGCCCATTAAGGCCGGCCAGCAGTTGGGGCACTGACTGATCGGGCGCCACGTCCTCGACCATCCGCAGCAACAGGTCCTCGTCGAACTCGTCGCCGAGTACCGCCGCACGCCGCAGAAGCGAGCGCTGCGCCTGCGGGAGCTGGTCGATCTGGGCGGCCGCCAGTTCCTCGACGCTCGACGGGAGATCGTCTGGGTCCTCGCCGCGGACGATGGCCCGGGCCAGTTCGAGCAACAGCAATGGGTGTCCGCCAGAGCGGATCGCGAGCGCCTCGGCGATCGCCGGCGGCAAGGGCCGCTCCGGTGTCGCGATCTCAGCCAGCTCGATCGATGGTGCCATGGCGAGTGGTCCGAGCTCGATCCGCTCAATCTGCTCGGGCATCCACTCGGTTGGGCGCTCATCGCGGGTCACCAAGAGAAGCCATGCGTGCTTCGACGCTCGCCGTGCCAGGGCGGCCAATACGCCGGCGCTCGCTGGATCGGCCAGGTGTGCGTCCTCGATAACGAGTATCGCCGGGGTTGGCACCATGCGTTCGAGCAAGTCGGAGAACAGTTCCGGTACTCGTTCGGCGCGGTGGCGCTCCTCGAGTTCGGCGACTTCAGGACTGGGGGGCACGGTCAGATCGAGGACGACACCGAGCAGGGAAATCCACGGGAGCAGGTCGGGGGCGGACTTGGCCACGCATTCCTGGAGGCACCGGGCGACGGTGTCGGGGTCGGTGGCACTGCTGGTACCGAGCACGCGGTGGAGCAGGCGCCGCACCGGCGTGAATGGGGTTCCGGCTCCTGTCCGCTCGCAGTCACAGCGAAGGACAGTGATCTCGTTGGCACGCGCCACGATCTCATCGACAAGCCTGGTCTTGCCGATCCCCGGCTCACCGACTACCTCAACCAGTGCGCCGGATCCATTCACCAGCTGCTCCATCGACCCCGTCAAGGTCGCGATTTCGCTGTCGCGCCCCACCAGCACGTCGTCGAGGTTCTCCTGCCTCCGAGGCTCGAGCGGATCACCGAGGGTGACAACGGGTACGGGCTTGCTCTTACCCTTCAGGGTCGCCGCTGGTGCCTCATTGACCGCGTAGTAACGCCTGGTGTGGTCCAGCACGTCGGCGGCCATGAGGATTGACCCCAGATCCGCGTGCGCGGCGAGCCGGGCCGCAAGGTTGACCGCGTCACCTTTGATCGAGTACGTCCTCCGGCTCGGAGAGCCGGTGTCGCCGGTGAACACCCGGCCGTGGGCGACGCCGGCCCGCAATGGCAACTGGCCGCCTCGGCTGACGGCCGCGCGTACCGCGGTGAGTATCCGGTCAGTGTCATCACCGGTGCTCCGGGGCGCGCCGCCAAGGAGGATGATCTTTCCGCCGTCGACATCAACGTCGGTGCCCAAGAAGCAGACGTCGTGGGCGGCAGCGGCGTCCTGCACATGACGGAGTAATTCATCCATGGCTGTCATGAGCGCTTCTGGCCCGTCCTGGGCCAGGATGCTGTCCGTATGGTCGAAGCACACAAAGGCGACGGCAACGGTGCGGTGCTCTGGTTCTCGTGACGGCTGGGACAGGTAGTTGCGCAGTTGCGGGGGCAACAGCTGCTCCAGCACCTCAGCCTTGGGCACGGGCGTCGGCTGTCGAGGCATTCTCGGAGTTGCCGCGGCGCCCACCAAGAGGTGACCCCAACCAACGCGAGGGCGTATTCCAGCCGAGCCGACGGCCGCAGCAGTCGCGTCCCCGACGAGGACCTCCCCCCTCGTCGCGGCATGTTCGAGCATCGTGACCCCCGTTGCCGTTGGCCCCAGCACGAGCAATTCGCGGCAGACGGCCGGATTTCCCGCCAAAACGAGATCGACCGGACCAGATTCGACGCCGGCGGAGGCGTGCAGCACGACCCGGCCGATGGAGGTCTTGGCGCGTCCCAGTTGGGCAAGAGCCCGCTGTAAGCCCAGCGCGGCGCGTGCGGCGCGGCGAGCATGGTCGGAACCGTCGAAGAGAAGCAAAAGGGCGTCACCGCCCCACTTCAGTAGGTCGCCACCCTCGTCCTCGGCGTCGGAGAGGAGCCGCCCGAACACGGTGTCGAGGAGATTGCTCAGCTCTTCCGCACCTTCGCGACCTTTGCGAGCGAGCCGCTCGGTGAGCGGGGTGAAACCCGTGATGTCGAACAAGACCAGGCTGCCATCGACAACTCGGTGAGCGGGCTCCGGATCGGCGGCTGCCCATGGGAGCAGCAACCGTGGCACGTAGGCCATCGAGGCCGGGCCCTCCGAGAGCGCCGACAGCCCGGGTTCCCAGGCGCTCACCGGTTAACTCTAACCTCAGGAAGCGACAGCCGATAAACGACGCGGTTCGGCGTCAGATTTCCCAAAGCGGGTTAGCGTGAACTGCGTCGTCGGTGCGCGGGCTGCGGAGGTCCTCTGGTGGAGACAAGAATGCTGGGTCGCAGCGATGTTGTGGTCCCAGCCATTGGTCTGGGTGTCATGACCTGGGGCGAAGCTCGCGGGTTTCATCGCTTGATGCCTGCCAAGGCGGCATACGGCGGAGCCAACTCAGTTGACGAGCAGGCAGCCTTCGACGCAACCATGGCAGCCAACGTCAACTTCTTTGACACGGCGGCGATGTACAGCGGCGGCGCGTCCGAGCGTCGGCTGGGGGAGCTGGCGGAGGCGAGAGATGTCGTCATCGCCACGAAGTTCCCGCCCAGCCCGATGGCACGCGCTGACGACATGCCGGGAGCGCTTGACGCCAGTTTGAGCCGCCTGCGGAGACAATCCGTTGATCTTTACCAGCACCATTTCCCGTCGCGCCGAGTGAACATTTCAACGCTGATGGGACTGATGGCCGACGCCGTAGAGGCGGGCAAGATTCGTGCGGTCGGTGTCAGCAACTACACCGCCGCGCAGATGCGCACTGCCAACGAAGCGTTGTCCCGGCGCGGCCTTTCGCTTGCCTCCAATCAGGTGCAGTACTCGTTGTTGTATCGGCGGCCCGAAGTCGACGGCGTTCTGGAGGCCTGCCGCGAGCTCTCAGTCACCCTCATCGCCTACCAGCCACTGGCGAGCGGCGCCCTCACCGGGAAGTATGTCGACCGCGCCCGTCCCAAGGGCCTTCGCCGTTTGCAGCCGACTTTTCGGAAAGCCGGCCTAGACGCGCTGCGCCCCGTCGTAGGGCTGCTTCGAGAAATCGGTGGGTCGTACGAAAGATCACCAGGACAGGTTGCGCTGCGATGGCTTCTGGAGCAGGAGGGCGTCGTTCCCATTCCTGGAGCCAAGAGCGGCGAGCAGGCGGCACACAATGCCGGCGCGCTCTCGTTCAGGCTTACCACAGCGGAGACTGATGAGCTCGATCAGGCGACCAGGAGTTGGCGCACGTAGCCGCCAAGGACATGAAATGTCATAAGCAGCAGCTCAATCACCGTAGGCGCTGACCAGGATGGGCGTCATTCGTCCGTCGACCGTGATCTGAAGCTCAACCGTCCGCGGCCCCGAGGTGAGGATGGCGCCGTTGAAGACGGCGGACTGATCCGGACACCCGGTGAATCGCACTCGGCGTTCGCCGTCACTCAGCTGATAGACGTTGCTCGTCTTGAAGCGCGCACGGTCATAGAGCAATGACGTACCTGCGGTCGTGGTCTTCAGTTCCGCATTGGTGCCCGCGTCCACCCGGACCATGACCTTGAAGGTCCGGACCGGAGCACCATCGGCGGGTATTGGAGACACCCGGAAGCCCACCAACGAGACGGAGCCAGCATGGACGGTCCGCGACTCCATGCCAGTGTCAAAGTCCGTCGCATAGTGGCTACCGCAGGTCCGGACAACCTGCCCGCCGGTGAGACGATCAGCGGCCGGATCAACGCTGGCGTGGGAAGTCGCGCCAGAAAGCTCCGGACCGCCGGCTGCACTGCACGCCGATGTGGTCAGTGCCGCTGCTGACGTCAGGACCACGGTCGCCAGTGCAGCTCGCCACACAATGTCCTAACACCGGAAGCCATGCGCGCGTTCCCGCGCCAGACGGCACAGGAGATCCCTGGGTATTGTGCTCGATTCTGTGAGCCGCCTTCGCCGGTGCGCCACAATTCAGCGTGGTCTCTCGACGAACGCTGCTGCTTGGTTCGGCTGGTGCTGCGCTCGGCGCGGTATCCGGATGTTCGGGTCCGGCCGGCGGTGAAAGTGGATCCAGCTCTTCGCCTGAGGAGATCCCATCGGAGAGAACGCCGAGCTCACCGCAGACTTCAGCCAGCTCCGTACGAACACCGTCACCTTCACCGTCCCCGTCAGCGGCCGCGACGCCTAAGCCGAAGATCACCGGCACCATCGCCAAGGACCTCGATGTGCCCTGGGGGATTGCCTTCCTTCGTTCCGGCGATGCGCTGGTCTCGGAGCGGAACTCTGGCCAAGTGCTGCGGATTTCGAATCGAGGCAAGGTCCGCTCGATTGGCGACGTGGCCGGCGTCGTCGCACCCTCCGCTGGGGGCGAGGGCGGTCTGATGGGCATTGCCCTTGCGCCCAACGACGAGGAGACACTGTTCGCTTACATCACCACAAGAGGCGACGATCGTGTCGTCCGTTGCAGTATCGCCGGCGGTCGCCTGGGGCGGCCCAAAGCCATTCTGACCGACATCCCGGCCAGCGTTCGCCACCACGGGGGTCGACTGCTGTTCGATCGGCAGGGCATGCTGTTCGTCTCCACCGGCGATGCCGAGAACTCTTCTGCTGCGCAGGACAGGAATTCTGTGCTGGGCAAGATCTTGCGCATTCGACCTGACGGTCGGGCGGCGCCAGGTAATCCGTTCGGCAATCGAGTCTGGAGCTACGGCCACCGCAACGTGGAGGGTCTGGCGTTCGACGCGAAGGGTCGGCTCTGGGCTACTGAGTTCGG
>DASQUD010000216.1:0-3069 GCA_035641455.1 Propionibacteriaceae bacterium | reverse complement strand
GAGTGTCCGCGCGCTGCGGTCGGGGTCGGAAGGCAGCAGCAGGATCGATCCGGCCGCCACGTTGGAACTGTCGACTCCGGCCGCGGCCATGGTCAGCCCGGTGTGGGTACGCACGATCTGCGTCTGGTCGCGAGCGGCCACTGTCCGAGCCGTCTCCGCGTCGATAGCTTGCTGGCGCTCGGCCGCTGAGCGCATGCGGCCCTCGGCCTTGCTGATGATCTTGGATGTGACGACCACGATGTCGCCGTCGCGAAGCGGACCCTCAGCTGCTGCCGCGACCGCGTCAGTCACAAGCTCGGCCAGGTCCGTGCCCACGCTTACCTCACCGATCCCGGCCGGCGCGAAGATAGTGATCACGAATGGGTTTCGCTGTGCATGGGCGCGATCAGGACCAGGCGGTCTTGATCGCGTAGTGGACGAAAGCAGAAGTGACGTCTGGATCGGACATGACCAGGTCCGCGACGGCGACCCGCAGGCCAGCCTGCTCGACCGCTGCCGCTGTTGACGCGTCGCGCAGGTCCATCGTCCAGACATCGAGTACCCCACCGGCCGTTCGCGCCCCGTAGTGCAGGCCGATCGACGCTGCGTCGACCTCGACGCCGATCGCGGGCAGCAGCCGATGAGCCATGCCCAGCACGGGGGCGCCGCCCAGCACTCCGGCGAAACCGACCACGGTGGCTGGCGATTGCCGGACCGCCTCAGCGATCCCGGGAACGCCCAAGATGGGGCCGATCGAGACGACCGGATTACTGGGAGCGATCAAGATCAAGTTCGCCCGAGCCAGCCGGTCGATCACTCCGGGAGCCGGGGTGGCGACATCTAATCCAACCATGATCACGTCGAGAGCATCCGGCTCGGCGTGCAATCGGACCCAGTACTCCTGGAAGTGGACCGCTCTCCGGCCGCCTGGCGCGGAGTCATCGGCGATCAGGACGTGCGTCTCCACTCGATCGTCCGACATCGGCAGCAGCGACAGCAGGGGGTCCGACGACAGCCAGCGGGTCGCCAGGGTGGTGGTTACCTCCGACAACCGATGGCCGGCGGTGAGCATCTGAGTACGGACCAGATGGGTGGCGATGTCCCGATCGCCAAGCGAGAACCACGACGGCTCGGCCCCGTACGCCGCCAGCTCGGACAGCACCGCCCAGCTCTCGTCTCGCCGACCCCATCCGCGGACGGGATCATGACCGTCACCCAGTGCGTACATGATCGTGTCGAGATCCGGGCAGACACGGAGCCCGTGCACCGTGATGTCATCGGCGGTGTTGCCGATGATCGTGAGCTCGGCGTCTGGAAATGCCCGTCGAACCCCGCGCGCGAACCGCGATCCGCCGACGCCACCGGCCATGATCACGATGCGCACCGGACCAGTTTTTCATAGGCTGAGTGGGTGGACGGACTGCGACGGCTCCGCGAGCCCGCCGCCTTCGCGGTCCTGGCGGTGCTGCTGTTGCAAGTGCTGATCACCTGGGTCGGGTACGTCGCGTACGGCTCCGTCAGCTTGCGGACGCCCGAGACGCTGACGATTCTCGTGCTCGGTCTGATTGTGGCGAGCTGCGTTGTAGGTGAGCGCACCGTTCATGCGCGGATACTGACGGTGCTGGCCGTGATGGGCAGCGCGCTGTCGATTCTGACGTCGGTGACCCTCGCGATCATCGCGCCGACGACCGGGCCAGAGTCGACCGTCATCGTCTGGCTGGACCTGCTGCTGGATCTGGTGGTGCCGGTGCTCGTGATCCTGGGGCTCGCCAAGCTGCCTACCAGGCAATCACCTGCCCAACAGGCGATCGCACAGTCACCGGCCATCACCGACGCCGAGCCGACTGACCCTGGCCCAGCTGCCTTGCCGAGCTCTCAGCTCGAGCCGGTGTGGCAGCCTGATGCCGCCTCCGGTGTGGCCTGGCAAACGGCCGGCGACGCGGCGGTCGGCGCCCCTGCGTCTGGCTGGGGCACTCCCGGCGAAGCCAGCGGCTGGCAGCCGAATCCCGATGACGAGAATCCCTCCCCCGGGGATCGGTCCCACCCCGAATCCTGACCTGGCGATCTGAGGGCCGGAAGCAGAAGTGCCCAATATCAGGTTTCCTCTTGACTTTCGAGTATTTACGGGCATGTAATTTCATATGTGTCATTTGCTTAGCGAGAAGTTGAACCTGCTCGATCCACAGCTCGCTCGAACGGCACATCCCGCTGCCCGGTCGACCCGCGAAGTCGCCGGCTCAGGCGGGCCGCTCAGTTGGGGTCGAGGAGGTTTTCGGAATGCAGGAACGTGACGTCGACGAGGACGGTGCGCTCGGCTGGCAGGAACGTGCGTTGTGCGCGCAGACCGACCCCGAAGCGTTCTTTCCGGAGAAAGGCGGGTCCACTCGGGAGGCGAAGAAGGTGTGCCTGTCCTGTGACGTGCGCGGCGAATGCTTGGAGTACGCGCTCGCACACGATGAGCGATTCGGCATCTGGGGCGGTCTCAGCGAGCGCGAGCGACGCAAGCTCAAGAAGCGCGCCGTCTGAGGCATTAAAGTAGGGGCGCCCAGCCGGGCGCTCCACCGCTGTGCTTGCACCACACGTGCTTGGCACAGTGCACGTGGCGGCGCCTAGCCCGTCGAGGGGAAACCCGCAGCGAGGAAAGACAGTTGTCCGCAGGTGCCGAAACCCAGGAGGGCTGGGCCCATCTCCGAACCTCTAGCGATGAAGACTCGGTAGAGGATCCGTGGGCATGGACGACTCAAGATGATGCAGAAGGCGACCGCGTCGACCTCAGCGGCTGCCATGTCATCGCCGTCCTGGTGGCGATGGATGCGGCCCGGTGGCTGCCCGGCACCCTGGCTGCGCTTGCTGCGCTGACGCACCGGCCCACCCGGCTGATCGCGATTGACAACGCCAGCACCGACTCAACGAGAGCCTTACTCGATCGCGCTGCTGACCAAGGTTTGATCGACGCGGTGTATGACGGCAAGAGGTCGTACGGATTCGGTGCTGCGGTGAAGGCCGCTCTTGCTCGGGATCGGCGCGAAGCCGGCGAACAGCATGAGGCGGGTTCGGCGGTTGTCGGAGATCGCAGCCGGTGGCTCTGGT
>DASQUD010000215.1:0-2724 GCA_035641455.1 Propionibacteriaceae bacterium | reverse complement strand
GCGGCGAATGTCCTTGCTCGACCGAACGTGGGCCTGGCTCCGCGGCCGGAAGCGGGTGGAGCACGTTCCACCGTCAGCGGTGGTGACACTGAGGACGCGCAAGAGCGCATAGCTGCCGCTCTGTCGCGAAGCGCTCTCGGGTGCTGCTCTCTCTATGAGGCGCGAGCGAGCGTGTCGACCGCCAGGTTGCAGGCCTGTTCGACCTCGTCGCGACCCTCCGGGGTGGACTGGCAGTGGATCAGGTACTCCTGATCGCCTTCGAAGAGCGCGATGATGCGGGTTTCGCCGTCCTTCAGCCCGGGCACCGCCACCGCAGCGTATGTGAGCGACGGAAAGCCCGCGAGCTCTCCCGCCTCTCCCGCAGCGTCCGGATCGAGGTGCTGGATCAACCCATCAAGCTCCCGCTTGACGAGGCCCAAATCGGCCTGGCTGACCTCCGCGTTGAGGGTGTACCGCTCGATGGCTAGCCCGTTGTCCTCGTCCATCACGATTGCCACGGCCTCATCGGCAGCGTCGCCGCCGCCGAGCTGCCGTGAGGCGCTCACTTTATCGGTGAACTCGAACCCGTCCGGGTACTCAAAGGTGAACGGGAACGTGTCACGCTCGAAGGTCATCGTGGTCGACACCATGGCCTTGATCATCTCTTTGTCGCCTCGCTGGCGCATCCGGCAATCCCAAAAGGAGTGATGGCCGCCGTGACCGCCACGACGCGAAGCATCCACGCTCGTGGGACGCGACCATGGGCGGTGGAACGGATCCGAACGTTCGTCATCTGCGTGAGACCCAACCCGGCCCAGCGGACCGGAACACTAGGCGCGGGTGCCAACGGTATATACGCGACAGATCCTGCCGATCGGCGCCGTCAGCCGTCACCAGGGATGCCCCCTCGTCTCAGCTCTGTCAGCGGCCGCGGGAGCGGCGGACCGCACGACGCACTACAGCCTCCTCATGCCCGTCCGTCCCACCGGTCCTCGGCCACCTTCATCGCCACCTCGACGCTGTCGTGGGTGCCGAGATCGGTCCCGAACAGGCCGAGCCCGACCAGTACTGCCCGCCAGCTACCGCCCTGACGCTGGACAACGGCCACCCTCGAGCCGCTGTCATCCCAGGCGGTGGCGGTGGTTCCCTGTTGCGTCCAGGTGAGCGGCATATACGAACGTTAGTTCGTACAACTGTGTTGTGGCCAAGATCAGACGCTCAACCGCCCCCCAGCCGTGAGGCGGAGGTCAGCGAACCCGGACGCGGAATCGCCGGGTGTCAGCGCCCGTGGGCGGCGGGTCGCACGGACGCACCGCGGCGTGACGGGGCCCGTTCGGGGTGCCAACTGCTCGCACGCCTTGGCGACCTGAGCGAGCTCGAGGCGAGCAGCCGACAAATTGCCAAACCTCGTCTGTTTCCGAGGGTGCCGCCGATCGTCCGGTAGCGGCCGGGTGGCTTCAATACGATTTCGCCTTCTGGGCACCCGACGAAGGGGGTCAGGAATGAACTGGCTGATCGTGCTTACCGGCATCGCGCTCACGGTCTACGTGTTCGGAGTTCCGAGCGCGCACACGCGACGCGTCGCAGACCACGCGGCGGCGGGCGCCGCTGGAGGGGCACGCAGCGCAACCAGCGCCTACTTCGGACGCCGTGATTGGGTCTGGCGGGTGGGTGCTGTCCTCGTCGTGCTATTCGTCTTCTGGTTGGTCTTCAGCGACGATGACACGCCCGCACCGGCCACCGAGACCGCCGCGAGCGCGGAGGCCGCGGAGACCGCGGAGGCCACGCCCACCACCGAAACCATCTCCAGTCCGTTGAGCTTCAGCGACGCAGGGCCAGACGTCGTCATCCTCCAAGAGCGCCTTGCTGCGGTTGGCCTACCCGTCACCGTGGACGGCGTGTATGGCCAGGAGACCGCCGACGCCGTCATGGCGTTTCAGGAGCGAGAGCAACTCATGATCGACGGGGTCGTCGGGTCAGAGACGAGTGAGGCACTCGGTATCTGGTCGGGCTGATGTCGGCCCCTGTCAGATATCGCCTCCAGCTCAGCGGACCTCAACCGCCTGCATCGCCATGTCGACGCCGTCGTGGGTGCGAGATCGGTCCCGAACAGGCCGAGATGGTCCCGATGGCCGCTAGCCAATCGGTAACGCTTGCCGACGCCGCGGCCGCTATGGGTGCTGCTCGCGAAGTTGCCGGTCGAGCCGCGTGCCCGCAACCCGCCGCCGCAGCCCCTCGAACACCAGGCCGGCCGCCGTCACCGAGGCCGACGCCAGCAGTACGTATTGCAAGAGTTCCTGTGTCATGTCCGCCCTCGCCTGTCCGCCCGCGAGATGACCCACGGCCATCTTCGCCGTATCGTCGGCCAGTGAACCGGACGCCCATTAGCCAGCCGGCAGCGAGACGGCAACACCGGGGCCGGTGTCGCTCACTGGAAGTCAAGCTGTAAGCGATGCCTGAATCGGCTAGTCCTCAGCCGGTCCTCAGCCAGTCCTCAACTCCCCGAGATTCCGTGTGACGGCCAGTGACGGGGTGGGCCAGGAATGGGCTGGTCAGACTAGGTGGACGCCACGCGACCGCTGGTCACAAACCCCCAGAGAGCGTTTCTCCACGAAGCGCTGACGTCACCCGTCTTCGACGGCGACGGCCTTCGCCGGTGCCCGCACCACATGAGCACGGCGACGGCGGCACGAGCACGGCTACGCCGGCACGAGTGCCGCACGCAGCAGGGCGAGCAACTCGTTG
>DASQUD010000214.1:0-5002 GCA_035641455.1 Propionibacteriaceae bacterium | reverse complement strand
GAGAACACGGCTCCGGCGATGGCTGCAGATCGCATTCTTTTCGGACCGCTGGTTTGGACTCCTGTCGTCGTCACGAGATCGCTAACCGAGCGCGGCTTGGCTGGCAAGCCATTCGGCGAAGGTCTTCGATCCGAGGCGGGCCGCGTCGCGTTGTCAGGATGCCGCGTGGGCTGACTAGGCCGATACGGCCCGGCACACTGACAACTGGTCGGCCCGTTCGACCCGCCGAGGACCAGGTAGATCGGCCGCTGGCGCCGAAGCTTCACCTGATCGTCCGTGCCGTGACGAAGCTGGGCTTGCTCGGCCCGTTGAGGCTGGCTCGTCCAGCGCCTCGGTTGTAGGCCGCGGCGAGGTCGAGGTACACCTCGGCGTACCGCTCCGCGACCAGATCCGGGGTATAACGGGCCGCGTACGCTAGGCCGGGTTCTGGCGGCGGGTGCTCCCCTGTGAGGACCTGTCGTATCGCTGCTGCCATCGCGGGTGGATCTTCCGGCGGCACCAGCACTCCGCGCCCCTCACCGAGCGTCGTCGTCAAACCTTCGACGTCGGTGCCGACCACGGGAACCCCGAGACCAAGCGCAACGACGGCGCTCTGTGACCACGCCTCCTCGCGTGATGGAACCACGTGCACGCTCGAACCCACGACGTACCGGGCCGGCTCGTACACCCACCCGGGAAGCACCACCCTGTCATCCAGCCCGAGGGCCGCAACGTGCGCCTGCAACCGCTGCCGCATCGGCCCGTCCCCGGCGAGGTACGCCGTCGGCGCGTCGGGCAGCATCGCGAGCGCCTCGACCAGCACATCGGGTGCCTTGTCCTCACGAAACCGACCAGTGAAGGTGATCCGCCGCTGGGCGAGCCCGGGCAGCGGCGACACATCCAGCCCATCCACGGCCGAATGGCCCTCGAGCAGCCGCTCCGGTGGCACCCCGATCGACTGCGCAAACTCGCGCGCAGCGGGCCCGTGGGCAAAGAAGGAGTCCACCCGGCCAACGGCCTCCGCCGCTTCCGCGGAGTAATCACCGCACGGCCAGGTCATCACGTTGTGTTCGCTCGCCACGAGCGGGACTCCGTCGGGCACCACCTGGGCAGCTGCCCACCATGCGCCGAACATGTGCGCGTGCACCAAGTCGGCATCTGCCACCCAATCCGCGAGCCACGCAGCGAACGCCGCCGACGGCCGCCACTGAAAGCCATCCGGCTGCGGGAAGACGTTTGCCGGCACGCCATATCGCCGGGCCAGGTTCAGGCCAGTTTCCGTGGCATTGCCGGCCAGCAGGCAGCGGGTAATGACCCCATGCCTCCGCAACGCCTGCGACAACCTAAGCCCGGACAACTGAGCGCCCCCCGGCTCCAAGGTCCCGATGACGCGCACAACCTCCATCGCGTACCTCGCTTCCGATCCGGGGCCGCAACAAGTTCCGCGTCCTGACCAACACACCAGCGCGGGGGTGTCTACCAGAAACGCGCCACCGACGTTGGGCATGCGACACGTTGGCCGACAGAGTTCGTCAACGATTGGCGATCGGGTCGGCCCGAAGCCAACTACCGTTCCACATCTGTTGACGTGCGCGCTTCGAACACCTCCCAGGAACACAGTGCCGGCCGTTCGCGGCTGACGCCTTTCGCTCAACGCGATCACGCCTGGACGTCACACCAAGGTGGAACACCGGTGGAACCGTGTCGCGCAGAAGGCGGAACTGTGCCTGAACCGTCACGAATTTGACGGTGAATTGAATGCTTCCCCATCAGTCGTACTGACTTCCGCCGGCGCCTGCCCGATCGAGCCCATCGGCCGACGTCGCCCGTCATTCGGCCGCCGTCCCGGAAGGCTGGCCAGGAAGCGGCTTATCCAGATCCGCGGACCGCACGCGATACAACTGGAGCCGCAGGTCGTAGTACTTGTCCGTCTCGCCAACCCACTCCATCCCGATCCGCCTGGCCATGGCGGCCGCCCGTGTGTTCGTGGGACGCACCACCGCGAACACCTCCTCAACACCATCGTGGGTTAGGGCATAGTGAGCGACCCGGTGCCCTGCTTCGCTGGCCAAGCCTCGGCCCCACATCTCAGGCGCCAACTGCACACCGATCTCTAGGTCCTCCCCACCCGGCGGGAGATACAGCAACGCCACTCCGCCGACGACCCGCGCGTCCGTGGAGAGCTCGATCGCCCACCGCCCCGCCGGCGCCGGAGCACGCGCATCCTCCAGAATCCACTGCTGGAGCAACAGCCTCATCGCGCTCATGTCCGGCACCCGCTCCATCGCGGGGCTCAACCATCGAGCGACGTCGTTATCACCAAATATCCGCAGCGCCGCCTCGGCGTCGTCCATTCGCCAGGGACGGAGCGTGAGCCTGTCCGTTTTCAGCACGTCAGTCGCCGCTGGTCGCCTCCACCGAACCGGACCGTTCCGCTAACACCATGGCACAGCGATCAGCGGCCCGCCATACGGGCTGCCGACCACCTGATTCGTGTGAGGCGTGCTCACCCTCGAGGAGCGGACGATCAACTCCATGGGAACAGCGCCTGCTCGAGTGTGTACGGCTCTGAGCACCGGTTTAGGTCGACGGGGCACTGCTTCTGGCGACAATGGGTGGCCTCAAGAGCACTTTCAGCAATTGCGCCTCGCGGGTTGCCGGCATTTCGGCAACCCGCCGTCACGGGCACGCGACCGTCACTACTGAAGCGCCGTTAGCTCTGCACGTCCTCGTCCAGCGTCTTGTCAACACTGCCTCCGGCGGCCGCTGCCTCGGCCTTGGCGTCACTGACCGCGGCCTCGGCCAGCTCGGCGACCTGACTGGCGGCGGTCGTCGCGTCAAGGGAGAGCGGAGCGGCGGGCGTCAGCTCGCGGCGGCCCTCCTCGTCCTCGATTTCCGACCGCTGGCCCTCGTCCGCGTTCTCTTTGGTCGCGGGCGCGCCCATCCGGGAGTGGTCGCCGAAGGCGTCGGTGACGGTACGGACCGCCTCGGTGAGCTCGCCCGGGATGACCCAGAAGGTGTTGTTGCCGCCGCTGGCCAGGTGAGGCAGGGTCTCCAGGTACTTGTAGGCGAGCACCTTGGGGTCGGCGTTGTGGCGATGGACCGCCTGGAAGACCAGTTCGACCGCCTTGGCCTCACCGTCGGCCCGCAGGATCGCGGCCTGCTGGTCACCCTGGGCCTCCAGGATCTCCTGCTGGCGGGTCCCTTCGGCCGTGAGGATCTTGGACTGCCGCTCCCCTTCGGCGTGCAGGATGACCGCACGCTTGTCGCGCTCGGCCCGCATCTGCTTCTCCATCGCCTCCTTGATGGTGGAGGGCGGGTCGATCGCCTTGATCTCGACCCGGTTGACCCGGATTCCCCACTTGCCGGTCGCCTCGTCGAGCACGGTGCGCAGCCGAGTGTTGATCTCCTCGCGCGAGGTCAGCGTCCGCTCCAGGTCCATGCTGCCGATGACGTTGCGCAGCGTGGTAATCGTGAGCTGGTCAATGGCCTGCAGATAGTTGGCGACCTCGTAGGCTGCGGCCCGCGGTTCGGTGATCTGGTAGTACAGCACCGTGTCGATGTTCACCACCAGGTTGTCCTCGGTGATCACCGGCTGGGGCTGCGACGAGAACACGTGCTCCCGAACATCGAGCTTGGTATTGATCCGGTCCGCCACCGGGATGATGAAGTTCAGACCCGGCTGCAGCGTCGTTCGGTAGCGGCCGAACCGCTCGACGTTATAACGGCGCGCCTGCGGGACAACGCGCACAGTGGAGATGACCGCGAACACCACCAAGGCCGCCACGATGATGATCGGCACCAAGGGTTCCATATCTTCTCCGCCTTCGTATCAGCGGTCTGCGTTCATGGCAGAGGTTCCCGGGGGTAGACGATTGCCATGGCGCCCTCGATCTCCATGACATCCACCAGCGCTCCCACCGGGATCACCTGGTACTCGTCAAACGCACGGGCCGACCACTCCTCCCCGGAGAGCTTGATCAGGCCGCGCACAGCAGTGACCTCCTCCATAACCACCGCCTTCTTCCCGACGAGTGCGTCGCTGCCCTCGCGCACCACAGGAGGATGGGTCATCTGCCGCCTCGCGATTGGCCGCACGATCAGGAGCCCGGTCGCGGCCGTGACCGCGAATGCGAGGACCTGCACCAGCAACGGGCCGTCCAGCCCGGCGACGACGGCCGCGACGACCGCCGCGGCAGCGAGCAGCCCAAAGGCCAGCGTCAGCGTGAAGAACTCTGCGACGCCCAAGGCGGCGGCCGCTATCAACCACGCAATCCAAGGCATCGAACGGGCCTCCCGTCCAGGGGGGCGGTTACCACCAACCTACCTCGTCGGAATGCCGGTCGAGCACATGGGATGCCCGCTTTGCGCCGATTCTGTCTCTTGCGGACCCCGGCGCGAGCGTTGGGCATCCGGTCACGGCGATCAGTGCGGCAACTGGCGTGTGCGGGCGATCCGAACGGCGGCCATCCGGGTAGGTACCGGGCCGGGTGGTCGACCACCGACATGGCGAAGCGATACCAGCATGTGACCGACACGATCCGGGCCACGGCCGCGGCCCAGGTGGGTGACCTCATCTGGGACACGCGAACCGAGGGTGCCAGCGAACTCGTGACTGTCAGCCGAGACGCGCTCGTCCTAGTCCTTCAGGTTGTCGAGGCGGGCTTGCTCAACCTCGACATGGACCCGATCTAGCCCAGTTCCAAGCTGCGCTCACCAACCTCCAAACGGCCATGGCAACACCGGACAACGACGCGAACGGAGAGGCCAAGAGAGACCAAACTGAGACCAGCCGCCCTTCAGGGGACTACAAGCGATCACCGAACCATCGCCCTTCTCAAGGGCAAAGCCGCAGGTCAGGACGGTGGAAAGATGGAGCCGGTGTGGGGGTCCGGCTGATGGGTGACGGAGTGGCTCCGCCTGATCCGTTACACCTCGTCGGTTATCTTTGCACTGTCAGCTCGCCTTCGCGGCGTGCTTCTTCCTGACCTCCTTGTCGTTGGCGCGAAGGACGGTTTTGAGG
>DASQUD010000213.1:0-2452 GCA_035641455.1 Propionibacteriaceae bacterium | reverse complement strand
CGCGCACAGCAGGAGCTGCTCTTCGGGTACGCCGAGCACAGCGTGACGACGACCTATCTGGGAGTCTCCACCGGCCTGCGGCGACGAGGCGTCCAACCCAATGGACGCCTGGAGTTCAACGCCAAGACCACTGACCGAGCCGCTTCGGCGTGGGTCGGCGCCGCGACCCGGGACTTCTCCGACGTCGACGTCACGGCGCTGCACACCGAACTCAGCACCCGGTTGGGCTGGGCGAAGAACAAGATCAACCTGCCTCCCGGGCACTACGAGACTCTGCTGCCTCCGGAAGCCGTCGCGGATTTGATGATCTACCTCCAATGGACAGCCGGCGCGCGAGACGCCGAGGAAGGGCAGAACGCCTTCTCGGCCGGGGAGGGCAAGACCAAGATCGGCCAGCGGTTCAGCGAGCTGCCGATCACGTTGAGGTCCGACCCGTACTTTCCGCGGGTGGAATGCCTGCCCTTCGTCGAATCTCTCTCGACCGGCCAGGGTGTGTCACTGGCCTTCGACGGAGGCCTGGACGTCGTCGGCGTCGACTGGATATCAGACGGGGTGCTGAGGGATCTGGTACGCAATCGTGGCCAGGCGGCCCGCGCCGGCCTGGAGCCCACGCCGCCGGCGGACAACTTGATCATGGAGGGCGGCGGCACGGCATCCCTGGCGGATATGATCGCCCGCACCGAACGCGGCTTGCTGCTGACCTGCCTGTGGTACATCCGGGAAGTGGATCCGGAACGGCTGCTGCTCACCGGCCTCACCCGGGACGGCGTCTACCTGATCGAGCACGGCGAGATCACCGGCGCGGTGAACAACTTCCGATTCAACGAGTCGCCGATCGAGCTGCTTGGTCGGCTCACCGAGGTGGGCGCCGCGGAACAAACTCAGTGCCGGGAATGGAGCGACTTCATCAACCGGACCGTCATGCCGCCCGTGCGGGTACCGGACTTCAACATGTCGACAGTGAGCCAAGCAAGCTGATGTCCTCGTCCAACGGCACCCGCTGCTAGGCGTAATCGGAGCCGTCGATGTCGTCACCCTCGTCAGAGTCGATCTCGGGAGCGTATGTCACTACCCCGCGACGCATCGAGGTCACCACCGCGTGCGCGGTGTCGCGCAGCGGTCCGGGACCGGCCGCATCGGCAATCTGGCCCGCAAAGTCGGTCACCTGGCGTACCCAGCGAACGAAGTCGCCGGCGGTGAGATCGCTCCCCTCCAGCACAGCGGCCAGCGATCGTCCCGAGGCCCAGCCGTAGGCCACGTCACTGAAGCCGATGTCTGGCTCCGGCCCGCGGTTCAACCGGGCGTCGCGCTCCACCAGCGACACCTCACGCCAGAGCCGCCGAACATCGCTCATGGCCTCGTTCGTACGCGCATCCGGGAGCCGCTGCTTGCGCGAGCCTTCCTCGCCTCGCCGCGCCTCGAAAACCAGGGCGGCCAGTACGGCGGCCAGCTGGGGTGGGCTCAGATCGTTGAGCACGCCGGCGCGGATGCATTCGGCCGCCACGAGATCCAGTTCGGCGTAGATCCGCCCCAGCATGCGCCCGTAATCACTGACCTGACTGCCACCCTCGCCGGTCAGATAGCCCAGTGACTCCAACACCAGGCAGATCTTGTCGAAGTGGTTGGCGATCGTGTTGGTGCGCGTCGCCATTCTGGCCTGCAAGCGCTCGGTCTCCCGCTCGAGCCGGATGGCTCGTTCGGCCGCGCGGGCGTGGATCTCGCGATCCGGGCAGCGATGGCACGGATGGTGACGCAGCTCGGTGCGGAGCGCATCGAGCTCTGCCGCGGTCGCCGAGTCGATACCAGGCGCACCGGCGCCACCGACCTCTTGATCGAGCTCCGCCAGTTTGGAGCGGAAGGCTGCACCGAGGTTGCGCCGGGACGCCGCTTCCTTCGGATTGAAGTGCTTGCCGATCTTCATCCGGCCGGCCACCGCCGGAGGGGTCGGGAAGTCCGTGATCGACAGCCGGCGCACATGGCGATCTTCGCTCATGACCAGCGGCCGCGGCGTCTCGGTGTCACTCCGGGTGCCGGGATCGATGACCACCGCCCAGCCGGATCGCCTGCCACTCGGCACACGCAGGATGTCGCCAGGTTTTAACTGCAGCAGTGTCTGCAGCGACTCGGCCCGTCGATCGGAGCGCCGGTCACGAGCCGCCGTTGCCTCCCGCTCGGCGATACGGGCCCGCAAGCGGGCATACGCCACGAAATCGCCACGGTCGCAGGCCGCCTCGTGCCACGCCTCCTCGATCGCCTTGGCGTTTTTCGCCTCCGAGCGGGCAATGCCAACGATCGATCTGTCCGACTGGAATTGTGCGAACGACTGCTCCAGCAGCACACGTGCGCGTTCCCGGCCAACGCTGGCGACGAGGTTGACCGCCATGTTGTAGGTCGGCGCGAACGACGACGTGAGCGGATAGGTACGGCGAGAGGCAAGGCCAGCCACCGCGCG
>DASQUD010000212.1:0-2528 GCA_035641455.1 Propionibacteriaceae bacterium | reverse complement strand
TTGGACGGCGAGGCGGTGCCCGGCGGCATGGGACTGTGCCGCCAGCTGAAAGACGAGATCGCCAAGTGTCCGCCGATCCTGGTGCTGACCGGTCGTCGGGACGACGCGTGGTTGGCCACCTGGTCGCGCGCCGACGGCGTCGTCGCCCATCCGATCGATCCACTGCGACTGCCCGACGCGGTCGCGGCGATGTTAAGGCCGAGAGTGGGCACATCACTCGCTACCCGTGGCTGAGGCAGTGACGAACTGGCCCGAACTCTTGGCTGGCTTGGTACGTCACGAGGACCAGAGCGCAGAGACCGCCGCATGGGCCATGCAGCAGATTCTCCGTGGCGAAGCCACGGCCGCCCAGCTTGCGGCCTTTGCTGTGGCTCTGCGGAGCAAGGGGGAGACCGTCATCGAGCTGGCCGGCATGGCCGACACGATGATCGAATTCGCCACCCCGATCGAGGTGTCGAGCCCGGCCGTGGACATCGTGGGATCGGGCGGCGATCGGGCCCATACGGTCAACATCTCCACCATGGCCGCGATCGTGATGGCTGCGGCCGGTGCACGCGTGGTCAAACATGGCAATCGGGCTGCCTCGTCCGCCTGTGGTGCGGCAGATGTGCTGGAAGCGCTCGGCGTCGTGCTCGATCTTGCCCCGGAAGATCAGCAGACAGTGATCGAGCAGACCGGCATTGGTTTTCTCTTCGCTCCCCACTATCACCCAGCCTTGCGCTTCGCGGGCGCGCCGCGGCGAGAGCTCGGCATCCCGACGACCTTCAATTTCCTCGGACCGTTGGCCAATCCTGCTCAGCCCATCGCCGAGGCGGTGGGTGTCGCCGACGCTCGGATGGCTGAGCTGATGGCGGGGGTCTTTGCCGCTCGTGGCAACCAGGGTCTGGTGATGCATGGTGATGACGGCCTGGATGAGATGACCACGACGACCAGCTCGGCGGTGTGGGTGTACGCCGACGGTCAGGTGGTCCCGACTCGGTTCGACCCAGCCGATGTCGGGCTGGCCCGCGCCCAGCTGACGGATCTGGTCGGCGGCGATGCCGGTGTCAACGCTGCGGTGGTTCGTGACCTGGTGGCGGGGAAACCCGGACCGGTGCACGACATCGTGATCTTGAACGCTGCTGCCGGACTGGTGGCCGAGGCCAAGCCAGACGCCGAGGGTCTGACCGATCAGATCGCCGCCCAGCTCGTCAGGGCGGAAGAGGCGATCGGCTCAGGTGCGGCGAAGGCCAAGCTGGAGGAGTGGGTTTCGGCCACCCGAGCCTTTCGTTGACCGCCGATCAGGCCACCGTCAATGAATCGATGGCCGTGGCGGCCAGATCGGCGATTTCCGACGGCGTATCGTCAGGGACCGAGCTGATCGACGCAACCAAGGTCCCGCCGCCGTCGCGCACCAGCCAGATGACCACGCGGTCGTACCGGCTCGGCAGGCCGTCGGCGGAGTAGTAGACGTCAGCTCGGAACTCCATGCCGGGCTGCCCGTCGACCGCCCGATCGGCTGAGCGCACATTGGTGATCTTCGTTGGATGCCCGCCGAAGAATTGCTCTCCCAGCTCTCGCAGCACGCGATCTCCTGCTCGTTGGAGGTCCGCGTCGGTCAGGCTGGAGCTAATCTGCGCCAACGCGACCGTTGCCTGCCAGTCGTGTCCCTGGTGGTAATTCGGATGCACGTCCGCGTTGGCCAGGAAGATCACGCTGACGACTCCGTCCAGCTGGACTGGGTCGGGGTAGAGCACGTACGGCTCTGGTGGGAGCGTCAGAGTTGCCGACCCCAGAGTTGCCCGTCGAGTGGCGGTGTCCAGGCCATCGATCGCCGGCGCATCACTCGCGGCGCGAAGAGAACGCGCGGCTTGGGCGGAGGTTGTCGTCGGCTCTTGCCACACCATCATCCCGATGCCAACGCCGGCGCCGGCGACGAGGACGATTCCCAAGGCCACCATCAATGCCACCTTGGTCCCCGACCCCCTCGCCGAAATTCGGTCCGGCCAGCCGAGGGGCGGGCTGGTGGTCATGCCTGCGAGCCTAACCCGGCGCCGCAACCGAACCCGGTCGACAAAAAAATCACCGCGTGGCCGTAACATCCGGCCCTCTCCGACGGCCTTCCTCTAGAGAGGGACATCTAAGGAGGAACAACGTGGCTGCCGGACGGACCCAGATCCCCTCTCCGAACGGACTGAGCAGCGACACCCGCGGCCGAGCGCCGCAGACGTGGGTGGATGCGGCGCCGTTTCGAGCTCATGTGGCGCACCTGATGGCGGCTGCCGGGCTCAGTGTCGAAGCCGTCGCGCTGCTCGCCGGAGTTCACACCAAGGCCGTCGCCCGTTTGATCGCGGGTCACGACACCAGGCGGCCCGCGGTGCGGAGGATCAAGCCCGAGCTTGCTCGTGGCTTGCTGCAGGTGCACAGCAGCGACGTTCGGGCGCTGCGGTGCCGCATCGTGGGCGCACAAGCTGTCACAGGGCGCGCCCGGTTGCTGCGGAGTTCTGGCTGGTCGGAGGCGCGCGTGGCCGCAACTCTCGGCGTCGATC
>DASQUD010000211.1:0-12764 GCA_035641455.1 Propionibacteriaceae bacterium | reverse complement strand
GATCGCCTGCCCGGTCATCGGATCCGTTGCTCCCACGACGGCCGCCTCGGCCACCTTGGGGTGGGACACCAGGGCTGATTCGATCTCGGTCGTGGACATCCGGTGCCCGGAGACGTTCATCACGTCGTCCACTCGGCCAAGCAGCCAGATGTCGCCGTCCTCGTCCTTCTTCGCCCCGTCCCCAGCAAAGTAACTGCCCTCGAAACGTGACCAATAGGTGTCGACGTAGCGTTGATCGTCGCCCCAGAGCGTACGGAGCATGGCCGGCCACGGCTTGGTGACCGTGAGGTAACCGCCAGATCCATTGGGCACGGGCTGGCCCTCGTCGTTCACGACCTCGACGAACACTCCGGGGACGGCCCTCATCGCTGCTCCGGGCTTGGCCTCGGTGACCCCGGGCATCGGGGAGATCATGTGCATCCCGGTCTCGGTCTGCCACCAGGTGTCAACCACCGGCGTACGGTCACCGCCGATGTTCTCCCGGTACCAGATATAGGCCTCGGGATTGATCGGCTCGCCGACCGAGCCGAGGAGGCGCAGCGAGGTGAGATCGAATTGTGCCGGAATCTCGGCGCCCCACTTCATGAACGTTCGGATGGCCGTCGGGGCACAGTACAAAATCGTTACTTTGTACTTCTCGATCAACTCCCACCACCGGCCGCGGTGCGGGGTGTCCGGAGTGCCCTCGTACATCAGACTGGTGGCGCCATTGGCGAGCGGGCCGTAGACCAGGTACGAATGCCCGGTCACCCAGCCGATGTCGGCCGCCGTCCAGAACACGTCGGATTCCGGCTTGAGGTCGAAGGTTCCCCAATGGGTGTAGGCGCAGCCGACCAGATAGCCGCCGGTGGTGTGCAGGATGCCCTTCGGCTTGCCGGTGCTGCCTGAGGTGTACATGATGTAGAGCGGCTGCTCGGCGGGGAACATCTCAGCTTCGTGCTCATCGGACTGCTTGCCAACGAAGTCGTCCCACCACAGGTCACGGCCGTCTTTCATCTCGACGTCTTGACCCGTGCGGCGGACAACCAGGACATGCCTGACGGTGGAGCAGTATTTCATCGCCTCGTCGACCGCAGGCTTGAGAGCCGACGGCGCGCCGCGCCGGAAGCCGCCGTCCGCCGTGATGACAACCTCCACGCCGCAGTCGAGAATCCGGGTGGTCAGGGCGTCGGCGGAGAACCCGCCGAAGACGACGGTGTGCGGCGCGCCGATCCTGGCACACGCCAAGATGGCGACGATGGCCTCAGGGATCATCGGCAAGTAGATGGCCACCCGGTCGCCGGCCGAAACCCCGAGTTCGAGCAGGGCATTGGCGGCTCGCTTGACCTCGCGGGTCAGTTCGGCATAGGTGATCGTCCGGGTATCGCCGGGCTCGCCCTCGAAGTAGAAGGCAACCCGGTCGCCGTGACCTGCCTCGACGTGCCGGTCAAGGCAGTTGTACGCGGCGTTCAGCGTCCCGTCGGCGTACCACTTGGCGAACGGCGGATTGCTCCAGTCCAACACCTCGGTCGGTTCGCGACCCCAGCTCAGCCGTTTCGCCTGCTCAGCCCAGAAACCCTCGAAGTCCGCTTCGGCCTGTCGGTACGTCTCCGCCGTCACGTTCGCGTTCGATGCCATGTCCTCGGGCGGAGGAAATCGGCGGTCCTCCTGCAGCAAGTTGTCCAGCGTGGAATTGCTCACTTCAGCCTCCTTGCCTCGACCCCACACACCCTACCCAGGCAGTCCTTGATCACTCGGGGAGGATGGTGCTGCATGCCGTCGGCATGAGTCAAGCGCGTACAGCAGCGAGAGGAACCCACGCCCATGGGCAGGCTGGCCAACCTCAGCCTCCGCAACCGGGCGTTGATCGCACTCGTGACGCTGTTCGTGATGATCTTCGGGGTCATCACCGCCCGCGAGCTCAAACAAGAGCTCATTCCCTCGCTCACCATCCCGACCGCGGTGGTGCTCACTACCTACACGGGTGCCTCGCCGCAAGTGGTGGAGGAGCGGGTCACGGTGCCGATCGAGCAGGCAGTCCTTGGCCTTTCGGGTCTGGAGTCGTCTAGCTCTACCTCCAGCACCGGCAACTCCATCGTGATCGTGAACATGCAGTACGGCACGAACATGTCGGTGGTCCAGCAGGATCTGCAGGCGGCGATCAGCCGCATCGAAGGGCTGCTGCCGGATGAGGCCGACTCTCAGGTGATCACCGGGAGCCTCGACGACTTCCCGGTCCTGCAGCTCAGCGTGGCCAACGATCGCAACCCCGGCGAGTTGGCAGCACGGTTGAAGACCGCCACTATCCCGGAGCTGGAAAAGCTACCCGGCGTACGCGCCGTGACGCTGGCCGGCGAACCGGAGCCTCGGGTCGAGATCGAGCTTGACGCCGACAAGCTCACCGACGCCGGGGTCAGTGCCGCCGAGGTAACCCAAGCGCTGCAATCCAGCGGCGCCCTGATCTCCGCCGGGTCGCTGGTCGACGGCCGGCGCGACCTGAGTGTGACGGTCGGCAAGCGGCTGACCTCGGCCGACGACGTGGCCGACCTGCCCCTCATCTCGCCGAGAACGGCGGAGGAGTCCACGATCGGCGATGTCGCGAAGGTCCGCAGCACCAACGCGCCCGCCACGTCGATCGCTCGTACCAACGGCCAACAGAGCTTGTCGCTGTCGATAACCAAGACCCCTGATGGCAACACGGTCGAGGTTAGCGAGGCGGTGCGGGACTCGCTGCCTGAACTGGGCGAGAAGATCGGCGACAACACGACGTTCACTGTCGTCTTCGATCAGGCGCCGTTCATCACCCAGTCGATCGAAGACCTGACGACCGAGGGCGGACTCGGCCTCATCATGGCCGTCCTGGTGATCTTGGTCTTTCTGCAGTCGGTGCGTTCGACCCTGGTCACCGCGATCTCCATACCGGTCTCGGTGTTGATCACCCTGATCGGTTTGCGGGTGGGCGACTACTCCCTCAACATCTTGACGCTCGGCGCGCTCACCATTGCGATCGGCCGGGTGGTCGACGACTCAATCGTCGTCATCGAGAACATCAAGCGGCACCTCTCCTACGGCGAAGAGAAGCTGCCGGCGATCCGTACGGCGGTTGGTGAAGTGGCGACGGCAATCACTGCCGCCACCATGACGACGGTCGCCGTCTTCTTGCCCATCGCCCTGGTCGGCGGCCAAGTCGGCGAGCTGTTCCGGCCGTTCGCCGTCACGGTAGCCCTGGCCTTGTTGGCGTCGCTGCTGGTGTCGTTGACCATCGTTCCGGTGCTGGCCTATTGGTTCCTGCGGGCACCCCAAGGCAACGTCGATCCCGCCGCCGTGCGGGAACTAGCCCAGCACAAGGAGCGGCGCAGCTGGTTGCAGCGTGGCTACGTCCCGTTGATCACCAAGGCGGTTGCCCATCCGGTGATCAGCTTGCTGGTGGCAGTGTTGATCTTGGGCGGTACGGTGGCGCTCGCGCCCCAGTTGGAGACCAACTTCCTCGGCTCTTCGGGCCAGAACACCATGACCGTACGGGAGAAGTTCGAGCCGGCGCTGAGCTTGAAGAGCAAGTCCGATCGGGCGGCTCGAGTCGAACAGGCGATCCGCGGGGTCGCCGGGGTGGTGACCGTGCAGAGCACCGTCGGGTCCAGCGGCGGTCCGGAAGCCGCCTTCGGCGGCACCAGCAACGACTCCGCCACCTTCGCGGTGACGACCGACGCGGACGCCGACCAAGCGGTAATCGAAACGCGGGTTCGGGACGCCGTCGGCGAGCTGGACGAGGTCGGCGAGGTGACCGTGTCGTCTGCCGACGGAGGCTTCGCCTCCAACGAGGTCGAAGTGATCATCACCTCCGCCGATCTCGACCGGCTGGCCACGGCAACCAATGCCATCTACGCCCAGATGAAGACCGTCGATGGCGTCAAGGACGTGACCTCCTCGCTGGCCGCCGACCAGCCGATGATTCAGATCACCGTCGACCGCGAGGAAGCCGCGAAAGCCGGTCTGACGGACCAGCAGATCTCCGCCAGCATCAAGGGCCTCTTGGCGCCTGCGGCGATCGGGTCGATCGAGGTGGGCGGCGACACCCGGGACGTGGTGCTCAAGATCGACGACGCGCCTGTTGGGGTCGACGAGCTGAAGGAGATCGAGATCACGGGCAACACCGGGCCGGTCAAGTTGAGCGAGGTTGCCGACGTGACCGCGGAGAACGTGGCGACCGAGGTCGCTCGTACGGACGGGCAGCGCAGTGCCACGGTCTCACTGTTGCCGGAGGGCGAGAACCTCGGGGCGGTGACCACGGCGGTCACCGCTGCTCTCGAGGACGTCACGCTGCCCCCGGGGGTGGAAGCGGCTGTTGGCGGCGCCAGCGAAGACCAGCGAGAGGCCTTCAGTCAGCTGGGACTGGCGTTGCTCGTGGCGATCGCCATTGTTTACGTGATCATGGTGGCGACGTTCAAGAGCCTGCTCCAGCCCGGGATCCTGCTGGTGTCGGTACCGTTCGCGGCCACCGGAGCGCTCGCCGGGCTGCTGATCAGCGACACCCCCCTTGGGGTGCCGGCCCTCATCGGAGTCTTGATGCTGGTCGGCATCGTAGTGACCAACGCCATCGTGCTGATCGACCTGGTCAACCGTTACCGACTGGATGGCCAAGGCATCGACGACGCCCTCATCAACGGCGCCAGGCAACGGTTGCGGCCGATCTTGATGACGGCCCTCGCGACCATCATGGCCTTGACGCCGATGGCGCTCGGCGTCACAGGCGGCGGCGTCTTCATCTCCCAGCCGCTGGCCATCGTGGTGATCGGCGGTCTGATCTCCTCGACGCTGCTCACGCTGGTGCTTGTACCCGTGCTCTACGCCGTCATCGAGCGGACGAAGCAGCGGGCCGCAATTCGGCGAGCGCGACGCGACCACGTTCGGCATCCGCGGCACGGCGTCGCCTGACGCCGTCGCGGATAGATGGCGTGGCGTGACGCCTTGCGGACAGACTGGAAGAGCGGCCCTTCCGGCTGTCTTCTCAACCGGAAGGACCTGGGGTGAGGCAGCTCCTAGGATCGACCCCGCCCAGTTCGGAGTTACCCAGTCGACTGCATCAGCATGCGTCGAGGCAGTGCGTTAGTCCGGCCTGGTCGCAAAGGCAGCGTCGAAGGCCGCGGCGGGCGGAGTGATTGCGTTCTGCCGGCGAATGAACTCCAAAGCGTCGGGCGCGCCGGCAAGGCGGTCCATCCCGGCGTCCTCCCACTCGATTGAGATCGGGCCCTGGTAGCCGATCGAGTTGAGCATGCGGAAGATGTTCTCCCAGTCGGTGTCACCATGCCCGGTGGAGATGAAGTCCCAGCCGCGTCGCGGGTCGGCCCATGGCAGGTGGGAGGCGAGCCGGCCGTTACGACCGCCGCGCATCCGTACCTTGGTGTCCTTGCAATCCACGTGATAAATCCGGTCGCGGAAGTCGTCCAGGAAGCCGACGTAGTCCAGTTCTTGCCAGACCATGTGGCTGGGGTCGAAGTTCAGCCCGAATCCCGGGCGGTGGCCGATGGCATCGAGCGTGGCGACGGTCGTCCAGTAGTCGTAGGCGATCTCCGACGGATGCACTTCGTGCGCGAACCGCACGTTCACCTCGTCGAAGATGTCGATGATCGGGTTCCATCGATCCGCGAAGTCGGTGTAGCCAGCCTGGATGACCTCGTCGGCGACTGGCGGGAACATCGCCACGTAGTGCCAGATCGCCGAGCCGGTGAAGCCGATGACGGTATCGACGCCGAAAGCGGCCGCGGCACGGGCGGTGGTCTTCATCTCCTCGGCCGCGCGCTGCCGGACGCCTTCTGGATCGCCGTCGCCCCAAACCCGAGGATTGACCATGTTCATGTAGCGCTCGTCGATGATTGCCTCACAGACCGCCTGACCGTTCAGGTGGTTGGAGATGGCCCAGCAGCCCAGGCCGTGCTTCTCCAGCATGTCGCGCTTCGCTTGCAGGTACCCGTCATCCTCCGCGGCCTTGGCCACGTCGAAGTGGTCACCCGAGCAGGCGATCTCCAGCCCGTCGTAGCCCCATTCGCCCGCCAGCCGGCACACCTCTTCGAACGGCAGATCGGCCCACTGTCCGGTGAACAAGGTGACGGGACGCGTTTGCTCGGGTTGGGCCTTTCCCGTTGCTTCTCTCATCGCTACTCCTTTGTTCGTGGGGGTCTGAGCCGGTCATACCACCGCGATCAGGACACGCCGGCGCAAGCTCAGGAACTCCCTTCAACAAGCTCAGACACCTGTCGACAGGCTCAGGGCACGTTCGGCACGGTAACCCAGGTGCCCTTGTCTGCCGAGTCGAGCATGGCGTCGCAAATAGCTGCGGCCCGAGCGCCGTCGGCGAAGGTCGGCAGGCCGTCAGGCGGCGGCTCGCCGGTCGAACGCGCCCTTACGGCGGCGTAGCTGTCGGCGACGAACGCCTCGAAGCACTGCGCGTAGCCCTGAGCGTGGCCCGCGGGTAGCGTGGCCAACCGGCGCTGCTCAGCCGAGCCCTGGGTGGGATCCTTGTTCAGCACGGTCATGGCCTCTTCGGACCCGACCAGAAGGTACTCCGGGTGCTCCTGGTCGAAGGTGGCACTGTGCCGGGCCCCGTCCACCTCCAGCCAGAGCCGGTTCTTCCGGCCCGCGGCGAGTTGCGAGATCACGGCGGATCCGGCCACGTCGTTGGCGGTCCGGAACAAGATCAACGCGCTGTCCTCGGTTTCCACGTCCGCCAACGGGGCATCGGAGGGGGCGGCACTGAAGGTCTCGGTGGTTGCCGCAGGTCGCTGGGGGATGCCAATCGACGTAGTCGCGACCAGTGAGGCGATTCGCTCGCCGGTAACCCACTCGGCCAGATCACACCAATGCGAGCCGATGTCGCCGAAAGCCCGGGAGCGGCCGCCCTGGGCCGGGTCGACTCGCCAGTTGGAGACCCGAGGGTTCAGCATCCAGTCCTGCAGGTAGCTGCCGTGGATGAGGTTCAAGCCGCCGAATGACGTGTCCTGGACCCGTGCCCGCATCTCGCGAGTCATCGGGTGGAAGCGATAGGCGAACGGCATCGTGTTGACCACTCCGGCCTCCGCAGCCACCGAGGCCGCCCGCTGGGCCTCCTCGAGGTGGAGTCCGAGCGGCTTCTCGCAGATCACGTGCTTGCCGGCTTGCATCAGCTCAGTCGCGTATGGCACGTGGGATGCGTTCGGCGTGCAGACATGGACAAGATCGAGATCGGCGGCCGCGACCGCCTCGATGGCGGGATAGCTGCTTTCGAGGCCCCAATCGCTCGCCACCTGATCGGATCGGGCGGGGCTGGACGCCATCACCCCAACGACTTCCGCGCCCGCAAGCATGGCGGCCCGGCGGTGCACATCGCCGATCATGCCGGCGCCAAGGATGGCAACACGTAGCCGGTCAGTCATGCTCGGCAGACTAACCCAGCTCGCCTGTCGTTGGAGATCGGCTTCGCTCTGCGCGTCATCCGCCAATGCGGCACTCGCCGACCAACGAAAAACAATTCGGGAAAGACGGTGACAAACTCTTGTCCATAGCCAGCCAGTGTGGTTGTCTGGCTATTGACGTGGTCAAGCCATGCGCCACACCTCACCACCTTTTGAGGGGTGTTCGCGCGCATGCAGAATTCTTCGCAGGTCGTCCTCCATCCCGCCGTTGCATCGACGGTGCTGGCCGATGGTCAAAATCAGGACGGAAAGTCCCCACAACACGCGCAGCGGCAAGAACTCGCTGACCGTACCCACGCCTTGTTGATCAAGGCTCGCGAGGTCGGTGAGGAGGAGCGTCAGCAGATCTTCGATGAGGTCGTGACTTCTCATCTCTGGCTTGCCGAGACCTTGTCGCGGCGCTTTCTGCACCGCGGTGAAGACGAGGAGGACCTGCTGCAGGTCGCCCGGACCGGCCTCGTAGAGGCCGCGCAGCGCTTCGATCCTGAACAAGGAGCGTTCATCGCGTTCGCCGTGCCCACCATCACCGGAGTCTTGAAGCGGCACTTCCGTGATCATGGCTGGATGGTGCGGCCGCCGCGCCGGACGCAGGAGCTGGCATCGGGCATCTGGCAGCAGTGGCCGGCGCTGGTTCAGACCATCGGCGCCATCCCGAGTGCGAAGGATCTGGCGAACCAGCTCGGCGAGAGCGTCGGCGCGGTGCAGCAGGCTCGCTATGCCAGTCACTGCTACAGCCCTGCATCGATCGAGGCAGCGGTCGCGCGCGGAATGTCGTTCTCCTCGACCGAAAGCGAGGAGGAGATCGACCGTACTGAGGTGCGTCTCATCGTCAGCACGGCCCTTGATCAGCTGACCGACTGCGAGCGGCAGCTGCTGTGGTACCGCTTCTACGAGCAGCGCTCCCAGGCTGAGATCGCCGCTGCCATCGGGACCAGTCAGATGCAGGTGTCCCGGCTGCTGTGCCGCGTGCTCGGCAAGCTGCGCTCCATCATCGGAACCGTAGGTGAGACAGCGCTGGCCTCGTGAGAGACCATCGCTTCCTTACTAACTAAGTGCTGGCCAATTGCCGACTCCAGTGAGCGGCAGGTGCCAGTCCCCAGCACTTTCCGACTTCTCGTCGGACGCGTGAAAGGAGACGTCTCGCATGAGTTTCAAACCCCGGTACGCCATCGTCACGGCATCCGACTCCGGTATCGGCAAGGCCACTGCCGTGGCCCTGGCCAAGGACGGCATGGATGTCGGCATCACCTGGCATTCCGACTCCGACGGCGCCGAAGCGACGGCCGAGGAGGTGCGAGCAGCCGGACAGAAGGGGTATGTCGCCCAGCTCGACACCAGCGACCTGCCAGGCTGCGGTGACGTGGTCGATGATCTTGCCAAGCAGCTCGGCGGATTGGACGTGTTCGTCAACAACGCGGGCATGGGCGCTTCGAAGCTACTGCTCGACACCTCGTACGAAGACTGGCGGAAGGTCGTCGCGGTTGATCTGGACGGAGCATTCGTGTGCCTACAGCGCGCCGCCCGCCGCATGGTGGAGGCTGGCGCCGGAGGCCGGCTCATCGCGGTGACCAGCGTGCACGAGCACCAGCCGCGGGTCGGCTCTGGCGCATACGACGCCGCCAAGCACGGGCTGGGCGGGCTGATGAAGACGTTCGCCCTGGAGCTCGGCCGCTACGACATCACGGCCAACTCCGTCGCCCCCGGTGAGATCGCGACGCCGATGACGGGTCAGGAAGATGAGGACCCGACAGCGCAGGAGCGCCCAGGCATTCCGCTGCGCCGACCGGGCGATGCACGCGAAATTGCGGCGGTGATCGCCTTCCTAGCCAGCCCGCAGGCCGGGTACGTCAACGGCGCCTCCTGGGTCGTCGACGGCGGCATGCTGCAGATGGGACCGCAAGGCGGCTCGCACATCGAGGGCGACGACTGGCGCACGCCGTAACCACGGCTCGCCCGCTGGCCCGCAGCATCGACGTCGGCCGCGGTCCTTGGTTATCGTGATCAATTCACCACCGTAGTCGGTGGTGAATTGATCACGATCTTCGGTTGGAAGTGAATCGAGAGCCGATGCATGTCGTTCTGGCGGGACAATCCGCGACGGGCCACGGGTACCCGCTGCTGTCGTTGTCCGACGCCTTGCGCCCCGCAGGTCATCGCGTCTCGTTCGCCACGACCGCGGACCTCGTCCAAGCCATGCCGACGCCGGCAGCCACCACCCCCCATTGATAGAGGCACAGTCGCCGGGCTGACGTGTCGATCAGGCCCGTTGCGCCCTCGCGATCGTCGACCTGGGCGCATCCCCTGGTGAGGACGCGAAACCCGACCACACCGTCACCGAGCCTCGTGTTGAAGGTTGCGGCCGATATGGAATGACGCCGGACCGATTACCTCCCTTCCGGGGCGCGGATGATATCGAGGGCGGCGCGGACCAAGGCAAGGTTGTTAGGAGCTGGTGATCCGTCGGGCAACTCAAGGGTGTCTTCCAGTCCGATCCGAGCAGCCAAGCCGCGTGCCGCGGCGTACTGGAGTGCTGGCCAGCAGCTGCTGCCCTCGCCATGGAGCAGCACCTGAGTCTGGTCGCCCACCTTGTCGCCTATCGCAGCTAGCAGCGTGTCGGCATTCCGGCGGCTTTCGGTGTCATCGAGACCGTCAGGCACTTCGAGGAGCACGCGAAAGCAGTCGTCGCGGTGCGGTGAGACCAGCCATGACTCGACCGCCTCCTCATGCCACAGCCCCGCTTCGACGCCGACCCCACGCTCCAGCAGTGCTGCGGTCAGAGCTTCCGTACCCGGTTCATGCCAGTTGACTGAGGCGAAGTCAGGCAGGACGGCCCAGCCACGGACGAGCGTGGCGCGTTCCTCAGGGTCGGCAGCGGCCCATGCCCCCGTCGTGACGCCGAGCGGCACCGCAGGTCGTGCCGATCGCGCGGCGACCAATGCGGCAGCAAGATCATCTAACTGCAGACTGTCGACGCCTGCTGGATTCTTTGGGTGGAAGTGAACCGCCCCCACACCGGCGCCAGCGACCAATCCGATGTCTCGCGCCAGCGCCTGCGGTGTGGCCGGAAGGGCGGGGTGTTCAGCGGGCAACCGAGCGCCGTTCAGGCAGGCCTTGAGCAACATCGGCGTCAGGTCAGGTGGTCGAAGTCACCGCGGACCCAGGCGATGTAGCGATCGGCTGACCGCCGGACCCACACGGCAGCGTCAGAGCGAACGCTTCCCCAGTAGTTGTCGTAGAGCCGGTCGAACTCGAGCGCGGTGACCCGGTCCGCCACCCTCTGAACCGTGGTGGCGGAGAGCGGGATCTTGTTGGGATAGCTGCGCAGAAACGACACCCACTGTTCGTCCGGAGTGCCCACCACCGTGTCACCGCTGAGAAGCACGCCACGACCGTCGGCTCCGGTGAACCGCGCGACCGCACTGCCGGCGAAGTGGCCGCCCACGCGATGCAGTGTGACGCCGGGCAGCACCTCGACATCCTGGTCCCACACCCTGATGGCCGGATCGTCACGCTGCAGCCACTCACGGTCGGCCGCCGCGACGTACACCGGAGCGGAGCCGAATCGCTGCGACCATGCCACCTGCACACCGAACATGTGCGGGTGACTCGCCGCCACGACCGCGACGCCACCCACCGCCGCGACGGCAGCCGCGAGGTCGTCATCGACGTATCCAATGGGGTCCCACAACAAGTTCCCGGACGGGGTTTGCAGAAGCAAGGCGCGTTGCCCGATGCCGACTTTCGGCGTGACCGTCACTCCGAAAAGCCCACCTTCGACGTCCTCGACGGCACCACGGCGTCCTTCCGTACTGAGTTCCTCGAGGGTTGTCCACTGCTGGCCAGTGGGCAGTACGTACTGACGCTCGTCGCTGCAGATCCGGCAGACCGCCGGTGGCGCCGACGTGTCAGCCTGTTCGACTCCGCAGGTGCGGCAAATCCAGGCGGTCATCGGAGACTCTCCCGCAATGGCGACACAAGACGACGGTATCGGGGGGTCAGTCGCGAGGTGAAGAGTTTTGATCCACCCGCGCATGGGCATACATGTCCCGGTCACGTGGGGCGAAGGTGGGTATGACAACTGGTCGAGCGAGCGATCGCCTATCGCGTCGACCGGGCGGCTCTGAGATTGCGGGAGCCCTGTTCGGCATCGGGGTGGCCGCCTTCGTGGATGAGACGGTCTTCCATCAACTGCTCCATTGGCACCACTTCTACGACCAGTCGACGAGCGATGTAGGGCTCGTATCCGACGGTCTGTTTCACGCCTTTGGCTGGTTCGCGGTGGTGTCCGGCCTCTTCTGGCTGGCGGGCCTGCGGTCCCGCCGCGCACTGGACTGGCGACGGTGGGCCGGGGGCGCTCTGCTCAGTGCCGGAGCGTTCCAGCTCTACGACGGGACGGTGCAGCACAAACTGATGCGGTTGCATCAAATCCGCTACGACGTCGACATCACCCCGTACGACGTGACGTGGAACATCATCGCGGTGATCATGATCGTCATTGGATTGGCGATTCTGCTCGTCGCCCGTCGTGGTCGTCCGCGGTTGTCATGATCACCGTTCGGTTGCCGCTGGCCGCCGCTGGGCTCGTCGCGGGCGCCGTCGGGGCATTTGGCCCGTTGGCGAAAGCGGCTGATCATGACTTCACCGCTCATGCCGTCACCCATCTGCTGCTCGGCATGGCCGCACCGCTGCTGCTCTGTCTCGCCGCACCGGTCACGTTCTTGCTTCGAACCTTGCCGCGGCCGGTCGCCCGTCGCGTCGGTCGGCTGCTGACGATCGCACCAGTGCGTGTGCTGACCGAGCCAATTGTCGCGGCCGCACTCAACATCGGCGGACTCTGGCTGCTCTACACGTCGGGACTCTTCGCCGCCATGCACTCCAATTCGGCAGTGCACGCCATGGTCCATCTGCATATGGTCATAGCCGGCTACCTCTTCACCGTGTCGATCATCAGCCCGGACCCGCTGCCCCATCGCCGGCCCTATCCCTACCGGGCGGCCGTCTTGGTGGCTGCCGTTGCAGCCCACGACATTCTGGCGAAGGTCATCTATGCGCACCCACCGGTCGGGCTCGACCCTCATCAGGTGAAGTCGGGCGCGATGATCATGTACTACGGTGGCGACGCGCTGAGCATCATCGTGATGATCATCTTGTGCGCACGGTGGAACCGCGAAGCCCGCCGCATCCCGCTCGACGGCCTTGGGCAAGCTAGGACGTCGTGAGCGACCAGATCGTCGAGACGGCGCAGCGGGTTTTCGGCCATGACTCGCTGCGGCCCGGCCAGTACGAGGCGGTGCGGGCGCTGCTGGACGGGCACGACGTGCTGCTCGTGCAGCCCACCGG
>DASQUD010000210.1:0-2918 GCA_035641455.1 Propionibacteriaceae bacterium | reverse complement strand
CGAGCGGGTGCTGCTCCGCTTCGACGGCGTGGAGTCGATCTACCGGGTCTGGCTGAACGGTGAGAAGATCGGCGTTGGCAAGGGCAGCCGACTAGTTCAGGAGTTCGACGTCACCGGGATTGTCCGGGCTGGTCGAAACGTGATCATGGTCCGGGTCTCGCAGTGGTCGTCCGGCAGCTACCTCGAAGATCAAGATCAGTGGTGGCTGCCGGGGATCTTCCGCAGTGTCACCCTGCTGGGCCGCCCTGCCGGAGCGATCGACGACGTCTGGTTGCGGACCTCCTGGCGGCGTGACGGCACCGGGTTGATCGAGCCTGAGTTGACGGCGCCAGCTGCCGCCTTTCCGGTCACCATCGAGATTCCCGAGCTATCGGTCGTCCATAGCTTCGCCGCGCCGGAGGACGTTGCCCCGTTCTCGGTCGGGAAGGTCGAGCCCTGGAGTGCGGAGTCACCCCGGCTGTATGCGGCGGTCGTTCGCTCGGCCGCGGAAGCCCTGGCGCTCCGCGTGGGCTTCCGGACGGTCAGGATCAGCGGCGACATCCTGACCGTCAACGGCGCACAGGTGATCTTCCGCGGCATGAACCGGCACGAGACGCACCCGCAGTTGGGCCGGGTGTTCGACGAAGACTTCGCGCGAGCCGACTTGATCACGATGAAGCGGGCCGGCGTGAACGCTATTCGAGCCAGCCATTACCCCCCGCACCCAAGGCTTCTGGAGCTGACGGACGAGTTGGGTTTCTGGGTGATCGACGAGTGCGATCTCGAAACGCACGGTTTTGTGGTCGGAGGTTGGCGCGGCAATCCGAGCGCGGACCCGCGCTGGGCAGAGGCCTACCTCGATCGGATGCAGCGGACTGTCGAGCGCGACAAGAACTCCGCCTCGGTGATCATGTGGTCGCTGGGCAACGAGTCTGGGACCGGAGTGAACCTCGCCGCGATGTCGGACTGGGTCCATCAGCGCGATCCGGGCCGTCCGGTGCACTACGAAGGCGACGCGGTCGCGGCCTACACCGATGTCTATTCCCGGATGTATCCCAACCTCGTCGAGACCGAGGCCATCGGCGGCCGGACGGGCCACATCACCGCCTGCGCTCCGGCGGAGGCCGCCCGGGTGCGCAGCAAGCCCTTCCTGTTGTGCGAATTCGCTCATGCGATGGGCAACGGCCCGGGCGGGATGAGCGAGTACGGCGAGCTCGTGGAGCGCTATGCCCGGCTGCACGGCGGCTTCATCTGGGAGTGGCGGGATCATGGTCTGCTGGCCCGAACCGAGGATGGGATCGAGTACTACGCCTACGGCGGGGACTTCGGCGAGGTCGTGCACGACGGCAACTTCGTGATGGACGGGATGGTGCTGCCGGATGGCACTCCGATGCCGAGCCTGGCGGAGTTCGCCGCGGTCAACGCGCCCATTGTGTTCAGCTTCGACGGAACGGCACTGGAGGTCCGTAATCGCTATCACACTCTGTCCACCGACCACCTCCGATTCGTCGCGCTCACAGAGGTCGACGGCTTCAGGCGGACCGAAGTCGAGCTGAGCATCCCGACGGTGGTGGCGGGCGGTCGTACCACGGTGCCTTTACCGGCCGAGGCCCTGATCGCCGCCAGCAGTGGCGAGACGTGGCTGACCGTACGGGCCGAGCTCGGCGAGGACGCCCCATGGGCACCCGCTGGGCATGTGGTGGCCTGGCGGCAGTTCGAGCTGACGCCACGGTCAATTGCCCTTCGACAAGCGCAAGGCACGCACGACAGACCGCGCCCAGAGCCCGTCGACGGGCCACACGCCGAGCTGGCCGAAGGGGTGTTGACGCTGGGGCCGGCGATATTCGATCGGATGACAGGGCGCCTCCAGCGCCTCTTCGACCTGGAGATCGACGGACCGAGGCTGGAGCTCTGGCGGGCGCCGACCGACAACGACCGTAGCTCGGCGCGGGGATCCTTCGAGCTGGGGCGACCTGAAGACACCGGTGGAGAGGGCTTGCCCGGACCGTCATCTGCCAACCGATGGCGGACACGTGGACTCGATCGGCTGACCCACCGGCTGGTCGGCCTGGAGCACGGCGATGATCGATTGCTCGTGCGGACTCGGTCGGGAGCCGCGGCGAGTCCTCAGCTGGTCGACGTCAGTTATCGGTGGCAGCTCGATGGCTACGAGGTGCGCCTGGACGTTGACATCACACCGTCGGACAACTGGGATTGCACCTGGCCACGGGTCGGGATCCGACTCGACTTACCGCCCGATCTGATTCGGGCTCGCTGGTTCGGCACCGGACCGGCCGAGTCCTACCCGGATTCCCGACGAGCAGCGCGGGTAGGCCGGTTCGAGGCTGGCATCGACGAATTGAACGTCCGCTACTCCCGGCCGCAGGAAACCGGCCACCGAGCAGACCTGCGGAGGCTCGAGATCTCCGACGGCTCCGGCGTACGGCTGAACCTGGGCACCTTTGCCAATGCCGCTGGTCATCGGCCTGGCTTCTCGCTCACCCGTCACACACCGCAGCAGGTGGACTCCGCTCGACACCCACATGAGCTGGGGCCAAGCGAGCGGACGTTCCTTTTCCTTGACGACGCCGTCCACGGCCTTGGCTCCCGTGCGTGCGGCATCGATGTGCTACCCCAGCACGCGCTCTGGCCTAGCCCGCGTCGATTCGCGCTGGTGTTTCGCCGGCCCGATCGTCAGCCGGCGTCGTAGAAGGCGGCGTTCAGATAGGCGTCGAGCGCCTTCTCCGAAACCCGGAAGCTGCGATTGAAACGGACGGCTTCCAGCTGGCCGGAGTGGATCAGCCGGTAGACCGACATCTTTGACACGCGCAGCGTTGAGGCGACCTCGGCTACGGTGAGAAAGGCTCCACCGGTCGCCGCACTGCCGAACGGAGTCACGCCCCCGCGCTCAGACTCACTCACAATGTCCACTCGTTTCT
>DASQUD010000209.1:0-2026 GCA_035641455.1 Propionibacteriaceae bacterium | reverse complement strand
TCCAAGAACCTGGAGGCGTTCAACCAGGTCATCAAGGCAATGAAGGAGGACGGCTTCCGCGACCAGCTGTTCCAGAAGTACTTCGCCGAGCAGGCGGCCGTACCCGTGATCGCCGCCTGACCCGCCGGGCGCACCGCGGTGGAGCAGTTCCTCGAGACCTTCTTCAGCTGGGAGCACTTCAAGCAGAGCTTCCCCTCGGTGGTGGAGGGGTTCAAAACCAACCTCTCGCTGATGTTCGTGGCCGAGGCCTGCGTCCTGGTCTGGGGGCTAGTGCTCGCCCTGCTCCGCTCCGGTCGGAGCAGGGCGACGACGCCGCTGCGCTGGCTGACCGTCGGCTACATCGACCTGTTCCGCGCCATCCCGGGGCTGCTGGTCATCTACATGGTCGGCTTCGGCATCCCGATCGCTCAGGTCCCGTGGTTGAGCAACTGGTCGCTGTACCAGCTGGCGGTGCTCGCGCTGACCCTGGTGTACGGCGCCTATGTGGCCGAGGTATACCGGGCCGGGATCGAGAGCATCCACTGGAGCCAGACCGCGGCCGCCCGCTCGCTCGGGCTCTCCCAGGGCAAGACCATGCGGTTCGTGGTCCTGCCCCAGGCGGTCCGACGGGTGGTCCCGCCGCTGCTGAACGACTTCATCGGGCTGCAGAAGGACACCGCCTTCATCGGCATCATCGGCGTCCTCGACGGCTTCCGCCGGGCCCAGATCTACGCGGGGACGGAGTTCAACCTGAGCTCGTTCACCGGCCTCGCCCTGTGCTTCGTGGTCATCACCATCCCCATGACCCGCATCACCGACCACCTGCTCAAGCGTGACCAGCAGCGCATGCGGGTCGGTGGGCGGTGAGCGGGCGTGCCTGAGCCGCCGTTCCTGGAGCTGCGCGGGGTCGAGAAGCGCTTCGGCGGCAACCCGGTCCTGCGCGGCATCGACCTGGGCGTGGCCGAGCACGAGGTGGTCAGCCTGATCGGCGCCTCCGGCTCCGGCAAGTCGACCCTGCTGCGCTGCGTCAACGCGCTGGAGCCGATCCAGGCAGGCACGATCAGCCTCCAGGGCACGGTCGTCTCGGGCAAAGGAGTGGACATCGACCGGCACCGGCGCGACGTCGGCATCGTGTTCCAGAGCTTCAACCTGTTCCCGCACATGACCGTGCTCCAGAACGTCACCCTGGCCCCGCGCCAGGTGCTGCGGCTGTCGCGCCGGCAGGCCGAGGAGCGTGCCGACGCGCTGCTGGAGCGGGTCGGCCTGGTCGAGAAGCGCAAGCAGTATCCGGACAGCCTGTCGGGCGGCCAGCAGCAGCGGGTGGCGATCGTGCGGGCTCTTGCCATGCGACCGAAGCTGATGCTGCTGGACGAGATCACCAGCGCGCTCGACCCCGAGCTGGTCGCCGAGGTGCTCAACATCGTCCGCGAGCTGGCCGACGAAGGCATGACCATGCTGCTGGCCACCCATGAGATGTCCTTCGCCCGCGAGGTCTCCAACCGGGTGTGCTTCCTGGACGCCGGGGTGATCTGCGAGCAGGGGCCACCCGAGCAGATCTTCACCAAGCCGACCAACCCACGCACCCAGGCGTTCCTCAAGCGCATCATCGCCGCCGGCCGGCTGTGACCGGCACCGCCGCCTAGAACGGGAACGGGCGGGTGCCGCTCTGCACCGTCACCCACTTCAGCTCAGTGAACTCGTCGATCGCGGGCCGCCCATCTCGCCGTGATTATGGCGCACGACTGGCCGGAGTGAAACGGTGGCCGTAAAGGGAAATCGGCGAACGCCAAGCGTATGGCAAGTCCCGGATTCCGGGGGGAGCGGCCTGGCGCCATTCTGAGTTGGCCAGCATCCAGGCCATGCCCAGAGGGCAGACCGAGGCGGCGCGGTCGCTTGGCATGTCAGCTGGCTGGGCGATGGTTTCGATCGTGCTTCCCCAGGCCTTTCGGATCATCCTGCCGCCGCTGACTAACGAGCTGATCTTGCTGACCAAGGACTCCTCGCTGGTCTACCTGCTCGGCCTCACCCTGGAGGACCGGGAGCTGGC
>DASQUD010000208.1:0-7450 GCA_035641455.1 Propionibacteriaceae bacterium | reverse complement strand
CCAGACGGACCGCCCGCCCGATCGAGCACCAAACTCCGGCGCCAGCGGCGGCCACCTCGTGCTCGAAGTCAACGGCACCCGGCACCCGCTGCAGCCGCCCGGACTGACCATCGGGCGCGGCACGGAGGCCGACCTGAGGATCAGCGATCCCAGCATCTCCCGACTGCATGCTCAGATTCGCGTCAGCGAGTCCGCCGGCGCGCAGCACATCGACATCGTGGACCTCGGTTCCACCAACGGAATCACGGTCAACGGGCACAAGGTGGAGCGTTCGACGCTGGGAGAGGGATCGCGGATTCAAATCGGCGCCACGCGGATGCTCGTCCACGCACCCGCCGGGCGCTGAGCTGCATGTCGGAGATCGCCCTCACCGTCCTCAAGGTGCTCTTCCTAGCCCTGCTGTGGCTCTTCATCCTCTCGGCGGTGTCGGTGATCCGCAGCGACTTGTTCGGTCGTACGGTTCCCTCCCCGGACGCCCTACCGCAGGAGCTGGAGCCGCCGCCACCACGCCCCCGGGGCCGCCGGCCGCGCGGAGAACCACGCGTCTTCGCCATCACGCAGGGCAATCAGGCCGGCCTCTCCGCCGAGCTGGCCGACGGAGTGATCATGATCGGCCGTGGTGCCGATTGCCAGTTGATCTTGGATGACGACTATGTGTCGACCCGCCACGCACGCGTCGTGAGCAGTGAGAACGGCATCTATGTCGAAGACCTAGGCTCTACCAACGGCACCTACGTCAACGGCCAGCGGATCACCGCGCCGACGACGATCACGCTCGCAGATACAGTACGAATCGGTAAGACGATCTTGAAGCTGGAGCCCTGATAATGGCTCTCTCGCTGAAGATCGCCAGCCATTCCGAAACCGGGCTAGTCCGCAAGAACAACCAGGACTCCGGCTACGCCAGCCCCCAGCTGCTCGTCGTCGCTGACGGCATGGGTGGCGCTGCGGCAGGAGATCTTGCGTCCGCCGTCGCCATCGACACGATTCGCCGGATCGACAAGCCTCTCGCTGGTGAGGAGATGCTGGAGGTGCTCTCGGGCGCCATCCACAAGGCGAATGACCGGATTGCCGATCTCGTTGAGACTGATCTCTCCTTGGACGGGATGGGGACGACAGTCACGGGCGCCTTGTTCGACGGCACCCAGATCGGGCTTGCGCACATTGGCGACAGCCGGGCCTACCTGTTCCGCGACGGTCAGCTGCAACAACTCACCCATGATCACAGCTGGGTCCAGTCATTGGTGGACGAGGGCAAGATCGACTCCGGTGAGGCAGCCGTACACCCCCACCGATCGCTACTGCTCAAGGTGCTCAACGGCCAACCCGCGAACGATCCCGACCTGATGATGCTGCCCGTCAGCGCCGGAGATCGGCTGCTGTTCTGCAGCGACGGCCTCAGTGGGCTGGTCGAGGACCGCGTGATCGAAGGGTTGTTGCAGACCCCTGACCCTCAGGAGGCGCTCGACTGCCTGGTCCAAGAGGCCCGAAGTGAGGGCGGCATCGACAACATCACCGTCATCGTGGCCGATGTGGTGGAGGGCGCAGATCCCGTCACCACGCTGCCGGTCGTCCTCGGTGCCGCCGCCGAGCGCGCGATTCCGTTGCCCTCGACGAAGGTCCGAGACGACGAGAACGAGGACACAATCATCTCGGAACTGCCGATCGCAGCTGGCACTGGAGCGGCCGAGCCAGACGATGAATCTCGATACAACCCCCTGCCTCCGCATCGGCGGCGCTCCGTTCGCCCCCTGGCCGCGCTTGTGGCTGCGGTGCTGATCGCTGTCGCTGCGCTCGGCGGCGCGTACGCCTGGACCAGGACCCAATACTTTGTCGGCGTTTCTTCCGAGCAGGTCGCGATCTTCAGGGGCCTATCGGACAGCCTGCCCGGCATCAAGCTCTCGAGCGTCTACGAGATTCAGCCACTTCGGGTGGTCGATCTGCCGCAGTACTACCAAGAGAAGGTGCGGGCCAACATCGACGTCTCGAGCCTCTCCTCGGCTCGCCAGACCGTCGGTGAACTCGTCGAAGCCGCCGAGCGCTGCGCCGGCAAGCCCAGCGGGGCGGCGTCGGGTTCCCGGTCGCCGTCCGCCAGCCCGACCCGCTCGCCCGCCACGCCGTCGATTCACGGACCAGGCAGCCCGAACCCCAGCCAGCCGGCGACGCCGAGCCCCAGCCCCTCCCCAGACCCCGGACAGAACTGCTGATCATGAGGGTTGCGGCCCCGGTCACCGTGCTGCCGCGCAAGCGGCGCGGCGTCGAGTTGGTGTTGATCATTTTCGCTTTGTTGATCACCCTCGGCGGTTATGCCATCGTCGACTTCAACGTCACCGGCGGTTTCTCCCCCACCTTCGGCACCCTCGCGGCGGTGTGCGTCGGACTAGCGGCGCTGGCCCACTTCGCGGTGCGCTGGCGACTGCCGTACGCGGATCCGGTGATCCTGCCCTGTGTGATCCTGCTCAACGGCCTTGGCCTGGTCATGATTCACCGGATCGACCTGATCAACTCACCGCCGACGACAGGTGCGCGCCAGCAGCTGATCTGGACGGCCGTGGGGGTGGTCATGTTCGTCCTGGTGGCGGTCCTGCTGCGCGATCACCGGCCGTTGCAGCGGTTCACCTACACCCTCGGCCTGGCCGGCATCGTCCTGCTCCTGCTGCCACTCGTACCGGGGCTGGGCACAGAGAAGTTCGGCGCACAAATCTGGATCCAGCTGGGGCCGTACAGCTTCCAGCCCGCCGAGGCAGCCAAGGTCTTACTGTCCATCGCCTTCGCCTCCTACCTTGTGGAGAAGCGCGACGTTTTGGCGCTGGCCGGATACCGCATCCTCGGTATCGACCTGCCGCGCGCTCGTGACCTGGGGCCGATCCTGGTGATCTGGTTGCTCAGCCTCGCAATCTTGGTCTGGCAGCGCGACCTCGGAACGTCCCTGCTGTTCTTCGGACTGTTCGTGATGCTGCTTTACGTCTCCACTGAGCGCGCCGGGTGGGTCGTACTCGGCACGCTGCTCTTCGCTGCTGGCGCCTACTTCGGCTATCTGAACTTCAGCCACGTACGGATTCGGGTTGGAGCCTGGCTGGATCCCTTCGCTGACTACGACGCGTACTACCAGGTGATCAACGCGCAGTTCGGCATGGCGTGGGGTGGCCTGTTCGGCACCGGCCTGGGCCTGGGCCGGCCCGGCCTTACTCCGCTGGCCCGTAGCGACTTCATCGCTGCGGCGATCGGCGAAGAGCTCGGGATGGCGGGGCTGATGGCGGTGATCATGATCTTCGGGCTGATTGTGGTCCGTGGGCTGCGGACGGCGCTACAGTGCCGCGAGCCGTTTGGCAAGCTGCTCGCTGCGGCCCTGTCCTTCGCCTTCGCGCTCCAGGTCTTCACCATCGTCGGTGGTGTCACGCGGTTACTGCCGCTGACCGGCCTGACTACGCCCTTCATGTCCCAGGGCGGCTCCTCACTGATCTCCAACTGGATCGTCGCCAGCCTGCTGCTAGTGATCTCCCACCATGTCCGCAAGCCGGTGGCGACGGTCACCGACATCAGCGCGACCGAGGAGACCGAGCTCGTGAAGGTGGTTCCGTGAAGCGCGCCACCGTCGGTGATCGCACTCCCATGCATGGAGGAGCGATGAGCGAAGGCGCTCCCCGTGCGCGAAGAGTGACGACAGCGCCGACTTCGGAGCGCGGTCGCGCGAGCGGGACAACACATGAATAGGCCGATTCGGCGCGTCGCGGTCGTCATTATGATCATGTTCGGGCTGCTGCTGGCCAACGGCACGTACATGATGATCTTCCGGCAGTCGGCCCTCGCCGCCGAACCCCAGAACCGGCGGGTGCGGGATGCCCAGTTCGCCCAGGATCGTGGCTCCATCCTGGCGGCTGGGAAGACCGAGATTGCGACCACCAAGCCCAGTAAGGATCGCTTCAAGTACCAACGCACCTATTCCCGGGGCCCGCTCTACGCCTCCGTCACCGGTTACTACTCCTACGACCGCGGCCGTACCGGCCTAGAGAGCAGTTACAACGCCCAGCTCGCCGGAACCGACGACGCGCTCTTCGTACGCCGGCTGATCGACCTTGCCACGAATCGCAGCCCGCAAGGATCGAGCGTTCAGACCACGATCGTTCCCGATGCTCAGCGAGCAGCCGCGGAGGGTCTTGGCTCCCAGAAGGGTGCAGTGGTTGCCCTTGATCCGAAGACCGGAGCGGTCCTGGCGATGGTGACGTCTCCGACCTTTGATCCCAACGACATCGCCAGCCACGACATCGACCAAGCAGCAAAAGCGTACGAGCGGCTGGCCGATGATCCGGACAAACCGCTGTCGAACCGCGCAGCGCGCGAGATTTACCCGCCCGGCTCGACGTTCAAGCTGGTGACGGCCGCTGCCGCCCTGGCGGACGGCAAGACGGCCGACAGCACCGTCGAGTCCCCGGTCCGACTCAAGTTGCCCGGCACCAACACATACCTGGGGAATTCCGCCCCGTGCGGCGGCACCGAGATCACCATGACTCAGGCATTGAAGGTCTCGTGCAACACGGCGTTCGCCAACCTGGGGCTGGACGTCGGAGAGGACAAGCTCCGTGCGCAAGCCGAGAAGTTCGGCTTCGATCAGCGGCACCTGGACGACCTGGCCGGGGTGGCGAGCAAGTTCCCCGACCAGCTGGACGACGCCCAGCTGGCACTCAGCGCCATCGGACAGTACGACGTGGCCGCCACGCCGCTCCAGATGGCGATGGTCACGGCAGCGATCGCCAACGACGGCGTGCTGATGGACCCGTACGTGGTGAGCATGGTGCAGTCGTCAGACCTCAAACCCATTTCGACGCACAAGCCCGCGAAGCTCTCCGACGCCATGCTGCCGGATAACGCCAAAGAGCTGCAGGAGATGATGGTGACCGTTGTGGAGGAGGGCACCGGCCGCAACGGACAGATCCCAGGTGTTGAGGTGGGTGGCAAGACCGGCACGGCTCAGTCGGATCCCAAACGCAAGCCGTTCGCCTGGTTCACGTCTTTCGCACCAGCCGACGACCCCAAGGTTGCGGTCGCCGTGATCGTCGAAGACGCGTCGATCCCCCGCGAGGACATTGCCGGGGGGCGGGTGGCCGCTCCCATCGCCCGCGACGTCATGGAGGCAGTTTTGTGAGCCATTTCTTTCCTGGGCGGCTCCTGTCGGAGAATAGCTCGGGGTGCAGGAAAGGCCCGGTCGAATTGATCGGGTTGAGAGAGGAATTCTGGACATGATCAGCGACCCGGTGGTGGTCGGAGGGCGCTATGAACTGGGCGAGTTGCTCGGTCGAGGCGGCATGGCAGAGGTTCGCGGCGCCATCGACAACAGGCTCGGCCGGCCTGTTGCGGTCAAACAGCTCCGGGCCGACCTAGCAGTCGATCCCACATTCCAGGCTCGCTTTCGCCGTGAGGCTCAATCTGCAGCGGGCCTCAACCATCCGACGATCGTGGCGGTCTACGACACCGGAGAGGAGCCCGATCCCACCAGCGGAGTCCCGATTCCGTACATCGTGATGGAACTTGTCGAGGGCACGACCCTGCGGGATGTGCTGCGCGACGGCCGCAAGATTCTCCCCGAACGGGCCCTGGAGCTGACGGCCGGTGTCCTGGACGCGCTGAGCTACAGCCACAAGGCGGGGATCATCCACCGCGACATCAAGCCCGCGAACGTCATGCTCACACCGACCGGCGGCGTGAAGGTGATGGACTTTGGGATCGCTCGGGCGGTGGCCGATACCTCCGCGACCATGACGCAGACCGCCGCGGTGATCGGGACCGCGCAGTACCTCTCACCGGAGCAGGCGCGAGGGGAAACCGTTGACGCCCGTAGCGACATCTACTCCGCTGGCTGCCTGATGTACGAGCTCTTGGTGGGCCGTCCGCCGTTCACTGGAGATTCACCGGTGAGTGTCGCGTACCAGCATGTGCGGGAGGCCCCCGTACCGCCCAGCCAGGTCGATCCGGTGATCACACCCGACATTGACGCCATTACCCTCAAGGCCCTGGCCAAGGATCCGGCGGACCGCTATCAGTCCGCTCGGGAGATGAAGGCTGATATCAGCCGCGTGCTAGCCGGGCAGGATGTTACGGCCGTCGTCCCTCGGGTCGCTGACCCTACGACTGTGGCAGCCGCCGGACCCGACACCGCGCCGACCCGCGTCGCAGCGCCGGTGATCGCTGAGCCCCCAGGTGACGAGGACGAATTCTTCAACGAGGAGGAGCCGAAGAGCCGGGCCGGGCTCGCAGTCCTGATCGGCGCCCTGGTCCTGCTTCTGCTGATCGGGGGGAGCTACGCTCTCTGGCGGCTGATGGGCCCAGAGACACCCGAGGCCGCCGCGAAGGTTGCCGTACCCAACGTGCTGACCTACAACGAGCAGCAGGCCACCGAACGACTGACGGAATCTCAGTTGAAGGCGGAGGTCAAACACGTCAACGGGGACGCGAAGACTACGGACCAGGTGACCAAGCAGGATCCGGTGGCCGGCACCGAGGTCGAGCCGAACAGCACCGTCACGATTACGGTGAACGACGGCCCGAAGACCGCCAAGATCCCCACCGGCCTCAAAGGCGACGACGTCGACGACGCTCAGGCGGAGTTGGAGAAGAAGAAGTTCTCCAACGTGACCACAAGGGAGGCGGCCGACGAGCCAAGCGACGCCAAGGCCAACGAGGTGTTGTCTGTCATTCCCACCGAAGGCTCGACCGTTCCGCTCGACCAGAAGATCACCCTTACCTACGCCACGGGCAAGTCGAAGGTCCCCGTGCTGACCGGCAAGACGCCGGCCCAAGCTGAGTCGGATGCTCGGACGGCCGGCTTCACCAAGTTCAACAAGGATGAAGTCGAGACGGACAGCGAACCCGCCGGCGTGGTGTTCGAGCAGAATCCCGCAGCGGGGACGACCGTCCCCCGCAGCACGACCATCAGCTACAAGGTCGCCGTGGCGCCGCCGCAGCCGGGGCCGCCCACCGTCACCACCACGGCACCAGCGCCGCAGCCCACGCAAACCCAGACACGAACACCCTCGCCGACCTCCACTCCAACCGAGACGCCATCGCCGCGAGGCTAACGACAGCTCCGCCGGGCTGAGTAGCGCCGTATCGGCGGGGTGAAGACTGCCCCCGCCTGAGCCGAGCGCGCCGAATAGAACGCCTGATCTAATTCGTGCTAGGCTGAGGGCATGTCCGCCGCGATCCAGACATCCCTCTTCGATGCTGCCGCAGAAGTCGCGTTCGGATCGCTGAAAGCTGGGCTTGTCCGCCAGGAGCTTGGCCGCGGCGCCTGGGTCGATGTGCTGCCGGGGTGGATGACGGGGGCCGACGACCTCTTCGACTCGCTGCTTTCCGATATCGATTGGATCGAGGAGCGCCGCCAAATGTACGAGCGGGTCGTTCTCGTACCGCGACTGCTGCGCTTCTACGGCGAGGATGAGATGCTGCCCGATCC
>DASQUD010000207.1:0-3292 GCA_035641455.1 Propionibacteriaceae bacterium | reverse complement strand
TGAAGCTCAGCGGGTCGTGCGCTGGCACTACCAATGGATGATCTTGCATGAATTCCTGCCGCTGACCTGCGGCGACGACGTTGTGGAATCGATCTTGACCGACGGACGCCAGTTCTACGACTGGCACAACGATCCCTTCATCCCGGTGGAGTTCTCTGTCGCCGCGTACCGATTCGGTCACTCCCAACTTCGGCCCAGCTATCGCGCCAACTTCGGGACCTCGGTCACCGACCCCGCCCAGCAGTTCTTCGCGTTGATCTTCAATCCCGCTCTGAGCGGCACCGACCCCGCTGACCTTCGCGGAGGTTGCCGGGCGCCGCGGCGCTTCATCGACTGGCAGACGTTCTTCGACTTCGGTGACGGCCGGGCGCGCAGGAACAAGAAGATCGACACCGCCCTGTCGTCAGTACTCTTCCACCTCCTCGGCCAACCCACCACGGACCTGGACTCCCTGGCCACCCGTAATCTGATCCGCAACCTGACCATGAAAGTTCCGTCAGGTCAGCGGGTCGCCAAGGCAATGAACGAGACCCCACTGGCGCTAGCCGACCTCGCCGACCTGGCCGATCTCGGTCTCGACCGGCAGACACCTCTCTGGTTCTACGTCTTGCGGGAGGCCGACGTACAAGCTGACGGCCAGCACCTCGGCGCCGTCGGCGGTCGGATTGTCGCCGAGGTCATCCAAGGCCTGATCGAGGGTGACCCGTCGTCCTACCTAGCGCTCGAACCGGACTGGACGCCGACGTACGGCTCGAACGACACCTTCATCATGACCGACCTGCTCACCACCGCGGGCGTGGTCGGCTCGCTGAGCTGATCTGCTCAGGTCAGACGCCTGAGCTGACCTTGTCCAGCACGTCGGCGATCCGACGCACTACCAGCTCCGGCCGATAAAGGGCTGCTGCCTGCTGAAGGTCATTCGCCACGGCGCGCCGTCGCTCAGGGTGATCGAGGAAGTAAGTCAGCCGTTCCTCGAGTTGATCATCGCCGCGTTCGTACAGCACATCGGGGTGGTTGCCGGTGATCTCCGGGTAACTGCCAACGCGCGGAAGGATGCAGCAGGTGCTGGTGTACATCGCCTCCAGGGTCGAGATGCCCAGACTTTCGTGCGTCGCGGTGGAGACCTGCATCGCGGCCCGCCACAGCGCCGAGTAGTACGCCGGCAGCGGCATGTCATTGCCGAACACCACTTGGTCGCCGAAGTCCCTGGCGAGCGCCGCCACGGCCTGTCCGCCGGCTTGGTCTGGCGGAAACCTCCGGGTGAACAGCACCTGTGCGTCGTGACGGGGCAAGACCCGGCGCATCACCCGGGCGAACATGTCCGGATCCTTGCTGGCGACGGGGGCGTGGTTGAAGACGATGGTCGGCCGAGCGTCCAGCTCATCGGTGCGTGATGCTTCGATCCGTGCCACATCGAGCGGCAGCCCGACGACCTCGTAGCGGGCTTCCAGCGAGGCGGCGAGCGGCTCATTGAATGCGCCGATACTGGTCCGGAGCGTGTCCTGCATCTGATAGGAGACCAGCAGGATCTTGTCCAGCACACACAGATTGGCGAGATCGGCCGTCTCCATACCGGGATACACCTCGAAGCGGAAGGTGTCGGTGGGATCCCAATGGCTGCCGTGGGTGTATCCGATCATCGGTACGTCGAGCCGGAGATCCAAGATCATCCGCCGAATCTCGGCTGGAAACACCGAAAACGCGTGGAAGACGAAGATCACGTCCGGTGGTGAGGTACGCAGCAAGTCCAACACACCCTCGTAGGCGCGAAGCAGCCAACGAAGTCTCCGCACGTGCCTGTTCTGATCACGAGGATCGGGAATGTGCGGCTGCCGTACATCCCAGCCGGCTTCCCGAAGCCCGGTACGGATCGCCTCCGAAGACGTAATGGCGTAGCCGATGGCATCGCTGGACGGCGGTGATCCGGGTGCCGACTTCTGTTCCACCGGCACGGTATAGGCATCCAGATAGAGCAACCGCCGCGCTGCCTTCACTGTGCTCGGCCCGGTCATGTCTATTCCACCGGATTGATCGTGTAGCCCAGGACGGCGTAGTCCTGGGGGCCGTAGAGCGCACGCTCAACCAGTTCGATACCCATCTCTGCGCCACTCACACCCTCGAGCGGGGACGTCGCAGGGTGCAGAGGCCGCACCTCGACTCGCTCGAAACCGGAGGCGGACACCAGGAACTCGACCAGTGCTGGTGGCAGCGGTGAGCGATGGGTCGGGTCGTTGAAGAAGTCGCAGGCCGCCATCTGCAGGTTGTGTGGATTGGGCGTCTCCAGCAGGAGGCAACCGCCGGCCCGCAGAGCGCCGCGAGCCGCCTCGATCAAGGCGAGCAGGGTCTCCACGTCCAGGTGTTCAATCAAGTGAAAGGCGGTCACCAGGTCGAGTGAATTCGGCGGCAGGGTCGCGAGGTGCTCGATTCCGTCGCCCAGGACCATGTCCAGGCCTCGCGCCCGCCCAGACTCCACAAAGGCCGGATGGGAATCCACTCCCGCCGCGGGGATGCCAACGTCCTTCAGCAACGTCAGCCACTCTCCCCGGCCACAGCCGATGTCGAGGACACGTACGCCGTCCCGGCCTGCGTCGGCATCGACGAGCTGTCGAACGTCGGGTAGGTAGCCCCGCAGCTTGGCTGTGATCTCCTCCGCCGTTCCGCGGAAGCGAGCGGCGAAGTCGGCGTAGAGGGCAGCGAAACGGGGGCCGCTCCCGTCGACCTTCTCCTGGAGCCTGGCCAGATCTCGTTGGAGTTCCGACTCCCGCTGACGAGTCGCTGCCAGCTCCCGTACGAGTTCTCGTACCTCGGCCTCCAGCGCCTGGATACGTTGCTGCAAGCCCGCATCCCGCTCGTCGGTTGCTGCCAACGTCATCCAGCGGCCGCCGCACCCGCACCAGGCTCGAGATCGACCTTTGCCTCCCCCGGCTCCTCCGGCCGCGGAATGGTCCGCAAGACCTTGGCCGGACTTCCCGCGACGATGGTGTACGGCTCGACGTCCTTGAGCACGAGCGAGCCCACGCCGACGACGGAATGGGCACCGATCCGGCAGGGGGCGACGATGATCGCGTTGCTGGAGACCCACGCGCCCTCTTCGATCACCACGTCCCGGCCGGATTGCGGCACGGCGACCTGACGCTCCGCGCCGAACTTGGTCCAGTCGTGGGTGCCGGTCAGCACAGAGACGCTATGACCGAAGAAGGCATAGTCGCCGACAGTGATGTCGCCCGACGACAGGTTGAACAAAGCATTGTTGACGATCGCCGTCGGCGCGATGTGCAGCCGCGTCGGATCG
>DASQUD010000206.1:0-7054 GCA_035641455.1 Propionibacteriaceae bacterium | reverse complement strand
GCTACGTTCACGCGGACGCCAGCGGGGACTCAAGTGAAGGACATGGGCAGCTTGAACGGCACTTACGTCAACCGCGACTTGGTTGACGAGTGCCTGCTCAAGTCCGGCGACGAGGTACAGATCGGAAAATATCGGCTGGTCTTCTACGGGAGTCCCAAGGGCGCCGAGTAGCGCACCCTCATGTCGAGTAAGTCGGGCACCCGCAGTATTGGGCATGTCCTTGGGCTGCTGAAGAACGAGTTCCCGGACATCTCCATCTCCAAGATCAGATTCCTGGAATCGGAGGGCCTGATCAGTCCGCAGCGCGCGCCGTCGGGGTATCGGCGTTACACCGATACCGACGTCGAGCGCCTGCGATACGTGCTTTCCGTGCAACGGAGTCACTATCTGCCACTCAAGGTCATTCGCGAACACCTTGAGGCGATGGATCGAGGGCAGCCTCCGCCGGCCCTAGAATCGCCATTTCCCATGACGGAGCCACCCGCAGTGGCATCCTCCAGCCAATCGTCTCAGCCGACCGCCAGGCCGCCGGTACGGCTCACCCGGGCGGAGCTGCTGGAGGCCAGTGGCCTAACCGAGCTGGCGCTGGCGGAGCTCGAACGCAATCAGATCGTGCAGACCCGCCGTGGTTCGAAGCATTACGGTCGCGATGCCCTGACCCTGGCGATCGCCGCCCGCCGGCTAGGGGAGTACGGAATCGATGGGCGACATCTACGCGCGTTCAAGATCTCGGCGGACCGGGAAGTTGGGCTGGTCGAGCAAGCGATCGCTCCGCACGTGCGCCGGGCAGGTGGCAACAAGGACGTGTCCGGAGAGGTCACCCAGCTGGTGATCAGCTTTCACGCCGCTCTCCTCCGTACCGCCATGGAGCGCTGACCCCAGCTGATCTTGGTCCCGCGCACGGGGCCGCGATGGCCGAGCAGAAAGATGCGGACACCTTCCCGACGACAGTGAGGCGATGGGGCGGGCGCAGATTGTTCCCGATGGCACTCGAAGTAGGGTTGGTGCATGCGTGAGCTGGATGTGGTCGGCGTACGGGTCGAGATGCCGTCGAACGCGCCGATGGTTCTCCTGCGCGAAGTTGGCGGCAATCGCTACCTGCCGATCTGGATCGGGGCCAGCGAAGCCTCCGCCATCGCCAACGCCCAAGAGGGCGTGGTGCCACCGCGGCCGTTGACCCACGACCTGATGGTCGACACTTTGAACACGCTTGGCCACCGACTGACCGAGGTGCACATCACCGAGCTCGAGGGGGGCACCTTCTATGCCGTGCTGCTGGTCGACGGGATCGAGGTGAGTGCCCGGCCGTCCGACGCGATTGCGCTCGCCCTTCGGGTGGGGTCGGACATCTACTGTGCCGAAGACGTTCTCGACGAGGCCGGTATCGAGATTCCCGAGGCGGAAGAAGACGAAGTCGAGAAGTTTCGCGAGTTTCTTGACCAGGTCAACCCGGACGACTTCTTCACTGGAGACGAGCCGAAGCGAGACTAAGCTAAATTACCTGACCAGAGCCCACTTAGAAGCTCTAGTTGAGAGTTATCTTACTGATCTATGGGGGACCGGCGCCGCCTCATCTCAGGCTTTAGACTTCAGCGCCGACACCTCAGCCCTGCGGCGTGTCGTTGACCGTTGACGCGTGCGAGTCGTAGCGTTTCTCGGGTAATGCCGACTGTGGAATTACGGCCGGGAAACTCCGGCGATTCCTTCCCTCGCAAGTCGGTGTGGTGACTGGAGGCGTAGATGAACAGCACGGAGGTCCCGGTGGAACCCGCCGATTCTTCGGTGGAACCGCGTCGGGGTGGTCAGGAGTTGCTGTTCGAGGGTGACTTCTCCCCACTGCCGAGTGACCTCGGCTTCCGTGGGCCGGTCGCCTGCAATGCGGCAGGTATCACCTACCGCCAACTGGATTATTGGGCCCGTACGGGTCTGGTGGTTCCCGAGATTCGTGGGGCTGCCGGATCTGGGACCCAGCGGCTGTACAGCTTTCGTGACATCTTGATCTTGAAGGTAATCAAGCGGCTGATCGACGCGGGGATTTCCCTGCAGCAGATCCGTGCCGCAATCGATCATCTCCGAGCCCGGGGTGTCGAAGACCTGACCCAGGTGACACTGATGAGCGACGGGGTGTCGGTATTCGAATGCACGTCCGACGATGAGGTCATCGACCTGTTGCGCGGAGGTCAGGGGGTCTTCGGCATTGCGTTGGGTGTTGTCTGGCGCAGCATCGAAGGCACGTTGGCTGAGTTGCCGGCCGAACGGGCCGAGGCCGAGCCACTCCCGCACGCTCACGATGAGCTCTCGCAGCGTCGGCGGGCACGCGCCGCCGGATAGATCGGTTGGTCAGGGCGCCGACGGATTGACATCCGGGACGCGTGGACGGGTCCCATGCGTCCGCGGCAGGCCTGTAATCTGGGCCTGCTGCAAATACCTCGCGGGAGAGTCCACGAGTCCTGTGCTCGTGGCGCCGAAGGGGCAACATCCCCGGAACCTCTCAGGCACCCAGACCGCGCGGGATGGCAACTCTGGAACCGCCGGTGACAGAGGGGGAGCGACCTGCCTATGCGGGCGCCTTCTCCGAGTCAGGAGCTGTCATGACTGACACCTCGGCCACCTCCACCGGTCCGTTCGCTTCCCGGCATATTGGTCCCCAGACCGACGAGCGGGACAAGATGTTGGCCGCGATGGGACTGGCCGATCTTGACGAACTTGTCGAGGAATCCATACCGGAGAAGATCCGGATGGCTGGTGCGCTCCAACTCCCAGCACCGTTGACTGAGGCCGAGACGCTCATGCACCTCCGACAGCTGGCGAATCGCAACCGGCCGCGTCGAGCCATGATCGGACTCGGCTATTACGGCACGATCACCCCGTCGGTGATCCGCCGCAACATCTTGGAGGATCCGTCCTGGTACACCGCGTACACCCCCTACCAGCCGGAAATCAGCCAAGGCCGGCTGGAGGCGTTGCTCAACTTCCAAACCATGGTGGCCGACTTGACCGGGTTGCCGACCGCCGGAGCCAGTCTCCTCGACGAGGCAACCGCAGTCGCGGAGGCGATCACGCTAGCCCGTCGCAGCATCAAGACCGGTTCGGTGGTGGTGCTCGACCGCGACGTGCTGCCGCAGACGGAAGGTGTTGTTCGCACCAGAGCGGACGCGCTCGGGATCGATATTCTCGTGGCCGACTCAGACATGCTGGCGGCGATCGAGGTCAGCCAGCCGTTTGCGGTCGTCGTGCAAACGCCTGGTGCGAGCGGTCGTGTCGCCTCCACCGGTGAGCTGACCGCGATCGCCGAAGCTGCTCACGCACGGGGAGCATTGGTGGTCGCCGCCTGTGATCTGCTGGCCCTCACGCTCACCACACCGCCGGCCGAATGGGGAGCTGATATCGCTGTCGGCTCGAGTCAGCGGTTCGGGGTGCCCCTCTTCTACGGCGGGCCCCATGCCGGCTTCATTTCGGTCCGCGCCGGATTGGAACGTTCCCTGCCCGGTCGCCTGGTCGGAGTGTCAAAAGACGTCGATGGCACACCGGCATTCCGGCTCGCGCTGCAGACCCGCGAGCAGCACATTCGCCGGGAGAAGGCGACGTCCAACATCTGCACCGCTCAGGTATTGCTGGCCGTGACAGCCAGCATGTATGCGGTTTACCACGGCCCCCGCGGGCTGCAGCAGATCGCCCGCTCCCTGCACGAACGCGCCACCCAACTTGCCGGTGATCTGCGCGCGGCGGGTGCCGAAATCGAGCACACCGCATTCTTCGACACCGTAGTGGCACGGGTGCCTGGCCGCGCGGACGCGATTGTGGCCGCGGCGCGTGCAGCCGGTATCCACCTCCGCAAGTTGGACCATGACCGCGTTGGAATCTCGATCGGCGAGGACGCCACGGACGCGGACCTGGCCGCTGTTTGTACGGCGTTCGGCGCTTCGGGCGGTGCGGATCCGTACGGCGATTTGGCCGGCAGCGACCGGCGTACGTCGTACCTGACCCATCCGGTGTTCAATACCCACCACAGTGAAACGGCATTGTTGCGCTACTTGCGCGCACTGTCCGACCGGGACTTCTCCCTTGACCGCGGCATGATTCCGCTCGGCTCATGCACCATGAAGCTCAATGCCACGACCGAGATGGAGCCGATCTCCTACGACGGTTTTGCGAACTTGCACCCCTTCGCGCCGGTCGAGGACGCGCAGGGCTATGCCACGCTGATCTCGACTCTGGAATCATGGCTGGCCGAGATCACCGGCTACGCCCGCGTGTCGGTTCAACCGAACGCCGGCAGCCAGGGTGAGCTGGCGGGCCTGCTGGCCATCCGTCGCTATCACGACGCTCGGGGCGATCGTGATCGTCGCATCTGCTTGATCCCTTCCTCGGCGCACGGCACCAATGCCGCGTCCGCGGTGATGGCCGGCATGAAGGTCTTGGTAGTGGCCGCCACCGCAGACGGCTCGGTCGATCTCGATGATCTCCGAACCAAGATCGAGCAGCATCCCGACCAGATTGCCGCCATCATGGTGACCTACCCCTCGACGCACGGTGTCTTCGAGGAAAGCATCACCACGCTGTGCGAGATGGTGCACGGCGTCGGCGGCCAGGTCTACGTCGACGGGGCCAACCTGAACGCGTTGCTGGGCCTGGCGCAGCCCGGCAAGTTCGGTGCGGATGTGAGTCACCTCAATCTGCACAAGACGTTCTGCATTCCGCACGGCGGTGGGGGACCGGGCGTGGGCCCGGTCGGGGTCAGCGAGCATCTGGTGCCCTACCTGCCGAATCACCCGATGCTCAGCATGGCGGGACCGGCCACTGGCGTCGGCCCGATTTCGGCTGCACCGTACGGATCGGCGGGAATCCTTCCGATCAGCTATGCCTACATCGCGATGATGGGCTCAGCGGGCCTCACTTCGGCGACCGAGCACGCGCTGCTCGCCGCGAACTACGTCGCCGATCGGCTGGGCGCTCACTTCCCGGTGCTGTTTGCCGGGCGCCATGGCCGGGTCGCCCACGAGTGCATTCTCGATCTCCGCCCAGTGACCAAGGCCACGGGGATCACAGTGGAGGACGTGGCCAAGCGGTTGATTGACTACGGCTTTCACGCCCCGACGATGAGCTTTCCGGTGCCCGGCACGCTGATGGTCGAGCCGACGGAGTCAGAGAATCTGGCCGAGCTGGACCGATTCTGCGACGCCATGATCAAGATTCGGGAAGAGATCGGGCAAGTGGTGGCAGGGGAGTGGCCACGAGACGACAACCCGCTGGTCAACGCCCCGCACACCCAAGCACAGGTGACCGCAGACGAGTGGGCGCATCCCTATCCCCGACGGGTGGCGGCGTTCCCCGCCGGGTTGCATGCCGGCCCCTTGTACGCCGACGGGGCGGACAAGTACTGGCCGCCAGTCGGCCGGATCGACGGCGGCTACGGCGACCGCAACCTGGTTTGCACGTGCGCACCACCCGGTGCGTTCCAGTCAGTCTGAACCGTCACTCTCAGTCTGGCATCGGCACCCCGACGTCTATTCCGCCTTCCTGGGTAAGGCGGTCCCGCACCTTGAGCAGGCTCGGTGCGGGGACGAAGCCTCCGGCAAGCAGCGCCTCTCCTTGGCGAAATCGAGAGGATTGCGCCAGCATCGCTCGGGGAACGAAGCCAAACAGGTCGGCGAGGTCATCCAAGTCATTTGGCGAGTTCATTCGCATCAGGGTGAGGTTGTCACATTGAGACACGATCCCACGATGGACCTTTGCGGGCCGCTGAGTGGAGATCAACAGCCACAGACCGTACTTCCGACCCTCCGCCGCGATCGAGATGATCAAGTCCCGAACTGCGCGGCCCGCCACCGATTCCAGCTCGGGTGAGCACAGGTTGTGAGCTTCGTCGATGACCAGCAGGACCGGCCGGCGCTCCTCGCGGCGCATCCACAGGTCGCTGAGCACCCCGAGAGCGACCGCAAGCTGCTCCTCGCGATCGTTGAAGCCACCCAGGTCGAGCACGGTGGCGGCGGGTCTCTCGGCGATGATCTGGGTGGCGGCCGTACGATCACCAGCCCAGATCTGCCAGTCCAGAACGCCCAGGTTCTCCAGCCGTTCCGCCAGAGCGTCGTAGCCCGGCTCATGCTGCGATCGAAGGAATGGAGCAAGCTGCCGTGGATCTTCGAATCGAGCCGCGGCATGCCCGACACGGAGCAGCGCGTTGTATTCCGCCCGATCTACCAGCGGGTCCAGTCGGATGAGCGCAGCCTTGGCTTGCGGAGACATGTCCCGGAAGCGAATCCGAAGCGAGTCCTTGCCCTCACCAGGACGGAGCACTCGGATGTCACGGGAGCTGAGCTCGGCAGCCTCGTTCGGATCGGCGTTGTCGCGCGCAGTGTTCAACCGAACGAAGTCGCTGTTGGGGTCGAAAATGACGATAGGGAGGCGGGTTTGCAAGAGGATCCGTTCCAGCGCGACGCCGAGGGCGAAGGTCTTGCCCGAACCGCTCTGACCGCACCAGAAAGTGTGCCGGTTGAGCCTGGAAGGGACGAGACCCGCCACGACGTCTGCAGCGGTGAGCAACGAACCAATGCCGAGAGAAGCGGAGCCGAAGAACTCTCGGATGGCTGTCGACTCGCTCCTGCGCACGTCTGAGGTCCGGAACGGCTGAGATGCGGTTCCACGCAGGTCGAAAAGCGTGCCGCTGCCGAGAATCGCCGTTTCGGTCACCGGATCGACTGCCTCGAGCATGCCGAGACGCTGTGAGCCGGAGCCGTCGGTAACGCTCAGATAATCGCCTACCCGCCATCCTGCCGAGGCATCAGCACGAAGTCGAAACGATCTGCCATCGATCGACCAGACCGCCTGCGCAACATCCGCGTCTGACGCCGCGCCATCCGGCACGTTGCTTGCTGTGACCACGGAATGAGGATGTCGCAATCCAGCTCGCTGGGGCTAGTCCTCCGGGTCGATTGCGCTTCGGGGAAATGGACGCTCGCCCGTTACCGCTCACTGCGCGAACTCGGCGGCGCGGTCATTGATGCGATGAGCCAAGGTGAAGTCGCGCTCGGTAATGCCGCCAGCCGAGTGGGTT
>DASQUD010000205.1:0-2351 GCA_035641455.1 Propionibacteriaceae bacterium | reverse complement strand
GGACGCCACCTTGCACTGCTCGGTGAAGTCATTGGAGATCTCGTCGATAAATCCTGAAAGCGTCCACACCATCGTCGTCTGTCCTTCCCCTTAGGTGAGGTACGGCTGTACCAGCTGGAGGTAGCGGTCCGTCATCGTCTCCACGACGCTGGCTGGTGGTGCCGCCCAGAGATCGGCGTTGAAGATCTCGACCTCGATGTCGCCGCGATAGCCCGCGGCGGCAACGGATCGGGTGAAAGTCGGAAAGTCGATGTGGCCGTCGCCCATCATGCCGCGGGCCAGCAGGGTGTCCGCCGGTAGCGGCGTGATCCAGTCGCAGATCTGGTAGCTGACGATACGTTGTCCGGCCCGCTGGAGCTGGTCGGCGATCCCTGGTTCCCACCACAGATGGAAGGTGTCGACCACTACGCCGACGTCTGCTGCGTCGAAGCGCTCCGCGATGGCCAGCGCCTGGGCCAGCGTGGAGATCACGCCCCGATCCGCGGCGTAAATAGGATTCATCGGCTCGATGCCCAGCGTGACGCCCCGCTCGTGTGCGTACGGAACTAACCGTTCGATGGCTCGGGTGGCGCGGTCACGCGCGGCCTCCAGATCGCGGTCGCCAGGTGGCAGTCCACCAGCAACGAGCACCAAAGTGGCGGCGTTCAGGCCCGCTGTTTCGTCGATGGCCTCGCGGTTGCTCGCTGCTGCCGCCTCGGCCTCCGCGGCGTCAGCGGTCGTGAAGAATCCGCCGCGGCAGAGCGACGAGACGCGCAGCCCGGACTCGGCCACCAATCGACAGGCCTCGTCGAGTCCAACGTCAGCGAGCTGCTCTCGCCAGATCCCGATCGCGCCGAGCCCGGCGTCGCGGCAGCCCTGGATCGCTTCCGGCAGCGACCAGGAGGCGGTCGTCCGCTGGTTGAGCGAGAGCCGGGACAGCTCGGCTCGCGGAGTCACCGAGCCACGCCGGCGGTCGCCAAGAGAAGCCCAAGGCGGTGAGCCGCACGGTCAGGATCGGTCAGCAACTGCGCCTCGTTGGCCAGCTCGAACACGCGGGCAAGGTGAAGGATCGAGCGAGCGGATTGAAGGCCCCCCACCATGACGAAGCCGTCCTGATAGCCGTTCAGCCAGGCCAAAAAGGCGATCCCCGTCTTGTAGTAGTAGGTGGGTGTCGCGAAGACATGGCGGGACAGGGACAGTGTCGGGTTCATCTCCCGGCGATATCGGTCGACGTCGTTCGCATCCAGGGCGCTGAAAGCGGCCGAAGCGGCCGGGGCGACAGCGGCGAACGCGCCCAGCAGCGCGTCGGAATGATGGACGCCGTCACCTTCGATGAGCTCCGGATAGTTGAAGTCGTCCCCGGTGTAAAGCCGTACGCCGGGCGGGAGCGCGGCGCGCAATTGGATCTCGTGGTCGGCCGAGAGCAGTGAAACCTTCACCCCGTCGACTTTGGCTTTGTGCTCGCCGATCAGGTCGAGGAAAGAACGAGTCGCGGTCGCCACGTCCGTCGACCCCCAGTAACCGCTCAGCTGGGGATCGAACATCTCGCCCAGCCAGTGCAGGATGACGGGTCGTGTCGCCTGCCCTAGGACCGTTGCATAGACCTGAAGATAGTCATCGGCGCTGCGCGCGGCGGCTGCGAGCTGACGGGAGGCCATCAAGATCACCTGTGAGCCGGCGCCCTCCACGAACTCCACCTGTTCGAGGTAGGCGCGGGTGACCTCGCCCAGGTCGCCAGCGGGACCGAGGAGCTGATCGGTGCCTGCGCCGGAGGCGATACGGGCTCCGTGCTCCCTAGCCAGAGCCGCGCTTCTGGTGATCAGCTCCTGGGTGGCCGGCCAGTCCAGGCCCATGTTCCGCTGGGCGGTGTCCATAGCCTCGGCCACTCCCAGCCCGTAGCGGAACAGGTGACGCCGGAAGTCCAGGGTGGTGTCCCAGTCAATGGCGGCCGGGGCACCTGGGACATTGTCACCGCGGGGGTCGGCCACGACATGGGCGGCAGCGAAGGCAACACGACTCTGGAAGCCTTCCGGGTGTTCGGCCCAGGCCCTCGGCTCCCTGAGCTCGATCTCTCGCCATCCGCCGGCCGCCTCGGGCAGCGCGACCGTGGCAGTGGTCGTCGTCATCACCCAAACCAATCAATGGCCACCCGCTGCCCTTTGGCAGAGGATTCCAGACCTGCGTCGGCCAACTGCAGCCCACGGACGCCAGCGGCGAGATCGTAGGAGTGGGGGCGGCCGGCGTCCACGTCAGACAAGAACTGTTCCCACTGCGCCCGGAACCCGTTGATGAACTCCGCATTGTCTGGTATCGGCTCCCATTGGCTGCGGAAGTCTTCAGTCTCCGGTAGATCCGGGTTCCAGACCGGCATG
>DASQUD010000204.1:0-4615 GCA_035641455.1 Propionibacteriaceae bacterium | reverse complement strand
ATCGCGCAACCCATCGCCGAACAGGTTGAAGGCCAGCACGGTGATGAAGATCGCCATGCCTGGCCAGAACATGAAGTGCGGTTGCGTGTAATACGCAACGGCGTCCGACAGCATCCCACCCCAGCTCGGGGTGGGCGGCCGGATACCTACGCCGAGGAAGGACAGCGCCGCCTCGAAAAGGATGTTGGTGGGGATCAACAGCGTCGAGTACACCAAGATCGGGCCGATCAAATTCGGCAGCATCTCCGCGCGCAGAATATATCCGCGTCGAGCACCGAGGCTGTGGGCCGCCTCGACATACTCACGTTCCCGTAGCGACAGGGTTTGCCCGCGAATGATCCGTCCGATGTAGGGCCAGTTGAAGAAGCCGATGATGAAGATCAACAGGGCGATCCGTAGCTGGTTTCCCTCGAGCCCAAAGGCCTGGTCGGGAAACACGCCGGCCAGGGCGATGGCGAAGACCAGGAGTGGGAACGCGAGGAAGATGTCCATCAGCCGGCTGATCGAGGTGTCAACGAAGCCACCGAAGAAGCCGGCCACGATCCCCAGGGTGGTCCCGATGAGTACCGACAGCATGGTGGCGAGAAAGGCGATCAGCAGCGAGATCCGGCTCCCGTACACGATCCGACTGAAGATGTCACGGCCGTTCACCGGCTCGATACCCATCAGGTGGTCCCAGCTCATGCCCCCCAACGGGCCGATCGGCGCCAGCGTGCCACCAGCAGTGTCGATCAGGTCCTGGTGAAACTCGTTCGGCGGGTGTCCGAGGACCTTGACGATCAGCGGGGCGAAGATGGCCACCAGGATCAGGAAGATCAGGACGCCGAGGCCGACGAGGGCAACGCGGTCCTTCCGCAACCGCATCCACGCGATCTGACCGAGGGAACGCCCCTCGGTACGTGCCGCGCCCGCCAGGACCGCATCGGGGATGGCGGTCTCGGCATCCGCACCCACCTCCGGCGGTAGCGTCAACTCCAGTCCCCTCTCGACTTTCCTCGAACGGGCCGCCTATGGGTTGCCGCCGAGCCGCTGCCCGCGAGGAGTCATGCCATGGCCCGCAAGCGGACAGCCTTCGCCGACGATATCCCGAAGGCCCGCCGCGAGTGCCGATTCCCCCATGGTTGTGATCCGACTGAAACGCGCTTGTGGCCGCAACTTTTCCTTGCCTACGTGCTGCTTGGCAGCCGGATATATCAGTCTACGAGGAGATCGTGGGCCCGTATTGGCGAGTGCGCGTCGATTTCAGGGACTTCGTGATCTCGGTTAAGGTGATCGCTCGCCCGACCGCGGTCCCCCCGAGCCAGGAGGCATATGAGGAACGCCGTACGCGCTCTGAAAGCGATGATCGCCATTGGCCTTGCCATGGTGGTGGTCGCGCCCGCAGCTCACGCCAACATCTTGGACGCGATTGTTGTGGCCCACCGTGGTGCCACGACGTCAACCACGGCCGAGGGCACCATGCCCGCCTATCAGTACGCGGTGAGGCATCACGCTGACTACCTTGACGGCGATATTCAATGGGCGAAGGACGGGGCCGACGCCGACACCGTCGGCGCCATTGTGATCAACCACGACGCCACCCTGAACCGAACCACCAACTGCTCCGGCTACGTCCGCGACTGGCTCTGGTCGGCGATCTACGAAAAGTGCCGCACCGACATCGGCAAGCAGCGTCTTATTCGCGTCGTCGACTTGCTGAAGTACGGCAACTCCGTGGGCAAGAAGTTCACTCTGGAGATCAAGCCAACCTCGATCACCAACGCCCAGGCCAAGCAGCTGTGGAATCAGATCAAGAGATCACCGGTCCAGCTGGAAGCCGGCACCGGCCGCCTCGGCGCGCTGGAAAAGGTCAAGAGTCTCGATGCCGCCGATCCTTATTACAAGATCAGCTACGCGCGGGTCACCTCCGGTGGGGGAGGCTGGCCGTCGGTGTCAGAGCTCAAGAAGACCAGCAACATCGTCCACGCCCACATGTCGATCCCGGCAACCGTCATGAGCACCTACAAAGCCGGCGGCATGAAGGTCTTCTTGTTCACCGCGAAGAACGAGTCCGACTACGAGAAGATGGCCAAGCTCAACCCGTACGGTGTAGTGGTCGATGATGTGGGCCGGTTCCAGCGCTGGCGGGACGCCCAGGGATAAGCACGACCAGCTGGCTTAGCCGGTGACTGAGAGCCCCGACCGTGATCCGGCCGGGGCTCTTGTCGTCCAGGTGACAATCGGGACTCGCCGAGCGCGTCGCGCCGCAATCCTGACCGACGGTCGTTAGAGTCCTTCTCCGGCGACACCAACTTCCCCCTCTGTCGCAGGAGCACCCATGAGAACCCGCGTACGTGCACTGACCACTGTGGCCGCGGCGGCGATCGCCCTGGCCCTCCCCGCACCGGCCGCACAAGCCGGCTACCTGGATGAACTCGCCGTCGCCCATCGAGGCGCCACGACGTCAACGATTGCCGAAGGGACCATGGCGTCCTATCGCTACGCCGTCCGGCACCACGCCGACATCCTCGATGGCGACGTCCGCTGGGCCAAAGATGGTGCTGACGCCGACTCAGTTGGTGCCATGGTGATCTCGCACGATGCCACCCTGAACCGCGTGACCAACTGCTCGGGCTATCTCTCCAACTGGCTCTGGTCTTCGATCTACAAGAAGTGCCGCACCGACGTCGGCGGGCAGAGACTGATCCGTCTTGTGGACCTGCTCAAGTACGGCAAGTCGGTCGGAAAACCGTTCGCCATTGAGATCAAGGCCTCCTACATCACCAACGCCCAAGCTCGTCAGCTGTGGTATGCGATCAATGGATACAAGGTCCAGCTGGAGGCTGGGTACAGCGCGCTGCCGTCGCTCAACAAGATCAAAAAACTCGACGCGGCCGACCCCAATCACAAGATCAGTTACGCGAGGGTCACCTCAGGCGGTGGCGGTTGGCCTTCGGTGGCGACGCTAAAGAAGACCGGCACCTCCGTCCACGCCAACAAGTCGATCCCTGGCAGTGTCATGCGCAGCTACAAGGCTGGCGGCCTGAAGGTCTATCTCTTCACCGGAAAGAACGAGACCGACTACGCCAGAATGGCTGCGCTCAGACCGTATGCCGTGGTGGTCGACGACGTCGGCCGGTTCCAGCGTTGGCGGGACGCCCAGTCCTGAGCAACTCGGTCAAAGCCACACGATGGCCGAGACCAATAGCGCAAGGCAGGTGACGATCGGGACCATCGCCAGACCCCAAGACTCGTCGGACGAGGCTGGGACACGAACGGCCGTAGTGGAGGACTGGCGAAAGGCCCGTCGGGGAAGGTGACGCAACCGAAGCATTCCGAACTCTCTCTTGCTACGTAGGCAGCACGCGCGAGTGCTGCCTACTGGCGTAGCCCCGAGACCGTGATCGTAAATCAACTCGGCCGCGAACGGAATGGTGAAATTGTCCGGTCGATATTTCCGTGATCAAAGCTTGACCAGAGTGGTCATACGGATTGCTCGTCTGTCGTCAATCCGTGACCTGCGTTGATGTCGTTTCGAAGTGAACTGGCGGATCGCCAGGGCAGCTGCCTTGACCCCGGCCACGGGAACCGAGGAAACTGGCGCTGAAACCACTAATGATCAACGTCAACGGCGAGGAGTACGCGATGAGCGAGATGTCCAGTGGGTCAGCGGCGAACTCGACCAGCCGTCCGGATGCGGCTGCCGGCGACATGCCGGCAGAGTCGGATCTGCCCGCCATGCAAGGTCTCGATTCCGGCGTGACGAGCGGTGCCAATGAGGACGCGGACGCAGTGGGCGCCGACTTGGCCGACGACACGGGAAGCATCAGCGAGACCAGTACCGAGGGCACCCGCACCAGTTCGTCGGATCCGATGCCTGACATCGCTGGCACCGGCGGCAGCTGAGCGATCCCTCAGGTTGCCTCCACACGCTCTCAGCGGCAGCCCGACGCCAACCGATCAGACCTCGTCGTCGACGTAGGCGATCATTTCCTGGTCAGCAAGATCAGCTTCGTTGGCTTCGCGGGTGCCGGGGGCGAGTTGTGCCGGAAGTTCACCAGGTGGTCCGCCGCCCTCGGCCAACGGATCGGCATCGGTGTTCTGCTCGGCCCAATCCGACTCGGGCACCTCGTCCCCGGGCGAGTCTGCGGGTGGATTGGTCATGGCAGCAGTTAATCAGCTACGGCGTCGATAGGCGTGCCCGGCCCTAAGGAAATCGTCGCAGCCAGCGGCCCTCGGTCGCCCTGGCCGCCGAGGGCGAAGAACTCCTGGGCCGCGCCTCCGGCTGGCTGCCGTGTCTGGGTCTTCCCGGTGTCGTAGCTCTCGCGACCACGCCGTGCCGGTCCGGCATCGCGAGCGGGCTGGAACAACCGCGATGGAATGGGCTCGTCGTCCTCCATCGGCGCGCCGAGCTCGATGGCCGGCTCGTCGAGGCTGTCACCCTTCAGGATTGCAGCCGCCGCCTCCGGAGATGCTGGCTCTGCGCGAGGGTACCGGGTTGTTGCCGAGCCGCAAAAGCATGCCAAATCGTAACGAGAAGGTGTTCGCCGAGGAGTTCCAAACCTGATTAGAGTGATCCAGTGATTTTCAAGCGCGTCGGGGACCAGCGTCCGTATCCGGACCATGGCTATGTGCA
>DASQUD010000203.1:0-3983 GCA_035641455.1 Propionibacteriaceae bacterium | reverse complement strand
ACGTCGTGTGCTAGTCGGTCGTCCGTTGCTGCGGGATGCAGTTCGCGGGTCTGCGACCTGAAGTGGTTGTTGGTCGGACCTGGGTTCCGCAGCTCCATCGTGCTGAAAGTGCCCGAATCCGGGGTCTGAGCTGGGCAAACGGGTGTTGGCCTGGTGACACGTCGTGTCACTAGGCGCGGCGGTTGGGCCTGGTCAGGGCGTTGCGGGCTGCTCGGTGTCGAGGTCGAGGATCCGGGGCGGCAGGGCGATGTCGAGGACTTGGTGCAGCCGCCGGACCCCGGTGCTGGGCGGGGTGGTCTGGCGGAACACCCCGGCCGGCCCGGTGAAGGTGCCCACGTGCAGGCGTTGCAGTTCGTCGCGGGCCCGCGGCCAGGTCGTGGCGGTTTCGGGAGTGCTCGCGCGGGTCTCGACGATCCGGGCGAGCAGCAGCGCGAGCCAGCAGAGCAGGACGTGGGCGCGGATGCGGTCTTCGAGCCGGTGGTAGACCGGGCGCAGGTCGAGCACTTGTTTCATGTCCCGCCAGCCGCGTTCGACCTCGAGCAGTTGCTTGTAGCCCAGCGCGATGTCCTCGGCGGTCAGGTGCGGATCGCAGGTGCGCAGCAGGTACTTGCCGTCCAGCTTGGCATCGGCGGCCACGGCGGCGGCGTCGAGGCGCAGCAGCCCGGACGGGGTGGTGCGCAGGAACCGGTTGAGCCCGGGCTTGGTGGAGATCACCCCGCGCAGCTCGGCCCGCTTGTCCTGCGGCAGCCGGTCCGAGCCGGCGATCATCGCCTCGAGTCGGGCGATGAGGTTCGTCCGGACGGCGGCGTCGCGGTCGGCGGCGTCGGGGTTGTGGCAGACGATGAACCGCTCGTGGTCGCTGACCTTGACTTCCTTGACCCGCAGGTTGTCGGCGATGTCCTGGTAGCGGCCGGGGCGGGCGAGCGCGGCGGTGGCCTCAGCCGAGCCGGAGCGCAGCTTCTCGCCCAGGATGTAGCCGTCCCCACCGGCGGACAGGTGGCGGCGGTTCTCCTTCGAGGTGAACCCGCGGTCGGCCACCCAGATCACCTTCCCGAGCGTCCAGTCCCGCAGATCGTCGCGGACCTGGCGGATCAGCGGGGAGTCGCTGGTGTTGCCCGGCCAGCACCAGACCCGCACCGGGATCCCGTCCCGGGTCACGGCCATGCCGACCACCACCTGGGGCAGGTCGTCGCGGGAGTCCTTGGACTTGCCGTGGGTGCGGAACCCGGCCTTCCCGGCCGCGCCCTCGGGCGCCTGCTCCCCGTCCGCGCTGCTGACGCCGCCGTCCACTCGGCCGCCGCCGGTGGTGGCGTTCGTGCTCGGGCTGTCGGGGTCGACGCGGTGGTCGACGCGGTGGTCGACGCGGTGGCCGTGCGCGTCGCGCCAGACCGGCTCGTCGGCCTGCTCGGTCTCGAAGTAGGTGGAGGTGGTGTCGAAGAAGATCAGGTCGACTTCCAGGTTGAGCAGGTGCGCCACCTGGTCGAACACTCCACGCGCAAGATCGGCCTCGATGCTGACCAGCCAGTCCATCGCCCGGTAGCAGGCGTCGTCGGACACCCGGTAGTCACTGCCGGTCAGCCCGGGCAGGTGCACGTCGTGCGCGATCCACGAGGTGGCGGCCAGCTTCGAGGACGGCGCCAGCGCCCGGTTGGCGACCAGCGCGAACAGCACCCGCTCCACCACCGGGTCCCGCCGGGTCCGCCCGGCCAGCCCGCGCAGCAGGGAGTCGATGCCCAGCCGGTGCCAGAGCCCATCGAGCAGCCACGCCCCACCCAGCGGGCGGGACTCGGTGAACTCCAGACCCGGTACCCCCACCACTCGGGTCCGGTCCGGGCCGGACACGGCGGGCTCGGTGCCCACCAGCCGGGTCAGCGCGCCGATCAGCCGCTCGACCGCCGCGCGGTCGAGCTGATCCGCCCGGCCGAACGAGTACAGCACCTTCGTCCGCGCGGTCTTCGCCGCCGGGTCCCACTCGTTGTGCGCCAGCTGCAGATACGACACCCGCGTCCCGTCGGCATTGCGCCGGGTCGACGTCCGCACGTCACGCCACCAGACCCTACACGGCCTCCCGCAGCTCACTGCAGCCGCGATGGGTAAGTCGTGTCACTAGGGATTCTCGACCGTTGGACCAGGCCTCAACCCGGTGACCAGCACCAACACCCACGATCATGCACCAGATCACCCATCAGCTGCGGAACCCAGGCCTGGCGCTACAGCAGTTCTCCTTCATCGTGGCGCCGGTCGCGCTCGGGCTCGTGCTGGTCGTCGGCTTGCACCCATTGGCTGAAACCGATCCGGGACGGCTGACCGGTGAAGCGGGCCCGTCGGGGCGCCGCTTCAGAGTCGTTCGACGAGGTTGAGCCAGGAGCTGCTGGTCGGGGTGAAGTGCAGGTGGAAGCGGGGGTGGCGGACGAGCCAGCGGCGGATTTCGGGCGTTTTGTGGGTGGCGTAGTTGTCCAGGATGAGGTGCATGGGCGGCCCCGAGTTTTCCGGATAGCTGTTATAGGTCCTGATTACGCCGCCATCTGCCGATTGAGGTGCTCGTCGTGAACCTCTTGCGGGGTTCGGTAGCCGAGTGCCGAGTGGAGACGCTTCGTATTGTAGCGGAACTCGATGTACCGGGTGACGTCTTTCCGCGCATGTTCGCGTGTGGGGTAGACGGTTCGGTGGACTCGCTCAACTTTCAACGAGGCGTTGAAGGACTCGGCGAGCGCATTATCGAAACATGATCCTGTGCGGCCGACCGAACGTCGGACACCGAGCGCCGCGGTGGCCTCGGCGAAGGCGTGGCTCATATATTGGGTTCCACGGTCGGAGTGGAATATCGCGTCGTCGGCGAGCGGGTAGTTGCGGGCGGCCATCTGCAACGCGTCGATGACCAGGTCGGCGCGCATGTGCTCGGCCAGGGCGTAGCCGATGCACGCCTTGGTGTGGCAGTCGATCACTGTGGCCAGATACAGCCAGCCTTCCCAGGTCGGCAGGTAGGTGATGTCGCCGACGAGCTTGGTGCCGGGGGTGTCGGCGTGGAAGTCGCGGGCGAGCAGGTCGGGGATCATCCCGGGGTCGCCGGCGACGGTGGTGGTGGGCCGGAACGGGCGGGGCTGGCAGGGGATCAGGCCCAGCTCGCGCATGATCGAGCGGACCAGTTCCGGGGTGAGGCGCTCGCCCTGGCGGTGCAAGGCGGCATGGATCCGGCGGTGCCCGTAGGTGTGGTCGGAGTCGTTGAAGATCCACTCGATGAGGGTGGCCAGGCGGGCCCGACGCCGGGCGGTCGCCGAGGTGGGCCGGTCGCGCCACTCGTAGAAGCCCGAGGTCGACACGTCCATCCACGCGCACATCTTCACGATCGAGTACCGCGCCTTCTCGGCATCGATGAACGCGAACTTCACGCTCACCGATATTCCTGGGCGAAGAAGGCCGCAGCTTTTCCCAGGAACTCCGCCTTCATCTTCAGCTCGCGGTTCTCCCGCTCAAGTTCGCGGAGCCGGGCTCGGTCGGAGATCGACAGTGGTGGCTCCTCGCCGACGTGGTCCAGTCGGTACTTGTGCACCCAGTTCCCGAGAGTGCCTTCGTTCACCTGAATTTCCCGGGCGACCTCGGCTACCGGTCGGGACGACTCGATCACCATTTTCACGGCCTCGTCCTTGAACTCAGGTGTGAACTTCCTGCGCCGTTCTCGCATAGATCGTCCTCCGTTCCGGGCCGGACCTTATTGGGTCCGGTATCCGGAATCTGGGAGGCTCGCCAGTGCTGCAGCGCGTGACGATTTTAATTGTTATCGTGTACCTAGTAGCGGCATCGTTTATAACGTTCAGCGTCTTCGCGTACAACGATGCTAAGGGCTGGCCGGCGAACTGGGTCACGGCAGCATTCGCGACATCCGTCATGTCGCTTGGACTCTCATTGCTGAAGCGACCGCGTGAAGCTAGTCAGCATCACGGTGGCGCGGTAGCCTCCGACAATGTTGACCGAGCACGAAGCAA
>DASQUD010000202.1:0-3082 GCA_035641455.1 Propionibacteriaceae bacterium | reverse complement strand
ATAGCCCCATCCGTCGAAGGTGGCGTCCACGTCGGTGACTACGTCACCGACCGTACCCACCGGGATGGGTGCGGTAGCCGTGCCATCTCCCTCGAGACAGGCAGCCAGGTCGAAGTCGGTGCGGTCGAACAACTCATAGCCTGCCTCGCGACTGACGAAGATGACCGGAATGCCTTCGGCTTCCAGGGATGGAATCGTGACGGCGTTGCAGGCATCGGCGCCTTCACGGTTCATGATGATCACGGCGTCGTAGCCGCCTGCTGCCAGGACCGCCTGTACCTTCTCCTCGAAGAAGCAGGTGCCCCGCTCAACCACGGCGATGTAGCCATCGGCTGCTGGCGGCGCCGGGACGGTCTCACCCGGGCAGGCCGTGCCGACGAAGACAGTCGTGCCAGTGACCCCTGCAGCTTGCTCGATGGTGGTTTGCGTGCCCGGCTTGCCGTCGTAGCTTCCACCGTCGTCCGTGCGGACTGTTAGCCGATAGGCTGCGAAGTCCTCATCAGTGCCGATCACGAACCGGTTATCGCTGGTGAATTCGGCCTGATGGGCGTTGCCCTCGGGGATCAGCGAGACGCCTGTCGCGGCAAGCAGCTCCGGGTCGACCGGAGCGAACTCGCTGTCGCCGATATATACGGGGTTCGCCGGGTCGTTGACGTTGAGCACCACGTAGCCGCCGTCCCAGTACGACAGCAGCATGATTTGGTCACCGTCGATCTCCTTGACCACCATGTCGTGAAGGAACGACTCCGTCAGCCCAAGCTCGGGCTGAGACACACCGAACTCGTTCAAGTCGAACTCGCCGATCAGCCGCGGCTTCTTCGGGTTGGTGATGTCGAAGATGTCGACGTCGCTTGCTTCTTCGTCATCGGTCGCCACCAGGTAGGCATGCCCGTCGTCCTGCCAGATGAAGGCGCTGTGCGTCTGGTTGGCGTCGTGCGGCTTGGTCCGATCCTCGTCGATCGTGAAGTCGCCGAAGTGCTCCGACAGCTTCTTGGGTTTGAGCGGGTTGGTCACGTCCCACAACGACACCCCGCCCTTGCCGTTCTTGCCGCACTGCTCATGATTCATCAGCAACACGTCACCGGTGAATGCTGCAGTCTCCAGGTGCACCACCTGCATGCCCTCACCGACCGAGGTGTCCTGCTGTGTGGCGATGAAACCCACCTCGACCGGGTTCTCCAGGTCCGAGATATCGATCACATAGACCCCGCCATCCGGCGAGTTCTGTCCGCCACTCTCCGGGCCGCCGCAGTCCGAGCCCCCAAAACGCGCAAGATAGGCGTAGTCGCCGTCAGGATCCACCGCCACGTCGGCGATCAGTTCCGGCTCGGCGTCGTGCACCCGCACATCCCCGAGCTTCTCGATCTTGCCCCAGGCGCCGTCACCGAGCAGGTGGCCGTCAGTCTCTCCATGCTGGCCCGGATGGGCCATCGCCGCGGGGCTCAGCGCAACAGCTGTCACCAGCGCAGTCGCGAGCGATAGCAGCGAACGAGTCTTCCTCATCCTTACCCCCAAGTATCTCTTCGAGAAATCGGATGCGCCTTGGACCTCGCCCACTAGCGGGAGATATGGACTAGCGACATCCCCCGCGTAACAAAACTTCCGGAGCGACTCCAAAGCGTTTCTTCGCATCGGGGCGGATGACCCTGCGCCCTCCCCGGTGGGGCAGTAACCCGCGCGTCATGCTAGCGATTGCGAGTTGATTTGGGAATGGCTATCGACGAGGCACATGGCAAAAGGCCACATGTCGACGGCCTCGGCACCCTGGATCACGGCGGCGAACCCAGCGTCAGCCGCGTAGCCGGAACCGACCGTCGGCGCGGATCACCTCGCGGACCGAGTGAGCGTCTTGGCTTCCTTTATCTCTTGGGGAGACATTTTGGCGATGAGCGTCTCCCAGTGCCGCGGAGGTGTGACCGGTTGACCGGCGAAGACGAATCCGTCGCCGGTGAGCTCGACCTGCTTGGTTTCAGGTCCCCACCGCCCAGCTCCGATCCGCTCCTCGACCATGTCCTGAACCTTTTGGACGTCCCCTGAGTCAAAGCCGCGGTGAGTCCGGGCCCATTCAGGGTGGAGCGTTTCCATCACTTCCCGAGCCATGAAATGAACGTAGAACACCCGCCGAAGGGTGTCGGAGTCGTTGGCCCGCGACCCGTGCGGGGTGCTGATCGCGTGCAGGATCACGTCTCCCGGAGCCATCTCCAGGGGGACCGCGTCATCGAGGTCGAACAGCTCCTCGTCGGCGAACCGTTCCACTTCCACGTGGCCAACCAGGTGGTAGCCGGCCAGGCCGTACAGGCAGCCGTTCTCGACGGTGGCCCGATCGAGGTAGATGTCGCAGTCGAAGTTCGGGATCCCGAACGTCTCCGCCAGCCCGTCCGCACCCTGGTACGGAGGGTCCTGGTGCCACGGAATGGCCACCCCAGAGTGAGGCAGCTTCACCACCAGAGAGTCGTTGATCGGCAGAAACGGATGGCCCAGGCATTGGGCCACCGCGGCTAGCAGCTTGGGATGGACAGTGGCCATGCGAAACGCCGCGTAGCGCTCCCAGAGCACGCCGTCGGTCCGGTAGTACTGCTTACGGCCGTCGACGTCGCGATAGCCATGACCGGTGCCGGTGCCGGCGACAGCTTCTTGAGTCACCTCATCGGCAGCATGCTGCAGCGCGCGGACCTCCTCCTCGTTGAAGACGCCGCGCAGCAGGAGCAATCCGTCACGATGGAACTGGTCGATCTGCTGCCTGGTCAGCATGGAAGCTTCTCCTCCTTTTTGTTGAGCTGATTCCGACCATCAGCGATTCAAGCTGTCACTCGCTTTGCTGAGGGAACAGGGCATCCTCCGACCACGATGGGTACCATTCCGACTTGGAGGTACGCGGGATGTCCGACCTATCTTGGTTGCAATCTTCGCCGGCACGCGTCGTGGAGGCCGGGGTGCACACTCCCGGGGTGATGCGTCGCCACGCTGACCGGGTGCTTCCGGTACACGAGCTGATCGTCGTGCAATCCGGGGTCCTCCCGATCGCGGAGGAGGCCCGACGATTCGCCGTGGTCCGAGATCAATGGGTCCTGCTCCGCGCCGG
>DASQUD010000201.1:0-16369 GCA_035641455.1 Propionibacteriaceae bacterium | reverse complement strand
GGGCAAGATCTTGCGCATTCGACCTGACGGTCGGGCGGCGCCAGGTAATCCGTTCGGCAATCGAGTCTGGAGCTACGGCCACCGCAACGTGGAGGGTCTGGCGTTCGACGCGAAGGGTCGGCTCTGGGCTACTGAGTTCGGCGATCAGGAGGCGGATGAGCTGAACTTGATCGCCAAGGGCAAGAACTACGGGTGGCCGCGAGTCGAGGGACGCTCCAGCGAGCGCGGATTGGTGGCACCGAAGGTCACATGGTCACCGACCAGCAGCTGTTCGCCCGCAGGGCTCGCGATTGTCGCCTCGACCGCCTTCATCGGTGCTCTCCGTGGACAGTGCCTCTTCGCCGTGCCACTCAAAGGCACAGATGCCGGTAGGCCCAAGGCCTACTTCAGCAAGGATCACGGCCGAATTCGCAGCGTCGCAGCAGCCCCGGACGGGACCCTGTGGGTGACGACCAGCAACACCGACGGCCGTGCCCAACCTGGTCGCAACGACGACGTCATCCTGCGTGTGGGTCTGTAATCTCCAAACCGGGGATGGAGTGCTTATGCAGTGCCGGACCTGATCATTCTTTGCCAATAATTGTCAGCAGTGTGCGCGCGAGCCTATCGATCCGGACTTGTCTGTTCGAAGCGCTGAAGGCGGTACTCGGTGGCCGGTGTCTCCCGAGGGGCTCGGCAGGTCAGCTTGGCCTCCGGACGGCGAACCGACAGCATCTCCACCCGGAACGCGGTGTGCAGCGTCGCTACCTCAAGATCAACAAGGGTCTCGGAGCCGTGTCCGTCGTGAGGGCCGATCTGGTCGACCGATCGCACAGTGATCTGACCAGGGCCCAAGGGAGGGCAGCGCTGGTAGACGGCGACCACTGCGGCCTGAACCGGCGGCGGGTAGCGAACGATGCCGCGGAGGTACTCGGGAGCCACGGTGCCGTCCAGGTGATGTTGCACTGTGATGACGGCCTCCTCGGTCGCGAGGTTGCCGTAATAGAAACCGTCCGGCAGGACCAGAACGTTGGGCGCGAAGCGATCGCCCCCCACATGACTGCACTCCCAGACCAGTTCCGGCCATCGGGCGGACAGCGCGGCGGCAACGGGGCGGCCACGCAACGCGCAGCAGGTGTCGTGCACTCCATGCGTACACACCAGGATGATCGGCTCCGGCTCGCTCGTGCCGCGCGCCGCCGCACCGGTCAAGGCATCGACTGCCGCCTCTAAGTCGGCGTCGGTCCACCAGGCGCCCTGCACGGTTGCTGCGTCGAGACCGGCCAGCATCCATCGCCGCTCCTGTCCCCGACCCCTCCTGCCGGGCCGACGGACCAGCAAGATTCTGGTCATGGTCTGTTGGGCCGCAACATTGAGCCGCTCGAGGATGGCTGGCTCAATTCCGGAACCGGCCACAGCGTCTACTGACCACGGACCCAGGTGCTCGAGGAGCAGCCAGCGACGGGTCTGCGGGGCGGAGCCGGCGATCGGATCGGCCCTCTCACGTGCTGCGTCCGCGCAACGAAAGCGCGCCTTCGGCTGGCTCACTCCACGGTGGCCAGACCAGCCAGCACCAATCGCCGGGCGAGGTTCAGACCAAGATCATCGGCTCGGCACGAGCCGCTTTCGAGCAAGGCCTTCATCGGTGCGACGTCTTCCTCCGGAAGGGCGAAGTCACCCCCCCGTCCGCGAACCGTACTGTGCCCGCCGATCTGGTCAAGGGAAGCGGCCAAGTGCTTGCGGAGCGCGATCGTTGATTCTGCTGTGATCCGATCGGCATCTCGAAGCTGGCGTAGCGGGCCGATTGGCGCCGCGCGCTGGGTGCCACGGGCGTTGCGACGCAGCGTTCTGAGGATCTCATCAAGGTCGGCGGCCTCGAGTGCATCAACCAGCGAGCGCCGAACCAGGTCGATGTCGGTGCGCAGGTACCCCGAGTCGCCAAAGTCGACACCAAGACGGAGTGAGCGACGAATAGCCGGATCTCGTGCCACGGCCTCCAGCGCCTGTCGCAGCATGTCTTCCGCCAGAGCGAAGCGCGTCCAGGAGTGGACGCCGAGAGTCAAATGCGTGCTGACTCCGCCCAAGGCTTTTGCGGCGTGCAGGAAGCCGCGAGGAAGGTAGAGGCAGTCGCCCGGCTCTAATACGGCCTCGATCAGCGGCCGCTCAGCGGCCCGCGCCTCGACGTCCGCCTTGCGATCGTTCCACGGCTGGTCACGTAGCGGCGCCTCGAGCACCGGCGAGTGTATCTGCCAGCGTTTCGAGCCTTCAAGCTGAAGGACGAAGACATCGTGAACGTCATAGTGGTTGCTGAAGCCCTGATTTTGCGGGGGAGTGGTGTACGCGTTGGCCTGGACTGGATGTCCGAGCTCGTCCGCCAATCGCTGGCAGAACTCGATGATCGGCGGCCACACTCGGTGGAGTGCCTGGAGCACCAGGGTCGACCCATCTGCGAAGAGCCGCACGAGCTTGTCGTCGCTGACCTGGTCCCCAATCGTGGCCCCCACGCCACCCGGTCCGGTAAAGGCCTTCTCGGCGAGCGTGGACCCATTCTTGGCCACCCGCAGGAATGGCGTCCGGAGTCCGCGCTCGGACACGAGTTCGTCGATGGCGTCACTGTTCAACAGTCCAGCGAAGCCACCCGGCAACTCGTCTGCTCGGGAGAGCAGCGCCTGCCTGCCCCAGTAATCGGTGGCAAAGCGCTCAGGATCAATGCTGATCAGCTGAGTGAGGACGGGGTGCCCGGGCTGGATCCCGGGCACCCGGCGTGGGTCACGAGGTGTAGTCAAAAGAAATCAATCCACCGCTAGAGATTGTCGCGATCGACGTTTGGATCGGTGGCTGCGCGGTCAGCCCCATAGCTGGTCTCGGCGCCACCATCAGCTCCTCCGTCAGCTCCGCCATCGGCACCGCCGTCAGCCATTCCAGTGGCTCCGCTGGCTCCGGCCAGGGTCTGTGGGCCGTCAGGTCCACTCTGCGATCCTGCGACACCTCCCACCCCCGACTCCGCATCACGGTCGTACTCAGTGCCCCTGTCAGAGCCGAACGCATCGTCGCCTGCACCACTGTCTGCTCCGCCGTCGGCACCCCTGTCTGCGCCGCCGTCTCCGCGCGCTCCGCCGTCAGCCCCACGGTCCGCTCCACCGTCTCCGAACGCTCCGCCGTCGGCGCCGCCGTCAGCCCCACGGTCCGCTCCGCCGTCAGCACCGCCGTCACCACGGGCGCCACTATCGGCGCCGCCGTCACCGAACGCTCCGCCGTCGGCTCCACTGTCGGCACCGCGGTCCGAGCCGAGTGCTCCACCATCGGCACCGCTGCCCCCTCGGGTGTACTGGGTCCCCGAGCCACCACCGGACGTCCCAGGCGCACCAACGCCCTGGCCGGCTGCCGGACTCTCATCGGATGCGGCGGCGCCGCCAGCACCGAATCCCGAGCTGGACTCTGTGGCTTCGGCACCAGCGTCGGCGCCCAGGTCCGAGCCCCGTCCGGCTCCAGCATCCGCTCCAAGATCTGAGCCGGATCCGGCCCCGAGGTCCGCGCCGAGATCTGATCCCGACCCCGCGCCCACATCCGCACCAAGATCGGAGCCTCTGTCAGCGCCTCGATCCGACGCCCCGCTGTACGCGCCACCGTCAGCGCCGCTGTCCGCGCCACCATCAGCGCCGCCGTCTTGGATGCCCGGAACACCGTCGGCACCGCCGTCGGCTACTCCCTCCAGCTTGTCTCTACCCTCGCTGGGAGTGGGCGTTGATTCGCTCATAGATCCCTCCGTCTGTTGGTGAGCCGCAGGCTCGGTGACATGACGCCCTCTGGCGTCGTAGAGCTAACTGTGGCACCGCCCCTCCGACCCCGGAAAGCGGGGTGGCCGCTGTCACACTGCGTACGGCGGCAGTGTCCTGGCCGAGGATTAGCATGCCAATTATGGCTGGATCATGGACATCGATGCTCGGCAACGATGCCATCATCCAGATGGTCGGCCACGAGGCATTCGCTCGGGGGATGGTCTACGCCCGCAGTGGTCGGGTGACCGACGTCGAGCTCGATGAGCGCGGCCTGATCATTCGTGGCCGAGTTCGGGGAACCTACCGCGACGATTACGCCACCTCGATCCAGTTGGCGCAGTCGGCCTCAGGTGCCCTGACCGCGCATCGCGGCGTCTGCTCCTGTCCCGTGGCCATGGACTGCAAGCATGCCGCCGCGGTGCTCATCGTGGCCCGCACCACGGCCAGCGTTTCCACCCAGCTGGCGCAACCAGCGTGGGAGCGGACCCTTCGCAAAATCGCGGTAGCACCGGATCCGCCTCCGGTCGCGACCGAACTGCTGGGCCTGGAGTTCGAGGTCGAGCAGATGCCTACCTATCGGGCACAACCCAGCCGCATCGACCTGCGCATCCGGCCGCTGCGCGCTGGTAAGAGCGGCAAATGGATTCGCACGGGCATCGGATGGGAGGACCTGGACTACGCCAGCCGCAGCTACCTGCCCGCGCATGTCGACCTGCTGCTTCAGTTCCGGGCAGCGGCCGGTGCTAGCGCTCGCTACGTGTTCCCGCGAACGCCATGGCTCTCGATCAGCTCCGTAACCAGCGTCTGCTGGTCCCTCCTGGAACAGGCGGCAGAGAGCGGGCTGACGTTGCTGGTTGCAGGCTCCGAAAGCGGGCCGGAGCTATCCGGAACGAAGGCGTCCGTCGTGTTGGACCTGCGGCGCTCCGCTGAAGGACCGCTCGTCGTGTCACCCGCAGTGCTTGAGAACGGTCATGAATTGCAGGTGCGGCGCATCGGGTTGCTCGGCGATCCCGCACATGGGTTATTCCACTGGGGACCGGGGCCTGGCCCTACCCCAACATTGAGTCTGTTTCAGCTCACCCAGCCGCTCAGCAGGGAGCTGCGCCAGCTTCTGGCCGAGGGCTCCTCCCTGACAATTCCCGTCGCTGACGAACACCGCTTTACCACCGACTACGTACCGCAGCTCCGTCAGAAGGTCGCTATCAGCTCGATCGACGGCTCGGTCTCGCTGCCCGAATATCAGCCGCCGCTGCTGACCCTGCTTGCCACATTCAAGGAGGAGCACCGGCTCCGCCTCGACTGGGCGTGGGAATACCGGATCGGTGGTTCGGTGGCGACCTTCGACCTCGATGAGCCAGTCAAGCGGCCTTCTATGCGTGACGTCGCTGAGGAGCGGCGCCAGCTGGAGCAGTTGCCCCTGCCGTACGACAGAATTCCGCTGCTGGCCGAGGTTTTCGGCCGTCCCAAGCCCGTATCGCACGTCCTCCTGGGCGGAGTGCAGGCCGCTCTCTTCGCCGCTGAGGTGCTGCCGACTCTCGAGGAAGCCGGCGTCCGAGTCAGTCTCCTCGGAGACGTGCTGGATTACCGCGAGACCGGAGCCCAGCCGCTGATCGAGGTCTCCACTGTCGAAAACGACGAAGGGGCGGACTGGTTCGACCTCCACATAGCGGTGTCCATCGAGAACGAGGTTGTTCCCTTCGAAGAGCTGTTCGTTGCTCTTAGCCAGCGGCAGGACTATCTGATCTTGGACACCGGCGTCTATTTTTCGCTCGATCGGCCAGAGCTTGATCAGCTGCGAAATCTCATCGAAGAGGCGCGCGCCCTGCAGGATCATGACCGGCCAAGCTTGAGGATCAGCAGGTTCCAGGTGGGCCTCTGGGACGAGTTGATCAAACTCGGCGTCGTCGTCGGCCAGGCTGAGAGGTGGATCAGCTCGGTCCGCGCGCTATCCAGCGGGGACCAAACGCCCGAGCGGGTCGAGCCGGTGGCCACACCGCCCACCCTCAGGGCGACGCTCCGGCCGTACCAGCTGGAGGGGTTCCGGTGGTTGCAGCTGCTGTGGAACCACGGCCTTGGCGGCATCCTCGCCGACGACATGGGCCTGGGAAAGACCGTTCAGGCGCTCGCGCTCATCTGCCACGCCCGCCTGGCGGCGTCGGCGGAGCCACCATTCCTCGTCGTCGCACCGACGAGCGTCGTGTCGAACTGGGCCACTGAAGCAGACCGGTTCGCTCCTGATCTGTCGGTGGTCACCATTGAGGAATCCCAGGCTCGACGTCGCCGGCCGTTGGCCGAGGCCATCGCCGGGGTCGATGTCGTGGTCACGTCCTACACACTGCTGCGGATCGACGCAGATTCCTACGCTGAACTGCCCTGGGCTGGGGTGATCCTCGACGAGGCACAGTTCGTCAAGAATCACCGGGCCAAGACCTATCAGAGTGCCCGTCGGCTGCAATCGGACTTCAAGCTCGCGATCACCGGCACCCCGCTGGAAAACAATCTGATGGAGCTGTGGGCCCTGCTGTCGATCACCGCACCTGGACTGTTCCCCCATCCGGACAGGTTCTCCGAGTTCTACCGGCGGCCCATCGAACGCGCTCAGGACGACCAGCTGATGGGCAGACTCCGACGCCGCATCTCGCCGTTGATGCTTCGCCGGACCAAGGAGAGCGTTGCGGCCGAGCTGCCCCCGAAACAGGAGCAGATCGTCGAGGTCGTGCTCCAGCCGAAGCACATGCGGATCTACCAGACTCATTTGCAGCGTGAACGACAGAAGGTGCTTGGTCTGGTTGATGACCTTGACCGCAACCGATTCACCATCCTGCGGTCGTTGACTCTGCTTCGGCAGTTGAGTCTTGACCCGAGCCTGGTGGACGACGTCCACGCCGGTGTTCCGGCGAGCAAGATCGATGTGCTGTGTGAGCAGCTCCGCGAGCTGGTGGCGGAGGGGCATTCGGCACTCGTGTTCAGCCAGTTCACCGGCTTCCTTGGCAAGGTAAGGGCCCGGCTCGAGGAGGAGGGTATCGGCTACGCGTACTTGGACGGCCGGACGAAGAATCGATCCGCTGCGGTCGAACGGTTCCGCAGCGGGCAGGTGCAGGTTTTCCTGATCAGCCTGAAGGCGGGAGGCTTCGGCCTCAATCTGCCGGAGGCGGACTACTGCTTTGTGCTCGATCCCTGGTGGAACCCGGCCACCGAGGCGCAAGCCGTTGACCGTGCACATCGCATCGGCCAGACCAGGACCGTATTGGTCTACAGGCTCGTGGCTCGAGACACCATCGAGGAGAAGGTCATGGAGCTCAAGGCACGCAAGGAGCAGCTGTTCGCCGCTATGTTCGGCGACGACGCGCTGGCCAGCGTGCCGCTGTCCGTGAACGAGATTCGCGCGCTCGTCGTCTAATCCATCGTCATCGGGTGTCAGGACACAGGACTGCAGTTGTCCGGTTTTTGACATGGCCAATAGGCGACAATCCGCGGGTCCGGGGTCGACACTCCATAGAGTCGAAGCTAATTTGCTTGAGGGATCAAGCGCTGGGCAACAGCACTTGACCGCCAAGGGCCCGAACACCATTGTTCGTCCGCAGGGTTCTCGAAGGGGGAGGGACCGGCGGATTTGGCCCGGTGAGTGCCTCGCACGTTGACTGTGAGGCCGCTTGACTGCACCTCGCAGTCAGCGAGCGGGGTACTCGCCAGGGCGGCCTACGGCCGCGAACGCTCGGGGAATGTGCTCGTGCCTCTCGTCCAATGGCGGGAGGTACGAGTGTTTCTGGGGTCGGGAGTTACACAAGGCCGGTAGTGCCAACGAGTCGACCGAGCAGGAAGGTGGTGGTCAGGGCGATGGCTCCGCCGAGCACCACACGGATAGTCGGACGCAGGATCGGGCTGTAGCCAAGGCGTGCACCCAGCGCCCCGGTGATCGCGAGGGCCCCCAACACCGCGATCATGGTGGCCGCAATCCGCCACTGTTGCGGAAATATCAACACAGCCAGCAGCGGGAGCACACCGCCGGCGGTGAACGCCACCGCTGAGGCGAGCGCCGCCCGCCAAGGACTGACGATGTCCGCTGGATCGATGTTCAGCTCCGCGTCGAGATGGGCTGCGAGAGCATCGCGCTCTGTCAGTTCGTGCGCCACTTGCCGGGCGGTGTGGGTGCTCAAGCCCTTCCGCTCGTATAGGCTGACGAGCTCAGCGAGCTCCTCCTGGGGCATTTCCGCCAGCTCGTGGCGTTCCTTCGTGATCAACGCACGCTCGCTGTCACTCTGGCTGCTGACCGAGACATATTCGCCGGCAGCCATCGAGATTGCACCGCCAACCAGACCGGCGAGGACTGCGGTCAAGACGGGCGCCAGGCCAGGTGTCGCGCTTGCCACGCCAACCGCAAGCGCAGCTACCGAGACGATCCCATCGTTCGCGCCGAGGACGCCGGCACGGAGCCAGTTGAGCCGGTTGGCCAGCCCGCCGCGATGCGGCTCGTTGGAGTGGTACTCGGTCGTCATACCTGGAGTGAAACACTCAGCTGAGATAGTCGCCAGCAAGGGTTGGTTTGCCTTTCTTGCTCTTCGCGGGCTGGCATGATGAGGCGCGGAGGTGAGCCATGACCCTTGGCTACTCCGGCAGACCGCTGGTGAAGAAGCTCGGATTTGCACCCGACATGTCCGTGGTTCTGCTAGACGCCCCGCCGAACCTCAATGAGCTCCTCGGAGAGCTTCCGAGTGGAGTTCAGGTCAGCCGCCGATTGACACCTCGTGCGGACGTTGTGCTGATCTTCGTCGAGAACGCCGCGGACCTGTCGAGGAAGGTGCCCGCGCTGAAGTCCGCCGTGGCGCCGGACGGGACGGTCTGGGTCGCCTGGCCGAAGCGGGCAAGCAAGCTGCCGACCGATCTGACCGAAGACGTCATTCGCGACATCGTGCTGCCCATTGGCCTGGTCGACGTCAAGGTCTGCGCAATCGACGCGACCTGGTCCGGACTCAAGCTGGTCATCCGGAAGGCGCTTCGCTGACGATGTCGGGAGCGAGATCCTGCGTTCAGTCAGGAATCTTCAGCGCAGTGATCGACCGGTCGGAGTCGTCGCTCATCAGCAACGTCACCTCACCCCGAGGGATGTCGAAGGCCAAGAATCCACGCGTGGTCTGGCCCTCGGACAGCTCGCCGACGCCAAGTACCTGCCGCGAGACACCGGCCTCTGCGACGTCGAACAATTCACCGGTGTGGTCAAAGGCCTGGAAGTTGTACGGGTCGTAGCCCACGTGACCCGAGGTGCAGACAATCTTGACCTCGACCTGAAGGTAGGTTCCGTTCGTTGGCCGTTCGCGCCCAGTCTCTCGCCAGCTGCGACCGAGCAGGATCAATTTGCCGCCCCCGTCTGGCGTCGTGAACTCGATCTCGCCACTCGGCGAATCGGCCTGGATCGATGGCACGGTGACTGGAGCGGAAGCGGCGATGTGCGTGTCCCGGTAGCGCGCCACGACGCTTGCCGCCAGCACGACCAGAGCGACGACGACGATCAAGCTCACACTCAGGATGTCTGGCCAGCGCCGATGCCTCGCGGTATCGACTCGCCGGCCCTCGGTTGGTACCAGCGACTGAGGAGCTTCGGGCGGCGGCGGTGCGGCGGGCAGGAACCCTGGCCCGCTCGGATTGGCGCCCATTCCTGCCGGCTCTACTGGAGCGGCCTTCCGGCGTTCGCCGGAGTCCGCCGCATCAGGACCGTACATGTACGACCACCGTAGCTCAGCCGGCTAGGCGAGCGATCGCCAGATCCCCATTCGGCAACCGGTGAACGGCGCACTGGGTCCACCCAACATCGTCCTTCCACAGAGTGCTGGGGCGTTTGGATCGCTGTCCACAGATTTCCGCGGACCGGTGCGACGAGGCTTGCCGTCCACAACGTAGAGGCATGCGACGGCGGAAGGCACGGATCAGGCTGTCCCGTCCCGGCGACATCCTCGGGGTGGTGCCTTACCTTGTGGGATTTCACCCCAAAGAATCCATCGTTGCCGTGATGCTCCGATCGGGCCGGGTCGTGCTCACGATCAGAGTTGACCTACCGCCGCCCTCCGAAGCAATTGACCTCGCGGCACATATCGTCCGGGTGGCCGGCCAGCACCGCGCCCAAGACTTGGTCCTGATCGCATACAGCGTCGATCCTCAGGCTCGAGAGGTGCTGACCGAGGTGGCCACTGAACTCGCTGACTGTGAGTTGCAGGACGTCTTGTTCGTTGACGGGCAGCGGTGGTGGTCCTTGGTTTGCACCGGTGGCTGTTGCCCGCCCGACGGCAGACCGTATGACCCCAGTTCCTCTGCGGTGGCGGCACAGGCGGTATACGCAGGTCTGGCTGCCCGGCCCGACCGGAGAGCACTCGAAGCGGACGTCGGTGGGCCGACCGAGGAGGAACACGCGACGCTCTCGCGACTTGTGCAACAAGAGTCGGCGCATGTCGACGGGCTGGGTTTGGCGGCGCGCTGCGACCTCATGCGAACGGTGATCGAGGCGTCCTTGGCACAACAGGAGCCACTCGACGACCCCACCTGCGCACGGCTGGCGCTGTTGGCCCGCGATGTCCCGGTCCGGGACGTGGCCTGGGCAATGATCAGCTGGAAGGATGCAGAGCACCATCGTCGGGTGTGGGCACGCGTAGTGGCACGGACAGTTGCTCCGCTCGAGGCGGCGCCGCTGTGCTTGCTGGGATTCTGCGCCTGGATCTGCGGTGACGGCGCGATGATGAATTGTTGTATCCAGCGGGTCACCGATGTCGATCCCGACTATTCCTTCGGTCAACTGCTTGCCAAGATCAGCCAGCAGGCACTTTCGCCGCAGCTGTGGAATGAGGTCGGCCCAGCCGACGGCAAGCAACGGCGATCGATCATCAGATGACGGCCGGGCCCTCCACTAGGTTGGCTTCATGACGCGCTTTGTGGTGTGTGGCGAGACACTCATCGACCTCATCCGGTCGCCCGACGGCCCGCAGGACGCTGCCACCAGCACGTGGTCGGCGCTGTCCGCCGGCGGCCCGATGAACTCCGCCGTCGCCCTGGGCCGTCTCGGGGTCCCCACCCATTTCCTTGGCCGGCTCAGCACGGACACCTTCGGCCAGCAGCTGCGAAGCTACATCGATGGTGCCCGGGTCCAGCTCGACCTGGCGGTGGAATCCTCGCAAGCGACCTCGTTGGCCATCGTCAGCCTCGATCAGCAGGGAGTCGCGAGCTACACCTTTCACTTCGCGGAGACCGCCAACTTCGGCTGGCAGCCCGACGAGCTTCCCGCTCTCACCGCCGACGATTGGCTGCACATCGCCTCACTGTCCTGCGTTGTGAGCCCCGGCGCGGAGGTCCTGTTGGATTGGATGCGGACCATGCGGCCCGGCGTTTCGTACGACGTCAATGTCCGGCCCACTGTGATGAGCGATCCGGCGCTCTACTGGAAGAAGGTCGAGCCCTGGCTGCAGGTCGTCGGCGGCCACGGCGGCATCGTCCGGGCCAGTGATGAGGACATCAACTTCCTGCCGAACGGCCGGTCGGCCAATGATCCGCTAGCGGTGGCCGGCGACTGGGTGCGGACGTACGGGTTGAGCTTGGCGGTGGTCACGCTTGGCTCCTACGGTGCGGTCGGGATCGAGGCCGATGGCAAGCAGACCCGCGTTCCCGGCGTTCCTACCGACGTGGTCGACACTGTGGGGGCAGGCGACACCTTCATGGCCAGCTTTCTGGACTCTCGGATCAACCGGGAGCTGCCCCTGGAGGAGTCGCTGACCCGGGGGGTGGCCGCGGCATCCATCGTCTGCTCACGGCGGGGGGCCAACCCACCGACGGCGGCCGAGGTGGATGACCTCGTAGCCAGAGCCAGGGTCGGTTGACCCAGGCATGCTTCTGAGGCCGACGTTGGGTGTTCCGGCCGGCGGTGGCGCTGCTAGTCGAGCTCACCGGCCCGCTTGACCACCGTCAGGCATCCAATCCGCGACGCTACGAGTCCGGCCAGCCTCTTGCGAGTTTGCACCGTGCCCGGCAGTGCCGATGCCAGGAGCGGAGTTAGATCCTCCAAGCCCTCGCGACGCAGGTCGTAGACGCGCAGCTGTCCACCGGGACGGAGCACTCGGGCTTGCTCATTGATCGCCGCGGCTGGGTCGGCCCAGTGGTGCGCGCTCAACGTGGAGACGACAGCATCGAACGCGCCGGCGGGAAACGGCAACGACTCGGCGGCCACGGTATGGAATTCGATCCGCTCCTCGAGTCCGGCCGTACGGGCATGGTGCCGGCCGCGACGGACCATGTCCTCGGACGGATCGACCCCGACCAACCGAAAGTCGGGACGGCTCCGCGCAAGCTCCACCAGCAGCCGCCCCGGACCGGTTCCCACATCGAGAACTGCGGCACCAGGCGGAAGCGCCGCCAGCAGCTCACGCGCGACGGCTCGGTAGAGCCGGCGTAGGAGCCACCTGGAGAGCAATCGGTCGTAGAACGCGGCGGAGCTGCCGCAGATTACCCCGTGCCCGCAACGATGCCGCTGACCGTGCACTCGATCCTTCCGCCTGCGGTCAACCAATATGCCGAAGCTGCGGCCACAACTGCGCCCAGGGCTGCTGAGGCTGTCGACAGACGTATATCGGCGCTCCCTGCTCATCGTTGTCGAGTCCTACGCCGTTGTCGATTTGCCCCGCCAGAGAAACGGTCCCGAAGAACCGCAGCAGCTGGTCCGATCTCAGGCCGACCGTAATTACCGGTTGGGCTCCGTCAGGCGGCGGTCCCCAGCTCCAGTAGGAATTGTGACCGCTATACGCGCGCGGCAGACCTAGCGGCCCGCCGTAGCGGTCGAGGGCGCCCGCCTCCCCGTAGTTCTCGGTCAGCAGCACGGTGGCTGCCCGCTCCGCGGGCGGCAGCGTCTCGTACACGGTGGTTACCGTGGCGGCGAAGCGGGGCCAGCCCACCGTTTCGCCAGCGTCGTAGTTCACGGCTGGGATTGGCGTCGCTGCCAATGCGCTGACCGGCACGATCGGAAGCATCAGCGTGGCGGAGATCACCGCGCTGAGTCCAAGTCCCGCCCCCAGTAGCGTTCGCCGCACCCACGCCCGCCGACGGTTCAGCCACGTGATGCTCGGCACAGCGCCGGCGGCCAGCAGCACTGGATAGAACCCGCCCAAGTAGTACGGCTTGCCGCTGGTGACCAGAAAGATGAGGAGCAGGACAAGGTAGGCGACCGCGAAGGCGCGCACACGCCGCATCCCTGGATTGCGCAACAGTCTCACCAGCCCTGCAACCCATATCGGTACCAGAGCGGGGCTAATCAGGACGAGCTGGTAGGGGATGAACAACACCGGTGGCTCGGAAGTGCCGGAGCTGCCCGCTGCTATCGCACGAGATAGCTCCAGCTGCGGCCAGCCGTGACGTGCCTGCCAGATCAGGTTGGGCATCCAGATCGTCACGGCGATGGCAGCGCCGGCCCAGAGAAACCGACTGCGCAACACATCCCGCGGTCCCACCGCCAGCACTCCGGCCAGCAGGCCGGCCAAGAAAAAGATCACCAGCGTCTTGTTCAGTAGACCGATGCCCGCGAGCGCACCAACCGCCAGCCACAATCGCTCATCGCCCTGGAGCGCTCGCACTCCCAGCCAACTGAGACCGGTCCACACCAAGAGGTCGAACGTCGACGTACTGAGCAGATGGCCGACCGCCAGCAGCAGACTCGAGACAGCCATGCTGCTGGCCGCCAGCACCTGCCCACCGCGAGAAGCCCCGAGGTCACGTGCGATCAAGCCGGTGAGCAAAACGACGAGACCCGCGGCGAGTGCAGAGGGAAGGCGCAGAACGACCAGCGACTCTGGTGCGAACGTGGACATCAGGCGAGCCAGCAGGGGCGTCAACGGTGGTTGGTCGACATAACCCCAAGCCAGGTGTTGACCTGCCTGCAGGAAGTAGAGCTCGTCGCGGTGGTACCCGTACCGTCCGGCGGTGAGTATCAAGGCAAGCGCCACCGCACCTGCGGGAACGGACAGCTGAGGCCATGCGACCGATGTCCGCTCCAGCTCCGGCCCAGCCCTCACGACGTTGATCCCCGTACGCATACTCTGACCCTCGTATACGCGGGTCGAGGTTGACGTGCGGGGGTCAACGTCGCCGGTTGAGCGTCAGGCTGTTGCCGGTACGGGTTCGTTGATCTGCGGACCGCTGGCCGCCTCGATCAGCACCGCAACCGCCCGCTGGGCGCGCTGAGCGTTGGGCTTTAAGCCGTCCGCCTCAGTGAGGTAGAAGGTGTCGATCGCCTGGCCGGCCAATGTACTGATGTGAGCGGAGCGAATCGATAGCCGCTCCGCCGCCAGGGATTGGCCGAGCGAGTACAGCAGCCCCGCGCGATCTGGAGTCCGAACCTCGATGACGACTGCGGACTCGCTGGCGTCCTCCATCAGATCGACGTACGGCCTGGCGGCTTGGCCGTTGGAGCTGGGCGAACCACTAGCCTGCGCACGGGACTCCCGGCGCCGTACGCCGTGCAGCACGGTCGTGTCGCCCGCTTCCAACCGCTCGAGCTGCTTGATCAAGAACGCCACATCGGGCAGGTCGGTGGCGAGCTGCTTGTCAACCCGCCACGTGTTGACGCCAACCCCGTCAACCGTGTTCAGCACCGCAGAGCGGACTTGCACCGAGTGTGACGCCAGCAGGCCGGCAGTTTCACTGAAGAGTCCCAGCCGGTCAGTGGCTGCGATGATCAGCTGGATCCCGCCCGGTTTGGACTCCATCCTGATGCGCGGCCGACCGTCCAGATGCACGGACCTGGCCAAGCCCAGATCGACCAGCGCGGTTCCCTCATTGCGTCGATCCTCTCCGACCAGCAAGCCCTCGCACCGATCGGTCAACGCGTTGATCAACTGTGATCGCCATGGCGACCAGGCGGCGGGACCGGCGGCCCGGGCATCGGCCTCGGTCAGCGCTCGTAGCAATCGCAACACTTCGCCCCGGCCTTCGACGGCGTGAACCAGCGCATCGAGGGTGGCGGGATCGCTGTGGTCGCGCTTGGTCGCCAGCATGGCCAGCGTGAGGTGGTGTCGGACGAGGTGCTCCACGAGCTCGGCATCCTTTGCCGACAAGCCCATCCGCTCCACATTCCGGCGGGCGATAGGTGCACCGACGGCTGGATGTTCGGGGCCCACCCCGGGGAGCTTGCCGATGTCGTGAAACAGACTCGCCAGCAGCAGCAGATCCGGACGTTCCACGCCTGTCAGGTGGCGTTGCGCCTCGGCCACGGTCTGAACGGAGTGCCGATCAACGGTGTGCCGGTGCACCGGATTGTGTTGCGGCCTGGCTCTGATGGCCTCCCAGCCCTCGATCCAGCGGGGGATGCAGCCGGCCAAATCGAGCGCCTCCCACACCGGGAGAAGGCTCTCTCCGCTGGCCAGCATCTCTAAGAAAACCTCCCGAGCCTCCTCCGCCCAGGGCTCCTCGACCGGCGGAGCGTAGCGGCGGAGGTTCTCGGCGGTCACCGGAGACAGGACGAGCCCGCGCCTCGCCGCCAGCGCGCCCGCGTGCAAGCCAAGAAGCGGCGTGGACGGCTTGGTTCGTCGATCCAGTCCGACCTCGCCCTGGTGGACGATCAGGCCGTGGTCTTCCTGGCTGTAGACCGGTGCACGCTCCCGCCTCGTGAAGGAGAGCATCCGTCGCTGCGGAATGACCTGGCGCGCCGCACGCACCGTCAGGTCCACGGCATGGCCGATTCTGCGGGCGGCCAGGGACACGTCGCAGTGCAGGCTGTCGGTGTCAGGAAATCCCAGTCGTTCGGCTACATCAGCTGCCTCGCTGGAGAGCAATCGGTCCAACGCGCGGCCCGAGGAGATGTGTAGGGCGTCACGGACATCGAGCAGCCGCCCGTACGGCTCATCGATACCGAGATGCGGGCGGTCGGTCAGCCAGCTCGCCGCGAGCGCCCGCAGCGTCGTCATATCGCGGAAACCGCCGCGGGCTTCCTTGAGGTCGGGCTCGAGGAGGTACGCCGCATCCCCGTGTGCTGTAACGCGTTCGTCGAGTGAGGCGAGAAGTTCCGGTAGTCGCTTGCGGGCATTGTTGCGCCATGCGTCGAGGAGCGACGAGCGAGCTGCTGTGACCATGGCCATGTCGCCGGTGATGGCCCGGAGGTCCAGCAAGCCCACGCCAGCACTCAACTCACGGCCGGCGATGTCGGTGCACTCAGCCGGAGTGCGCACCGAGTGATCGATCCGAATGCGTGCATCCCACAGCGGATACCAGATGTTTTCCGCCAGTGAATTGATCTGCTTGTTCTTGCCATCGTGGATCAGCACGAGGTCGATATCGGAGCGCGGGCCGAGTTCGCGGCGAGCGAGGGAACCGACGGCGGCCAGCGCTACACCGTGCGCTGGTCCGCCGGCCTTTCCGCCGAGTGCTGACTTCGTCGCCTCGGCGTAGAGGGACTTCAGCTCCGTCTCCACGCATTCGGTCATCAAACGCCGACGATCCAGCCCAGACGCGGTTTCCCACGAGGACCGGATCGCGACGTTGAGACGCTCGCTGGTTAGATCACGCTTCAGAGCGCGTCCAGCCCGCGCTCGCCAGTTCGGACGCGGACGATGTCGTCCACTGGAACCGACCAGACCTTGCCGTCACCGATG
>DASQUD010000200.1:0-5340 GCA_035641455.1 Propionibacteriaceae bacterium | reverse complement strand
GCTTGCGTGAGCTCGTCGACGGACTCCTGTTCTTCGGCCCTGAACTCGTCTTGGCCCTCCGGGACCTCGCCGGCGGCGAAGCCCGACATGAGGCGGTAGGTGTTCGCTCCCATCAGGTAGGTGACCTCGGGCTGCTCGCCGAGCCAAGCGAGGTACTCCGGTCCCTCGAGGCCCCAGAACCCGGGCCATCCCTCTCCCGATGCGTAGCCGTCGAGCGAGGTGATGAAGTCGACGAGAAGCTCTGACATGGCGGTGTCCTTTCCTAGGGTGTCACGAGCTTGGACCAGCCGCGGGCCACGATCTCATCAGGTCCGTTCGGTTGTTTTCCGATGAGTTCGCGGTTCTGGACCATGCATCAGTTCACCGCCCCGTTTCGGGGGCGCCGCGTCCCCTCTCCGGACCAGTCTCCGACCTCCCCTCCGGTGAGTGACCAAGTGGGTGACAACGGGACCGAACACAGCGGGATATCGGTACCTGGTCCAGGACGCTTGGCGATCGGCAAGATCATCAAGCGAAGCCCTCCGAAGTGCTTCGGGACGAAGAGGTCGCAGGTTCAAATCAAGTCACCCCGACCACGTTTGACCTGGTCAAAGGCATTACGGCGAGCCAGGGAGTCGGCCCGTCCGGCGGGTACAGCAGCGAAGTACAGCAGTAGGCTGCTCACCGGAGCGACTCCCCCAGTCGGCGCAACGCCTCCTGAGTCGCCTTCGAGCTGGCCTCGGCGTAGATCTCCATCGTGACCGCCTGGTCGGCATGGCGAAGAATCCGCATGATGACCCGTGGATGGACGTCAAGGGTCAACGAGGAGCGTCGCACAGGTTCGGCGGGCATCATGCACCGTCAGCCGCCGCACACCTGCGGCATCACAACGAGCGGTGAAGCGCCGGTTCGGCGTGCGTGGGTCCACTGCCGTTCCGTAGCGACCGGTGAAGGGCCCGCCGCCCCAGACTGCCAGGCCTCCCCCGCTTCGGCGCGACCTTTGTCCTGCTCATCACGGCGGATCACTAGTGGCGTCGCCACAATCTCCGGCATCGGCAACGTGGCGTCCGACGCGTCGGTCTTCGTCTCCCGGTAGAGCAGCTCCCGCCGGACCCGCTGCACTTGATGATCAATAACCAACTCACGCCCGCCGAGGTCGACCGCTTCCCAGCGCAGCCCGAGCACCTCGCCCTTACGCAGACCGAGCACCAAGATCAGCACGTAGGCCGCGTACATGACGTCTCGGTCAGCCCGGGCCGATTCCAGGAAGCGCCGCGCCTCCTCGCTCGACCACGGCACGACCTTGCGCTTTCGCTGCTTCGGCGTAGTGACCAGCTCTTCCGGCTGCGCGTCGGATCAAAAACGCTCGCCGTCGAGGTTGCGGTGTGGGAGGTTCGACGCAGGACGTACTGATCGGATCGCCGATGCCCAATACCGTCATCACCAGCGCACAGCAGGCCACGCCGGAATGGCTGACCGGCGCCCTTTCGACTAGCGGCACCCTCAGTGCCGGGAAGGTGATCGCCGTCGAACTCGACAAGGGCGATGGCAACTGGTCGACCAACGCTCGGCTGCGGCCGCGCTACTCTGCCGACGCGGCCGGCGACCGTCCGACCAGCCTGTTCCTCAAGATGGTTCGCACCGACCTCGACGATGACGAGTCCTTTAGCGATTCCGAGGTTCGCTACTACACCCGCGACTACCTCGACGTTCCAGATGCGCCGCTGGTCCGCTGTCACGATGCCGCCTACTCGACCGCCGGCCACGGCTACCATCTACTGCTCGACGACCTCACCGCCACGCACGTCGAGGCGACCGGCCGTCGACCCACCGTGGGGTATGCGCTCGCTCTGGCCGACGGTCTCGCTGCGATGCACGCCCGCTGGTGGGGCGGCAACAAACTGGCCAAGGCTAGCCAGCCGATCCACGACGCGGCGCACATACAGCACTTCGTCGACATCGCCGCGCCCGGCGTTCCGAATGTGCTGGGGCATTGCACGAGCGAGTTGGCCACCCACTGGCCCGACCTGATCAATCAGGTCATCGCCCGGCACCCGGCCGCCATGATCGACCGCACTCGCAACTCAGACGGGTTCACGATCATCCACGGCGATCCCGGCTGCACCAACATCCTGGTCCCGCGCACGGCGTACAGGCCGCTCTACCTGATCGACCGGCAGCCGTTCGACTGGAGCCTGACCACCTGGCTCGGCGTCTACGACTTGGTCTACGCGACTGTTCTTGACTGGCCCGTCGCCGATCGGCGGAGGCTGGAGAAGCCGCTGCTCCGGCGCTACCATGATCAGCTCTTAGCTCACGGTGTCGATGGCTACTCCTGGGAGCAGCTGTGGACCGATTATCGGCTGATGATCCCGATGGGGGTCTACATCGCCGTCGAGTACAGCCGCGGCGGTCTGCATGCCGGTCTGCAGTTCGTCTGGCTGCCCTACTTGCAGCGCACACTCACCGCTTGCGACGACCTGGACTGCTCCGCACTCTGGTGAACGCCTGTGCCTCAGCGGATTGAAGGGTCAGTACAGCAGCGAAGTACAGCAGCAACCGTGCCACGAAACGTGTCCTGGATCGTGCAGTGGTGACGGTTCCCACTCCAATGAGGTCCGCTGACGCATCCGCGCGGAGTTCGGGACGAAGAGGTCGCAGGTTCAAATCCTGTCACCCCGACCGTGTTCGGCCTCCGTTTGTGCCAAGGCATAAGCCGCTCAACTTGGCGCTGAGTAACTACGCGGCCGCGCTGTCACGGTCAAAGAGCCGATCCATAGCGGTTGCGCCGGTCTGGATGACGGGCCTGATCCGGTGACGGTAGACCAGGTCCGTGACGCTGGTCCCGCTATGACCGACTAGTCGGAAGATCTCCTCGACCGGCGCTCCGGCGTCGGACAGCAGGGAGACGAAGGAATGTCGTAGTTCGCGCGGGGTCCACTCGTTCGGATCGAGGCCCGGGACTAAGGCGAGAGCGCGGCGGAAGTCTCGGCGGACGTGGGCCGCGTCCATGGCTGTACCAAGCGGTGGTGAACACGAGGCCGGACTCGCGCCACCGCTCACCGGCGGCGAGCCGATCCGCAGATTGCTGCGCTTTCTGCTTGCGGAGCGCTTCGAGGCACCGGGCCGGAAGCGAAAGCATCCGGCGGGACCTCATGGTCTTGGTGTCGCCGTCGAAACGTACCGAGCGCCACACCTCGACACGCGGAGCGGCGGCAGCGTCTCGGCCGTCAAGGCGGCGCCAGGCGCCGGCGACCCTGCCACATGTGCTGCCTCATCTTGGGGCGCGGACGCTGTTCGTCCTCGTCGGCGGCCCCCACCCGTCAAGGCCCAGGCCCTTCGGGTGGCTTCGCCCGACCTTGACGGGTGGGCTCAGACACCACTGCGGGCAGGCCTGCCGACGCGAGGAGATGACCAATCAGAGCTTGATCTGTGGCTTGGGCAAGCCAAGCCGGCTGCCTGACAATGACCGCGCGAGAGGGTGCACCAGACCGGAGGCTGACGAACCCTGCCTGAGCGTGAGCGGCCGCCCGCTCCGTGGCCGGGCCGAGTTCACATCGAAGAGGTCACACTGGTTCGTACCCAGTATCGCCCACCCGTCAGACGCCACTTTTGGCCGGACCGCCCGGCCCGAGCGGCGCACATCGTGTCGACCGCATCCGCCGCGAGGGCAGCACCCGCCAAACGATCACACCCAAGACAGCCGTCGGTTAGCAGCGACACGCCACTAGCCGTGCACCGGGCGCTGCTTCACCGGCAGCACCGGCCGACCTGTGGCATCCCGAACCGGCTTGGCGTTCTGGGCGGCAGTCACCCGCTCTGCGCGAAGAGCGGCGCGGTTGGTCTTGTCGTCGAGCACGACTACGGAGCGGGGCCCGCCCATGACGATGTTGCGTCCGTCAGGTTCTCGCCCGAGAGTCAGGAGGACTTCGCTGCCCGGCCGGAGCAGCGGCTGGTCGGGGTCTTCAACGGTCGTGTGGGTCTTTCCATTGGTCTCAGTGAAGCCGAGTTGTTCGACAACTTGCCGCCCCGCGAGATCCCCCTTGATGGTGTCGGTGATCAACACGTCGAAGGAGGTGGTACCCATCTTCTCGTCGACCGACGCCACGCCGACAACGCGGCTGAAGACGATGTTGTCGGCCTGGCCGTTGAGAATGGTCAAGTCGTTGACATCGAACGCATAGGAGCCGTGCATCTCGCGGTATTCCGTGGTTGTCGGCCAGGCCCAGTACACCGTGCTGGTTAGCGCCAGAGCCAGAGCGGCGACCAGGAGCGCGAACCGTCGACGGTGTCGATGCTGGTGTCTCGCCGGGACTGCCCATTCGGCCCTTGTGGTTGCGCTGTTCATCTAGCCCTCACCAGAGGTAGTAGTAGTCGCTGCGATCGTGGCTCTGTGGCGTGGTGGGAGCTGGGGAGTTGCACCACGAACTAGGGCAGGCATCCATGACCTGGTCGGTGTAGGAGTGGGCCAAGCGGTGTGCGTGTCCCCACTCGTGCGTCATACACGCTCGCCTATCGCTGGTGCTGTAGGGATTGAAGTAACGGCCGTTGAGGGCCAACAGGTCGGCTCCCGTCCGTGGTTGCCAGTAGCCGCAGCGGCCGTCGCTGGTGTTCGTGTAGTCGCGAACTTCCAGATCGGCATTGGTGTTCCAGGCGTCGGGAGCGATGCTCACCCCACCGGTCAGCCCTTCCCACGCACTGATCGCGTGGCCCAGCGCGTCGTTCCACTGGGTGTAGTCCTCATACCGGATTTCGTTGCCGTCCACCGAGTCGTTGCTGAGGAAGTGGGCATATGCAGGTGGGCTCAGAAGGCCGAGAACCGCGAGTGCCCCGATCGTCGAGCCTCGACCGAAGGTGTTCATTGTTCGGCTGTCTGCCGATGATCGCGAGAGGCTGACCAAGGTCGTGAGTACCGGGACGCATCAGGCCCAGATGATCAGACGGGCGGCTGCTGTGGAACTGGACGGGTCGGCTGGTCCGGTCGATGATCGGGCGGTGATCGCGCAGCGGGTTGGTTTGTCGGTGGAAACGGTCCGCCAGATCGCGAAATGGCTCGGGGGGACCGCCGGCGATGTGCAGGCCACGATCGCCCGAGCTGTGGCGACTAGCGGGCTCTTGTTGGCCTCCTTCAGGAGGGCTCGTCGCCGGGCGGCTTCGCATTGACACGCTGTGACGTTTGCCATAACTGAGTGCGGCGTTTGTGCCATATCAGGAGTAGGTCTGTGCTTCCCCCCGAATCGTGGAGGACTTCTCTTAGGCCGCGACCGGCTGGTCGGCGGTTAGGTTCTCGTAGTCGATCGGGCTCAGCATATGGGCGGTGCTGTGCCGTCTGCGGTGGTTGTAGAAGTCGTAGCACCAGCG
>DASQUD010000199.1:0-19171 GCA_035641455.1 Propionibacteriaceae bacterium | reverse complement strand
CCACGCGCTTGGGGACTTCTCGGTTGCGTACGCCGACAAGAACGAACGAGATTTCGCTCGGCTCCAGGAAGCCGCAGACGCTGGCGCGATTCCTGTACAAAGTGGGATATGAGCGGCCGCTGCCTCGGAGGCGTTAAACTGAATTCTATTTGAACATTTGAACAATTTCGTGGCACTGAGCACTTCGTCTCGTACAGTTGTTCTTCGCGTCCGACGCTAGGATGGCATCGGCGATGGGTTAAGGACGTCGGTTCCGAGTAGTGCGGCCGAAGGGCAGTGTTCAACAGTGAGCAGCCTGGAGTGGAATGAGGGTGCCCCGGATGGGGAACCCGTCGACCCCATGCTGGAAGTGACGCTGCGCCCGCCGCCGCTTCGGTCCGAGTGGGTAACCCGCAGTCGGTTGCTGGAAGATCTCGAGAAAGCCGCTCAACGCCCGGTCACCCTGGTCTCCGCGCCGGCCGGCTACGGGAAAACCACGCTGGTGACCCAGTGGTTGGCGTCCGGGTCACGTCCCGCCACAGTCGCATGGGTTTCACTGGACACCGCCGACAACGACCCGGTCCGCCTGTGGAGCCACATTGCAACGGCTCTTAACTGGGCGGGGTGCACCATTCCGCGCGACGTAGCGGGTTTCGCCGCCGCCGGAGCGGGCGACCTCACGACCTCCGTCTTGCCGAGGATCATCGACGCGTTCGCCACCCGTTTTGCACACATTACCCTCGTAATTGATGATTTTCAGCTCGTCCACTCGGCGGAATGCAGTGCCCAGTTCGACTTTCTGATCGAACACCTTCCGGTCAAGGCGCATCTTGTCCTTATTACCCGCTCCGACCCAGCGCTTCGACTCGGCAGGCTACGCGTGTCCGGCAAACTGTCAGAAATTCGTGCCGACGACTTGGCGTTCAACATGGAGGAAGCGTCATTGCTGTTGTCGGACGGTGTCCGCCTATCGAGCGATCTTGTGTCGGAATTGATCGACCGGACCGAAGGCTGGCCGGCAGGGCTCTACCTGGCGAGGCTATCGCTGGCCGGTCGGGCGAATCCGACCGAATTCGTGCGGAATTTCACCGGAAACGATCGCTTCATTGCTGAGTACCTCACCGACGAGGTGCTCAGCCGTCACACTGACGAAATGCGCAACTTCATTCTCGACATGTCGGTCGTCGACCGGTTCTCGGCACCGCTTGCGGATTATGTGACTGGGAGTCATCGCTCCGCAAGCCTTCTTCGAGAGCTTGAACAGAGCAATCTGTTTCTGATTCCGCTTAACGCGGAGGCTCGCTGGTTTCGGTTCCATCACCTGTTTGGATCCGTCGCACGGAGCGCTCTCGAGGCCGAGCGGCCCGATGTCCTGCCGGAGCTTCATCAGCGTGCGGCCGACTGGTTGAGTGCGAACGGCTACGTTGATGAATCGGTTCAACACGCGCTGTCCGCCGGTGCATACAATCAGGCGGCCTCTTTGGTGCAGGCAAACTGGCTTCGATATTTCGACGCGGGGCTCGCCACCACCGTGCGTGGCTGGCTCCGTGCTCTGGAGGCGTCGACCGCTGATGAGAGTCCGGCCACCACCGTCACGGCAGCCTGGATGGCGGCACTCTCGGGAGACAGGGAGGAACTCAGCCGACGACTAGCGCAGCTCGGCAGCACGCAGGATGGTGGTCCGCTGCCCGACGGGACGAAGTCGGCGGAGTCAGCCGCCGCGCTCATCCGAGGGCTGTTCGGCTTCGGTGGCCCCGTGGACATGTTGGCCTCCGCACGGCTCGCCGTCGCCCTCGAGGAAAAAGATGGGAGCACACCTTCGTTCGCCATCGCCCAGGTGGCGCTTGGTCATGCTTCGTATGTGGCCGGCGCCCTCAGCACTGCGATGCGCACCCTCGAGAGTGCCGCATACAGCGACGCCGCTCCGGCCCTGGTAAAGATCCTGGCCTTGGGGACGCTTTCACTCACCTGCGCAGAGTCGGGCAGCCAGGAACGGGCTCGAAGTCTGGCCCGGGAAGCGATTGAAATCGTGGAGACCCGAACTCTGCAAGCCCTGCCGAACGCATCTATGGCGTTCACCGCTCTAGGGCAAAGCCAAGCGGCGGTCGGCGAGCTCAGGGACGCGATGGCGACGCTGGAGTACGGGCTCACACTTCGCCGAAAACTTCCGGGTCTCAGCCCGTGGCCCACGATTCACCACTTGCTGATCATGAGCCGCGTCGCCAGCATGAGCGGGGATCTACTGCTGGCGGGCCGGCTACTCGATGAAGTCTCCCTCCTGATCCAGCCGTACCACCAGGGAATGGCCCACATGGTGGCCCGAGTCGAAGAGGTACGGAAGGCGCTGCGGGCGGCCTCCGCCCCCCAGCAGGACTCGGAAGCCCTGACGGCGCGCGAAATCGACGTCCTTCGGCTGCTGACGGGATCCCAAAGTCTTGGCGAGATCGCTGCTGAACTCTATCTCTCCCCGAACACCGTCAAGACACACACCACGGCGGTCTATCGCAAGCTGGGCGCACGTTCTCGATCCGAGGCCGTGCGGATCGGCCGCGAGCGCATGCTGATCTAGCGCCGCCAGGATCACCCGGGTGAGATCGCTCTCCGGGTGAGGTGGAATCACCCCATCGTCGTATTAAGTGGGGTGGTAGGCGAACCCGAAGCGAAGCAAAGGCCATGGCCCCGTATTGACGCCCATTGTTCTGAGTGCGACCACCCTTCCTACTCACACCCTCGCCCCCGAACTGTCAGTCCGTGCACTGCCTCACCAGCTGCCCCTTGCCAGTACGTCATGCCCCCTGGCCACCCTGTTGCTCATGTCGACCGGATTTACTGCGCCTTCTGTCCATCGCCTCCTGGACACCGAGCAGCTGAGAGAGATCGACCTTGCGGACCGGGTGATGGAGGAGATCGACGTCGAGTCCTTTCTCCTTTACTACGGGATGCAGCCGTCGGAGTCGGTGGTCCGAGCCGTGCTCGAACACACGCCCGGGTGGACCTTCCGCCGACAGCTTGCTGCGCTGTCGATCCACGCGCGTACCTCCTCAATGGAGGCAGCGCTCCCGCAGCCAAGCGCGCAAATCGGCCGGCCATTGAGCATTCAGGCGGGGCTGGCTTCCCCACTGTGGCACTCGGCCGGCGCTATGAGCGTTAGCGACCAAGTGCCGCTCGCACGGGCGCACGCCATCGCACGATCCAACGCCACGGTCCTCGAAGCATTTCCGCGCAAGCAGGCTTTCATCGATCTGCGCTCCGACGAGCGCCCATGGGCGGCCCGGGATCTCGTTCGATCGCTCTCGGTCTCTGGCGTACTCGCGGGCGGCGGTGGCGATGTTGTCCGGCACGCGGTCGAACTGCCGGAATTCGGTGAATCGGAGCCGCTCCTTCTCGCTGCGGCAGCCGTCGAGCACTCCTGGCTCGACGTCGCTGAGTCCGCACTCAATCGGGCCGAGTCAGAGCTCGCTCAGGCTCCGAACGCCGAAGCTACAGATCTGCTGAACGTCGCTCTGGTGAAGATGGCACTGACATGTCAGCGCGGCGACGCCGTCGGCGGTCTAGCCGCAGGCTCCAGGCTGCAGCAGCTGATAGAGCGCCTGCAACCGCGCGAACACGCGCGAACCCCAGAACTTCTGCCCCTGATCGACTATTACCTCGCCGGCTGCGAGTGGTCGATGGGCAGGCTGGACACCGCCCGGTCGACACTGCAGATCTGGGCCGGCAGCTTGGAGCGCACCCACGGCGACGACGAGACCAGCGCGGAGCAGTTGGTCCGCACGAACTGCGCGGGACGGCTGGCCTGGCTCGATGCATTCTGCGGGGACCTGCGGCGCTCGATGCGGTACGCAACCGCCGTACTTACGACTCGCAGGGCGGACAGCGATGAACGAGGCGTCCGGTTCGCGCACCTAGCCACCGTCTTGGTGCACCTGGAACGAGGGGAAATCGAGCAGGCGATACAGCGGCTGGATCATGCCGTCAGCAGGAGTGCGGATGAGGGCGAGCCACTGCTCGCGGCCGCGCAGCAGCTGACGAAGGTCAGGCTCGCGATGGAAACCCACGGACCCCGTGCCGCGTTGGAACAGCTCGAGCACGGCTCGAGCATCAGTCGCAAGAGTTCGCTGGGCTGGTTCGCCGAGCAGTTCAGACTGGCAGAGGCGGAGGCCTATCTCGCCGGGGGTGAGGCGCGCGAGGCGATCGCCACTCTCGCCCGATCGCCCCATGTAGCCGTAGGTGAAGCGTCGTTGCTCCTGGCCAAGGCGCATCGGATAGCTGGCGATATTTCCGCTGCAGAGGCCGCGCTCGACCAAATGCCGTCCATCTCGACCGGGGACGCCTTGGTCACCAAGCTTCGCCGCTGGTTGCTGCTGGCTCAGCTCCATGTCGAGCGAAACGACATACAGGTTGCGGAGTTTCTCGTCGATAGGGCGCTGAGAGCCGCGGGCATCGAGGAGCTACGGGGAACCGTCCGACAAGCGGACGGGTGGCTGCGATCGTTCGTGGCCAGAGATGCCCACCTGCTGCTTCGGCACTCTGCCTTTCTCGGCTCCCTCGGTTACGAAGCCGCTCCTCGAACGCCGCGCCAGCGAGAGGAGTCGGAGCCGCTTGACGCCTTGATCGTCGTCCCGCTGACTGCCCGTGAGACTGATGTGTTGAACCTGCTGGCTGAGTACTGCTCCAATGAAGAAATCGCCGCGGACCTCGTAGTCTCAATGAACACTGTGAAGACGCACATCCGGTCGCTGTTTCAGAAGCTCACCGTCACGCGCCGCGCCGACGCCGTACGCAGGGGCCGGGCCCTTGGCCTTTGCTGAGCTCACTCGGCGAATCGGAAACGTGAATAGCGCGCCGCGCTGCGTTGCTGCCGCTCTTCGCAGGTCCAGCAGCAGAATCTGAGTCATGACCGACCCCGAGGCGCAACCGCGCGAGCTCGAGACCTTCGTCGTCCAGCTCGGCGCCGCTTTGAATGGGAGCGGCGTTCCCGTCAACGTGGTCGAGGCACGTCTCCGCCGGGTCGCCGCGGCCTACGGAGCCACCGATGCGCGGATCAGTGCCTTTCCCACGTCCCTGCTGGTCACGATGGGACTCGGCACTTCCGCGACTCTGGAGCTGACCACGCAACTGTCTGGGGTCCCCCGACTCGACCAGACTGCAGCCGTCGACCGGCTCGTGGCCACCGCCGAACGCGGCGAGGTCGCGCCCACCGAAGGACTTCGGCAACTCGGCGAGATTCGCAGGCTCCCGCATCGCTTCCACGCCGTCGTCCAGCTGCTCGGCTACTCGGTGATGACAGTCGGCTTGTGCCTGATCCTCGACCCGTCCGGGAAGGATGTGGCCGTCGCGGCGGTCCTTGGCGTCCTCGTCGGCGTGCTGCGGTTGATCGCCCAACGCGACCGCGCCCTGCAGGTCCTGATCCCAGTGCTCGCCGCATTCGCCGTCTCGTCGGTGTCAGCGCTCGCCATCCAGGCAAGCGCCGCCGCACCGGGCCTGCGGGCGATGATCGCAGCACTCGTCATCTTCCTGCCGGGTGCCGCCCTGACGACCGCCGTATGGGAGCTTACGGAGGGACAGATGATCGCCGGGTCGAGTCGGCTGGTCTGGGCGGGCGTCCAGCTCACCCTGCTCGCCTTTGGAATCCTGGCCGGCGTGGAGGCTGTGGGCATCTCGACGGCGGAAGCCTTCATTGGATCGCCGGCGCTCCTCGGCGCCTGGGCGCCCTGGGTCGGTGTGCTGCTGTTCGCGGTCGGAGTGGCGATCACTCATTCGGCGCCGCCGAAGTCCTTCCTTGCGCTGCTCATCGTGCTCTACACCGCATGGGTCGGGCAGTTCTTGGGCGGCCTGATCTTCGGCGGCCTCGTCAGCGGCATGGTGGGGGCGCTCGTGATGACCCCGGCCGCCTACCTATTGGCGAGGACGCGAATCGGCATGCCGGCGTTCGCGATGTTCCTGCCGGGCTTCTGGCTCCTCGTGCCCGGCGCGCTGAGCCTCATCGGGGTCACCGGACGGGCCAGCGACGCGGCGTCGGCGGTGAGCGACAGCACCGGCGCCGCCGCGGCCTCGGTGGTCGGTGTCGTCCTCGGCGTGCTCTGCGGAAGTGTGCTGCTCCAATGGATCAGCGCGGGCGCCCGGCGTGTCACTGCCGCCCGGCAAACCTGACCAGTGGCAGAGACCGCGTCCCCGGCTTGCAGCCGCAGGCCCGAGCTGCCGGCCTGGCATCGAACTGCTGTTTGTCGTCGGCCAAGGGCGTGCCGCTAGCCATGCGTCAGGCGAGGGCCTTTGCCTTGAGCTGTTCGAACTCGGACGTCGTGATCGTGCCCTGGTCGAGCAGTCCCTTGGCTGTGGCGATCTGTTCGGCCGCGTTGCCACCCGTTCCCGCAACGTCCTTGATGTAGGACTCGGTTGACGCTTGTGCAGTCCGGAAGGCAGCCGCGTTCCGCTCAGCCATCCCCCTGCCTCGGACGACGAGGTAGATCAACATAGAGAGAAATGGGATGAACACCAAGACGATGATCCACAAAGCCTTCGCCCATCCACTCAGGTCCCGATCCCGGAAGAGGTCGCCGATGATCTGGAACAAGATCATCAGGAAGTAGACGAAGAAGAAGCCCCAGATCAGGAGCCAGAAGAAATCCCAGAACGAGTCCATCGCGCGGCGTTTGCCCTTTCACGTTGTTTCCGACCGTGCCGTCGCTTGCCGACGTACGGCTCCATGGTGGCACCAGAACTGCTGGCGCTGCTCACCCGTGCCGGGTTAACTTATCAGAGTCGCACGGGCGGCGAGCTCTGGCTGGCCTAGCTCTCACCGGAGAGCTAGATTGAGTCGTCTGGCGACGGCAGGCGGACGAAAGATGATCAAACCCTCCGCGGCTTCCGAGGGGGCCACAGAGGAACTGCAGCGGGTTCAGCGGGCGGAGAAAGTTTCCGAGTTGCTGTACGGCGCAGTCGTGTCTGCGTCGATCCTCGCAATCTCTAGCCTTCACGGACCGACGTCAGAGCGGGTGGCACTCGCCACCCTGGGAGGCTGCATCACTTACTGGCTGGCGCACGTCTACGTCGACGCCATCGGGGGGCGGTTCAGGGATCCGGAACATAGCGCCCACGCGCGGCTGCGTAAAGCCTTGATCGGGAACACCGAGATCTTGGTCGGTTCCCTCCCCCCGATTATCGTCTTCGTGCTCGGGCAGCTGCTGGGGTTAGGGATCAGTGGGTCGGCCTGGCTAGCGCTGTGGTTCACTGTGGCGATGTTGACCGGGACGGCGGCTTACGCGGCACATCTCGCCGGGGTTCGCGGTGTCGATCTGGCCGTTGAAACCCTCGCCGCCGGTGTTCTAGGGCTGCTGGTCATCGGACTCAAGTACGTCTTGCACTGACGGATCCCCGCCCATCACAGCTGTCGAGCATTGAAGCCCTCGAGGGCAACAGCTGGGTTGAATTCTGCGACGGAGTTGTGCCGCTACGAGACGATTGCCATCTCGTGCGGGGTCTGGTTGAGCCGACGTCCGCTATTCGGCGTGACAGTGACGATGTCCTCGATGCGGACGCCGAATCGGCCGGGCAGGTAGATGCCTGGCTCGATCGAGAAGCACATGCCGGGCTGGAGAAGGTGGGTTTCGCCCTCCACCATGTACGGCGGTTCGTGGGTGGTGAGCCCGATGCCGTGTCCGGTGCGGTGGATGAAATACTCTCCATATCCCGCTTCAGTGATCACGGCTCGTGGCGCCCGGTCGATCTCCTGGCACTCGATGCCGGGCTGGACCGCCTCGAAACCTGCCTGTTGTGCTCGGCGGACTATGTCGTGCACCTCACGCTCCTCGTCAGTGGGCTCGCCGACATGCACGGTCCGGGTTGTGTCCGAACCGTAACCGTGCTTAAGGCCGCCGAAGTCGAGCACCACCATGTCGCCGTCCTCGATGATCCGGTCGCCGATTTCGTGGTGGGGGTTGGCACCATTCGGACCCGAGGCCACAACGGTGAAGTCGACCTGCGAATGTCCGAACTGGCGCAGCAAGTCCGCCAGGTCGGCGCCCACATCGGTCTCGCTACGGCCCGCAAAGCGGACGTGAAGGATCTCTCCGTATGCCTGGTCCGCGGCCGCGCCCGCCGCGGCCAGCCGCGCGACCTCGTCAGCGTCCTTCATCGCCCGGAGCATGGGGAGCGCGGTTGTCATCGACACGTACGACGACTTGGTCAGCACACCCTGTAAGCCGAGCAGGTGCATCGCCCATGCCGAGTCCGACAGCGCGTAGCGGCCGTTCCCATCGAGGAGCTTGGCCGTCGCCTCGTACGGATCACTGCCGTCGGTCCAATCGACGAGCTGCAGAGTCGAGGCACCCGCTGCGTTCTCCGCGTCGGGCCTCTCCAGTTTGGGAACGATCATGGTCGGCTCGCCGTCGACCGGCAGGACCAGCATGGTGATGCGCTCGGTGATCGCGACAGGTGCGTATCCGGTCAGGTAGAGCAGGTCGGGCCCGGGGGTGAGCAGGAGGCCTGCGAGCCCGGCGTCCTGCGCGGCCTGCGCCGATCGTTGCTGCCTCGCGGCGAAGTCATCAGCGGTGAAGGGAACCGGTTCAGCAGGGCTGGTCTGCGCAGTCACGGGGGCGCCTCCATCTACGTATCGGAGATGACACGATCATTAAGCGCCGTTCCAGAACGACCTGGCAAGGGTCAGTCAGCAAGACCACCCGCAGCGGGTGAGGTGCTGGAGTTGTGCCTGTCACATTTTTACCTTGACGGTGACGATTCAGTGCTCACAAAGGAGGAATGATGTCGTCAGTCGAGTCCGCGGCCGGGAGTGAGATGCCGGTTGCCGCCAGTCGGGCTGCAACGAGACCTAACTACATCACCTGGACGGCCCTGGCGCTGATGACCGTGTCGTCCGTCGCGAGCCTGCGTCCTGCGCCGACCATGGCCGTCTACGGGCTAGCCTGCGTGTTCCTCTACGTGTTGCCCGCGATTATCTTCCTTATCCCGACGGCCCTAGTCTCCGCAGAACTCGCCTCTGGCTGGAAGGGCGGCGTGTACCGCTGGGTGACCGAGGGCATATCGCCGAACATGGGCTTCGTCGCCGCCTGGCACCAGTACGCCATGACCATCTTCTACTACCCGACCTTACTGTCGTTCGTGGCCAGCACCCTCGCGTACGTGATCTATCCGGAGTGGGCGGCCAGCGGCGTGTGGACGGCCGTGGTGATCATCTCAGTCTACTGGCTTGGCGTGGTACTTGCGCTCCGGGGTGGCATCGGAGTGATTGCCAAGCTGGCCTCCAGCGGCGTTCTGATCGGAACGCTCATCCCCGGTGCACTGCTGGTGATCTTGGGCATTATCTACCTGGCGCAGGGCAACCCGTCGGCCGCCCCGATGACAGCGGACAATCTCTTGCCGGCGTGGAACGGAATCGCGAGCATCGTGCTGATTGTCAGCAACTTCGGCGCCTACTCCGGGATGGAAATGAACGCCGTCCACGTCAACGAGCTCGAGAAGCCGAGCAAGCAGTTCCCGCGAGCCATATTCTTGGCAACGATCTTGGTCCTCCTCGTCCTGATCCTCCCGCCGCTGGTCGTCAGCTGGTTCATCCCGGCCGAGGAGCTCAGCTTGACTGCAGGGATCATGCAGGCCTTCGAATCCGTGTTTGCGCACTTCGGCCTCCAGTTCCTGACTCCGATCGTCGGCCTGGCCATCGTCAGCGCGTCCCTCGCTGGATTCATGACCTGGCTCTCAGGCCCGTCCAGAAGCTTGTTGTTGGTGTCGAAGGAAGGCGGCTACCTGCCGCCGTGGTTCCAGAAGACGAATCCGAACGGCGTCCAGATAAACATCCTCGCCGCTCAGGGCGTGATCACCACCATCCTGGCCCTGCTGTTCGCCTTCGTTCCGGCGGTTTCAGACGCCTACTGGATGTTCATGACGATTACGACGGCGGTCTATCTGCTGATGTATCTGTGGATGTTTCGTGCCGCAATGAACCTGCGGAAACGACAGCCGGACCACCCGCGTGGCTACCGTGCGCCAGCACTCAACCTGCTGTGCGTCCTCGGCATCTTCTCCTCGGCGGCCGCGATCTTGATCAGCTTCGTGCCGCCGTCGCAGTTCGGTGGCGGAAGCCCTGGCGTTTACATCCTCATTGTTGGCGGCGGGATCCTCCTGCTCGGCGCGGTGATCCCCTTCCTGCTCGTTCGGCTCCGCAAACCGACCTGGCAGCTCGCGCCCACTACTTCTGAGGAGGCGTCATGAGCCATCGGGCAATCTATTGGATTGTGGGCGGCGTGATGGCGGCCTTGCTGGCCGTCATGCTGATCACCTACAACTACAACAAGTCGAACGAAGAGGCTGTGGCGAAGGCGGAGCAGCTCATCGCCAACTTTGACAAAGCCGGCCTGCGTACCCCCAACGATCCTGCCCGGGTCGCCCAGGTCTTCGGCACCGACGGCGGCGCGGTTTGCGCCTCAGTCGACAGCGGTGTGGCGCTGGGCATCGCCAAGCTGAATCTCTCGGTTGGAGGTGCGTTCTACATCCGGCCAATCATCGCGGACGGGCGCCTGCGCACCGGCCTGCTGACGGTCGTCCAGACCTACTGCCCGGAGAAGGTCCCGGACGTCCAGGAGTGGCTGGACAGCCAGCACTTCGAGACTGTGGCCCCGAGCTGAGATGACCGACCGCCATATCGACACGACCGACGCCAGCGGGAAGGGAGAACCGATGTCGACGGAGACACTGCGGGCGACTATCCGCAGCCTTATGCCACAGGCAAAGGCCGACCTGGCCCGCATGGTCTCCTTCAAGTCCGTCCACGACCCACAGCAGTTCCCGCCGGCGGAGTGTCAACGGATGGTCGACTTCCTGGTCGGGGCGTTCACCGACGTCGGCCTGCGCGACGTGGAGGGATACGAGACGCCGGACGGTAGCCAAGCCGTTTGCGGCCACAAGCCGGGACCTCCCGGATCCCCGACCGTTCTGCTCTATTTCCATCACGACGTACAGCCTCCCCTCGACGACGCCGCGTGGGAGACACCGGCCTGGGACTTGACCGAAAGAAACGGCCGCTGGTACGGCCGCGGGGCCGCCGACTGCAAGGGGAACATCGCGACGCACCTCACCGCCCTACGGGCCCTTGGCGACGACCTGCCTGTAGGTATCAAGATCGTCGGCGAGGGCTCGGAGGAGCAAGGCACCGGCGGCCTCGAGGCGTTCGTGCCAGAGCACGCTGACTTGCTTGGTGCTGACGCGATCTTGGTTTGCGACGCCGGCAACTTCGCGGTCGGGGTGCCCAGCCTCACCACGAGCCTGCGGGGGCTCGCCAACGTCTGGGTGACCGTACGGGCGCTGTCCGGCCCTATGCACTCGGGAATGTTCGGCGGTGCCGCGCCCGACGCGCTCGCGGCGTTGATCGCCATGCTGGCCACGCTCCGCGACGAACACGGCAACACCACGATCAGGGGGCTGGACGCGACACAGACCTGGAACGGGGCCCCGTATCCGCCCGATCAGTTCCGCAAGGACGCGAACGTCCTCGACGGCGTCGACCTGCTCGGTGATGCCGTCGCTGACATGATCTGGGCGCGGCCGACGGTGACCGTGCTCGGAATCGACTGCCCACCGGTTATCGGCTCGTCGGCCGCGATCCAGCCGGAGGCTCGTGCCCGGATCAACCTCCGCGTTCCACCGGGAATGAACGCGAAGCAGGCGCAGACCGCGTTGATCGAGCACCTTGCCTCCGTGGCGCCCTGGCATGTCAAGGTGGATTTCGAGCGGGAAGCCGACGGCGACCCGTTCGTCGGCACACTGAATGGTCCGGGCTTCGAGGCAATGACTACGGCCATGCGGGACGCGTACGGCCGGGACGTGGTCACACAGGGCCAGGGCGGCTCGATTCCCCTCTGCAACGTCTTTGCCGAGACGTTCCCGAAGGCCGAGATCATGCTCATGGGCGTCGAGGAACCTCTTTGCCTGATCCACGCCCCGAACGAGAGCGTGGACCCGACCGAGATCGAGAACATGGCTATGGTCGAAGCCCTGTTCCTCCAGAATTATGCGGCAGCTGCGGCCAGGTCGTGACACGGTCTAGACCGCTACCGCCGCGTCGCTCCGAGGAGGACAGGGCTGCCTAACGGGCGACCTTCGGTGCTCAACCGGTCGGCGCGCTCCGGTGCAGGGTCTGACGCCGGGTTGTCCGCAGGTCACACGACCGTAGTCGGAGGGATCCCATGAGCACCACTGAGACGACTGCCCGCACGAGGGGCGTGCTGGTCGCCACCTGCCTCTCCACTTTGGTCGTCAACGCCAACACGTCCGCGGTGAGCATTCTTTTGCCCGCTATAAGCGAGGACACCGGCATGTCGGTGGCGACGCTGCAGTGGGCGGTCACCGGGTATTCGCTCGTCGGGGCGGCCGTGATCATCACATCCGGATCGTTGGGTGATGTTTTTGGACGGAAGCGGATCTTCCAGCTTGGGCTGCTGCTGTTCGTCGCGTCCTGTGTACTGATCGCACTGTCGAACACCGGTGAAGTGGTGATCGCCGGTCGGATGATCCAAGGAGCCGCTGGATCGACGATCTTGGCCTGTGGCTTGAGTCTGCTGTCCGTGGCCAACAGTGGACAGGCCCAGCTCCGGGCGGTGTCCCTGTGGGGTGCCGCGGCCGCCGTGGGGGCGGCGGCCGGGCCGCTGGTGGGCGGCGTCCTGGTCGACGTGACCGGTTGGCAGGGCCTGTTCTGGGTGGATGCCGTTGTGGCCGTGGTCTGCATAGTGCTGACCGCGGCCACGGTCACTGAATCGCGCGATCCCAACCGGCCTCGGTCAATCGACTTCGCAGGCACGATCCTCATCGCGCTGACACTGGCACCGCTGATCCTCGCCCTGAGTAAGGGCAGCGACTGGGGCTGGTTCTCGTTGGCGACCCTGGGATGCCTAGCGATATCGGTGGCCGCGGGATTCTCCTTCGTCGCCGTCGAACGGCGAGTCAGCATCCCGTTGCTCGACCTGGCGCTGCTGCGCAACCGAATCCTGGTCGGTTCCACGGTGGCGATCCTTATCGGCGCCGGCACGATCAACGCGCTGATGTACCTGCTGAGCCTGTACTTTCAAGATCCGCAAGCACTCGGCTTCACGCCATTCGACGCGGGACTGGCCACCCTGCCGGCCACGGTCGGGCTAGTTTTGGTGGCGCCGCTCGTTCCCCGGCTGGCTGCGAAGTTCACTGGTCGGGTCGTGGTCGCCGCCGGCTTCGCTATCACAGCAGCGGGATTCGCGGTGATCGGTTTGACCCAGCCATCCTGGAACTACGGGGCTTTCGTGCTGCCGCTGATCGCCGTGGCCGTCGGCATGGGACTGTCGAATGGGCCGGCGTCGTCCGCCGCCACCGCCGCGGTTCCGGCCAACCAGGTGGGCGAGGCGTCCGGTGTGTCGAACATGGCGCGTTACATCGGTGCCGCTGTCGCGACCGCCCTGGCGGCGTCTATCTTCGCCTCCGTCATCGCCTCGCGGACGGCAAAAGGCGTGGCCAGCCCTGAAGCACTTGCCAATGGACTCGCCACCGCCTCCTGGGTGATGGCGGCCTTCAGCGCTGCCGGCGTCGTGATGGCGGTGGTGATGGGCCGCCACCGCCCAGCACAGGGCACCCTTCAAGACGCAGCGGCATCCGCGGCCGCGGTCAGTCACACGCTCCCGACGTCTGCCACATCGACACCCGATGCGGCGGCAGTCGATCGTTGATCGGGGCCGTCAGGGCGCGACCGGGCGGAATGACCGCATCTCGTCCGCGCCCGGACGGACGACGCCCGCGGAGGACTCGGGAACCTCGTTCCACGCGCCGCTGAGATCGCCCAAAGGCTCGGAGACGACGATGCGCGTCTCATCACTCAACCGCTGAAGCATCTCCACCTCGGGATGCAGCTCCCGAATGGCCGACACGGCGGTCGAAAAGAACAAGGATCGACTCTGACCCTCGCTCGAATAGCGGAACGCCCAAACCGATTCACCATTGGTGGTCGCCACGGTCATCTGGATCGGATACTCGATGCCCGCCTGGTGGCCGATCTTCTCCACGTAACCAACGGCACGCTCGACGCCCCCGAACGGGTCGTCCTTCAGACCGAAGGTAAGAGCGAGGAAGAACAGCGCCTCCGAGTCCGTCGATCCCTCGATGTCTGGAAAAAGCGAAGGATCAACCGCCATCAACAGATCCCGTTTGATCTCGTGGAAGCCGCGGATCGCGCCGTTATGCATCCAGAGCCACTGATCGTGGCGGAAAGGATGGCAGTTGGAGCGCTGCACCGGCGTTCCGGTCGAGGCCCGGATATGGGCGAACAGGACCGGCGTGCGAATCTGCGCCGCGAGCTCACGGAGGTTCTGGTCATTCCAGGCGGGCTCGATGTCCTTGAACAGTGCCGGCCTTGGGCTATCGCCGTACCACCCGATTCCGAAGCCGTCGCCGTTTGTCGTGGTGGCTCCCATTCGGGAATGGAGACTCTGGTCGATGAGCGAATGCACGGGACGAAAGAGCACATCCTCCGCCAAGATCGCGTCCCCGGAGTAAGCCATCCATCTGCACATGCGCAGAGCGAACCACGCCCCGGCGCGACCCCGCATCACCCCTAACGGGGTAGATCGCTGCATCCGACTTTGAGCCCCGCTGTACCACGTTGAGCCCGCAGGAAGGGGCTCGACGTGTGTCGAAGGGGCTCAAGGTCCGACGCACTTTCGGGGATCACAGTCGCGTATTGCCGGTCGAGATCAGCAGCTCGCGGTCACCGCGGACCCTCCATCGCGGGGCAGGTGTCCATGACCACATCCAGGCCGGCTGCGCGTGCGCGTTCGGCGGCTGCTTCGTCGATGACCCCGAGCTGCAGCCACACGGCCTCGATCCCGAGCCGATCCTTCTCGGCGATGGCCTCGTCAACGACCGCGCCGACCCGCTGGCTGTTCACGAAGCAGTCCACGACCTGAGCGGGACCAGGGACGTCACCGAGCCGCCGATATCCACGCTCGCCCAGGGCGTCCTCACCCCGCAGATTGACCGGGACGATGCTCATGTCGAGCCGGTCCCGCAGATATTTTGCGATGCGGTACGCCGTCCGTTCGGTGTTGGCGGACAAGCCGACGACGGCCCAGGTCGCTGGGGTATTCAACAATCGTCTGATCACCTCAGGGTCGCGCCACGTCCTCATAGCTCAAATCCTTGCTGATCCGGCCGGTGTGCAACCACCGGGGCTGGGAGCGTGGTCTGTGTGCCAACCGGAATTGCTCACGAAACGTGCGGGTTTTCGGTCGCGCGCCGCCTACTGCGAGTCCGACGCTGGGCGTCCGGGATGGCCCTTTCGTCCTGGGCGTCGCAGCGGAATGAGCAGAAAGAAAGCCAGAAGCATGTAGCCGAGGACAGCGATCAGAGGGCGGAACCAACCGAGCACGAGCAAGCCGACATAGCCGGCTAGCCCCGGCGCAAGACGTTGACTCAGGTAGCGGAGTTCGGCCCGCCGGGCCTCCGGGTCGATCAGCCCGGCCGAGAGCGCATACCGCCAGACAGCCGAAAGCACGACGGACGCCGCCAGCAGGGTGCCACCGTAGATCGTGGCGGCTACCCGCTCATTGGCGGGCTCCTCGATGTTCTCAGCCAGCAGGCCGGTGGGAAACGGGATGAACGCCACCACCAGGAGCAGCAGCAGGTTGAGCCGCAAGAGCCCGGCGTCCACAGCGTGCAGATAGTGCGTGACTGCGGTGTGACCGAGCCAGAGGGCACCGATCGTTGCGAAGCTGATCAGGTAGCCGAGGTATGACGGCCACAGCTCTATGACGGCGGTGAGTAGGTCGCCTTCGGACGCGGCAGGTACAGCGATCTCCAGCACGAGGAGGGTGATGGCGATGGCAAAGACGCCGTCGCTGAACGCTTCCAGTCGGGTGACCCGGAGGCGGAGCGGACTCCCGGGCTCGCTGTCTTCGGTCACGACGTCATCGTGCCAAGATGCGCGGCGGAATGCGGTCATTGGACGAGGCGTGGCTCCTCCTCAATCCGCACTCGTGTCCAATCAGGAGTGTTCTGATCTGTTCATGACATGACCGCCCAGGATGTCGGTATGTCCGCGCCGCCTTCTCGAGAGAGTCGTTGACCGAAGCGCACATAGGTCGGGTGCGGCGCGAGCTTGCCGGCGACCAGGCTTTCGCCCTGGCGGAAGGTGGTGGCCCGTTGGATAAGTCCGGCCGGGACGAACGAGAAGGTCTCGCGGAGATGGTTGAGGTCGGATTCGGAGTTCATCCGCATCAGCAGGAGGTTGTCGCATTGAGAGAGGACCTCGTCATGGACCTTCTGCGGTCGCTGGGTGGACGTGAGCAGATAGAGCCCGAACTTGCGGCCTTCAGCCGCGATCAAGGATGCGTAGTTCGTGGCAAGGGCAGTCAGGGCGTCGGGTGCTTGTCCGGGGCAGACGTTGTGCGCCTCATCGATGACGATCAAGCACGGCTGGCGGCGGGCGCGCTCGCGCCACATTGTCGAGAGCACGGTTTCAGCGATGAGCCGTTGCTCGGTGTGGGTGCTGAGGGAGCCGAGGTCGACGACCAGGCAGCGGGTGGTGGGATTCTGCAGTTCGTCTACGAGTGAGGTGCCGGCACCGCGACTCCAGACAGACCATTGAAGGACTCCGAGGTTGGATGCGCGCATGCCGAGTCGGCGGACGTCGAGATTGTCCGATGACTGCAAGGCATCCAGGCCGCTGATCACGGCGCGGCCCTTCTCGCTTGCCGCCAGGATTCCTGATAGGGCTGCGTACTCTTCTCGGTCGCGGATCGGATCGAGGCCAAACACGGCCGCCTGCGCTGCAGGATCCAGGTCAATGAACTGAAGCTGAAGCCGATGTGCCGCGTCGGCGTCGTTCTGCCACACCGCCACCGAACTGGCCGCGGCCGCGTACTCGTCGGCAGCCGGATCGTCTTTGTCACGAACCTCGGACAGTCGCACGTAGTCGGAATTGGGATCAAGGATGATCATGCGCAGGCTGGTGCCGAGCAGCAGCCGCTCGAGGACCAGCCCGAGCGAGTAGGTCTTGCCGGATCCCGACTGGCCGCACATGAAGGTGTGCCGATTGAAGCCGCCGGCATCAAGGGTTGCCGGCACCCCCGGGGCGAGGAGCAGATCTCCGATGCTCAAGGTTGAGCGGTTGGGGCGTATCCCTTCAAGCCACGAAGCGACCTCGTCGGGTTCTGCCGGTCGGGCGTTGGCGTCGTGGAAGGGCCGAAGATCCCCGCTCAGGATTACGCCTTCGCCGCGGGCAAGCCGGATCCGCGCAGACGCTGTCGGGTCGAGACCCAGGTCGGCTGCCGAGGCGGAATCTGGTCGCAGTGTCAGGACCTGGCCAATTCTTCGATCACCGTCGCGCTCGAGGACAACGTATCCTCCGACCTGCAGCTGCAGGTCCTGCAACGACGCCTGGAATGTGAATTGCCTGCCGTCCACCGAGGTGGCGAGCGGCAAGATCTTGCGCTCCAGCTCGTCACGGATCCGGAGAAAATCACCGGGCGGATTGACCACTGCTTCCCCTACCGGCGCCGGAGTTCCATGGTTCAGGGCTGAATCAGTCATTGCCGTCGACTCCCCTCACGACCACTGATCACTGGCCCCAGTACGCGGGCAGCGAACGCGGATAGCGATGCAGATTTCTACGCCCGATCCTGCCCGCTCCCCCGCTGGCCGTCTACACCTGGGAAGGTGCAACGCATTCGACCCGCAGCCCTTGATGCCGCGATGGGCTTCGATGGCTCGCAGTGCCGAGAGCATGTCGAGACGGCCGTTGCCAGCTCGACTGCCTGTCCGCAGAGACCCACGCATTAAGAGTCGCTGAGGGAACGTCCACAGGCGTCGGGGGACTTGCTTAGCGGTGTTTGCCAACGTGCGCCGGTCAATAAATGACCGGTCCTCGCTCACGTGGCTGCTCCGATCGCCAGCTTAGGAAGACATTGGAAGTGAGTCTCGATCTGGAGGCTCAGTTTGTGCCTGGACAAGCGTGACTTGTTGGGTGGCGGCCCAGGAGGCGAGCAAGGCTAGAGCGTGGGCCGTCGGTGAGTCTGGTTCTGCGGCGTAGATGGTCATGGTCAAGCCGGGTTCGGCTCGAAGGTCGAGGCTTTCGTAGGCGAGGGTCAGGTCTCCGACGATGTGGTGGTGGAAGTGTTTGACGCCCGTGCCGTGGGTACGAACGTTATGGGATCCCCAGCGGCGACGGAAGTCGTCGCTGCGGGTGGACAGTTCGCCAACCAGGTCGTGCAGGCCTTTGTCCTGGGGGTTGCGTCCGGCAGCGGTGCGCAGGTTGGCGACAGACATGTCGGCGGCGAGTTCCCAGTCGGGGTAGAACCGGTGGGCGGCGCTGTCGAGGAAGGTGAAGCGGGCGAAGTTCGGCGGCGTCGCGGCGTCGTTGTAGAGGTCGGAGTACATGGCCCGGCCGAGATGGTTGGCGGCCAGGAAGTCCAATCGGTCGTTACCGAGGATCGCTGGTGCGGTGGTGATCGCGTCCAGGGTCCATTGCAGGGTTTGACGCGCGGTCCACTGCTTCGGACGGCGCCGGGGTCGCAGGATTGCGCTACTGCCGTCGGCGGTGTGGGCCAGGTGGAGGAGGTGAGCTCGTTCGGCGTCGTCGAGCTGGAGCGCTCGGGCGATGGCGTCTAGAACGCTGGCCGAGACGCCGCCGAGTGAGCCGCGTTCGAGCTTGGCGTAGTACTCGACGCTCATCCCGGCGAGGGTGGCGACCTCGCTGCGACGCAGCCCCGGGACGCGCCGGAGCCCGGCGACGGGCACGCCGGCCTGCTCGGGTGTGATCTTGGCTCGTCGCGAGGTAAGGAACTCGCGGACTTCGGTGCGATTGTCCACGTCAACGACGGTACGACGGCAAGCGGGCGTTTGGGATGCCCTATGAATACACCCATCCACCGTGACTTACTTTCGCGCGGGGTGTGGCGGGGATTTCCCTGAGAACACAAACGTGACTGCCCGATTCCACACCAGCCTGCGGTCGGTTGCCCAGAATCGAGCCGGCATTCTCAGCTGGGAAGACATACGTCTAGCTCCGCGACCGCGTCGGCCACGTCTCGACTGGTGTGGGTGTACTGCCGGTACGCCCCTTAACAGGGTGTTCCTCGCACTCCGTGTCGTTTCTAGGGTGGGCGTCATGATCGACTGCTGGATTCGGCGACTTCGCCCGGCCCACTGCCTCACGTTTGCCGTCCTAGCG
>DASQUD010000198.1:0-6469 GCA_035641455.1 Propionibacteriaceae bacterium | reverse complement strand
TTGACCATCCAGTCAATGCCCCCCGCCGCTTGCATCATGGCGGCTGCTGTGACGACGGCCAAGATGATCGCCACGGCGCCGGCCGGTGGTTCGCCCGGGGCCTCGCCGAAGACGAAGACGAGCACGAAGACACCTGCGCCGCCCCACAACCCGACTGCGATGCCGCTGTAGCGCGTGCCCATCACGATGGCGCCGAGTACGACCAGGGCCTCCAGTACGAAGGTGATGTCCATGTCTCTCCCTCGAAATGGCGTCAGTGAATGCGGGCCCTAGTGAATGGCTCCGGCCACACTGCGCTCATCCTCCTTGCCCTCGTACTCCACGATCGCGCCGAGGGCGGCAGCGAGAGCCGTCGCCATGTCCTCGACACTGAGCGATGGGGCACCGGGCTTGTCGACCACCTGTTGTGGCGTGTATGGCACGTGGACGAAACCGCCCCGCTTGCCGGGGAACTCACGGTCGATCATGTAGAGCACCTCGTACATGATGTGATTGCAAACGTAAGTGCCGGCGGTATTCGAGAGCACCGCTGGCACTCCCGTTCCCTTCATCGCGGTGACCATCGCCTTGACCGGCAGCGAGCTGAAGTAGGCCGCTGGGCCGTCCTCACGGATGGTCTCGTCGATCGGCTGGTCGCCGTCGTTGTCGGGGATGCGGCCGTCGTCGATGTTGATGGCGACTCTCTCGGGGCTGATCGCGAACCGCCCGCCCGCCTGCCCGACGCACACGATCGCGTCGGGGTCGTGCTCCACCACGGCGGCGCGCACAACGTCGCCAACCCTGTCGAAGACGACCGGGATCTGCACCTTGACGATCTCGCTCTCGCCGACTCTGTCCGGCAGTCTGCGGACGGTCTCCCACGATGGGTTGAGTGGTTGGTCCTCGAAGGGCTCGAAACCGGTGACCAGAATCTTCATTTGTCATTCCCCTTGTTTGTCGTTCGTCAGAAGACGAGGTAGTACATGAGAAGGATGTGGGCGCCGAAAAGGACTAGTGCGAGCGGCGCCTGTGCCTTGATCACGCCGTTACCGTCCTTCATCTGGAGCAGCGCGACAGGCAAGGCGTTGAAGTTCGCTGCCATTGGGGTGATCAGGGTGCCGCAGAAGCCTGCCGTCATCGCGAGTGCACCAGCGATGACCGGGTCCCCGCCCAGCGCAAAGACGAACGGGACGCCGATCCCGGCCGTGATGACGGTGAACGCGGCGAAGGCGTTGCCCACGATCGCGGTGAACAGTGCCATCCCCAGGCAGTAGGCGATGACGCCTGCGAGGCGGTTACCCTCCGGCACGATGCCGGCGATGGCGTTGGCGACGACCTCTCCGACGCCCGAAGCCGTGAAGATGACGCCGAGCATGGCGAGGAACTGCGGGAGCATCCCCACGGGGCCGACCTGCTGAAGCAGCCGGTCCGACTGGCTGACCACGACGCGCGCAGGAGCGCGGGTGAGCACCCAGACCAGCAGAAGGCTTGCGACGGAGGCGACAGCAATGCTGAGGGTGCCCGACTCCTCTCCGAAAGGCGCCCAGGTCGAGATCGCCACGGCGATGGCGGCCAGCGAGAGCGGTCCGAGGAACAACCAGTTCCCCAGTCGACTGGCACCGGCTGCCCGCTCCGCCGACGTCCCTTCATCGAGGGTGCCCGTCGCCACCCCCTTGGCAAGGGTCACCACTCCGATCCCGATCACCATGAGGCCGAGGACCCAGAAGGGCAGCACATTGCCGAGCGCGAACATCGCACCAAGCAGGATCCAGAAGGCTGCCGTCGTCAGCCGCTTCGGGTTCGTGGTGTCAAGGAATGACCGTACGCCCGTGGTGGCGAGCACCAGGCCGACTAGCACGAAGGTCGCCTCGAGGAGCTCCGTCCCCCACTCACTCATCTGACCGGCTCCTCTTCCGTCCGGGTCGCTGCGTCACCGGCAGCCCTCAAGCGACGGTCCTGGAGCCAGAAGTTGATGGCTGCCACGATGGAGGCGATCACGATCATGGGAAGCGACGCAGCGACCACCAGCTCCGGTTTGACGTCGTAGCCGAGGTTCTCCAAGGTCCCCACGATCAGCAGCACCCCGGATGCAGCGATGAAGCCGTTCTGCCCGAAGAAGTTGCCGATGTTCTCGCCGAGCGCGCTCTGCGCCTTGATCCGTTCGTCGTTATCCGGGGAGTAGACCTTCTTGGTGCGGGCTGCGGCGGTCGCCATCGGGTGAACGATGGGGCGGACGAACTGGACCATGCCGCTGATGCGGATGCCGAATATTCCGGTCAACTGCCGGATCACGGTGTATAGCGTCAGGAACCTGCCAGGTGTCAGAGCGCTGAACCGCCGGATCAGGATGACCGCCTGCTCCTTCATGCCGTAGCGCTCCGAGAGGGCGATCATCGGCAACGTCAGCAAGAACAACGACACGCTGCGGTTGTTGACAAAGGCCTCGCCGAGCTGGTTCAGGAAGTCCACGAAAGAGACTCCTGAGATGAGGGACGTCGTCATCGCGGCGACGATGACTACGGCGATGGCATCGAGTTTCAGGATGAACCCGACGACGATGACTACGACACCGATCAGGACGAACCAGTCAGGTCCCATACCGGGCCCCCTCTCGGTCCTGAGCCGGATCCGCTACGTGGAGCGCTTCCAATGACTTGTCCAACCGCATGCCCAACCTCCCGGGAGACGGAACAGATCTAGGAAGCCTGACTCTCCGGTGCCCCCCCGGCATCACCCTCATGGGGTGAGCCAACCCGTACCCTCAGAGGCTCGCGATTGATGATGGGCCATCTGGATCACAGCGCCACCGCCACGGCAGCAGGCGGGAAGAGGGCGAGAAGTAAACGCTTGCGGGTACCCCCGTCTCACGATGGCGACGAAGAGGCCTGGCCACGTCCGCCCGAGCAGGAGTGGCGCATGTGGGCGCCCGGCCAAGACCGTTGATGGCTCTCAACGGGCGCCGCTGCGCCGCTGGAACCTGCGCCGGCAGACGTCAGACGCGCCCCGGGGAGCTTTGCGGAAGCTCGACCGGGGCGCTAGACCAGACGGCAGGCCTGGAGTGCCGACATCTGGCCTGACTGCAAGTGTGCCACGCTGACTCCGGCACGAGGCATGCACTACGGCGGCGTCCCATGCGGTTGCGTAGGCAGCCCGGCGTCCGACGGGCGCCGCGATCGCAAGTGAGCAGCTCTTCTGCTCCGTCCAGGTCTGCCCTTCAGACACTTAAGCGGTTGTGGTGCCTTCTGCGTGACAAGTCCCCCGGCGGGTGTCGAGGACTCGCGGCCAGGGGCAGGCGAGGGTAGTGGGAAGGAAACGGTAGACACTTGTGGTGAGAATGGTGCTCCTGCTCGTGACCCGTCACAGTCCAGGATAGTTCACGCCACAGCGCTCCTGACCTGCACGTTCACCGTGCACGGAGGCACAGCGCACAGCCGTTCCTAGTGCTCGATTACCTAGACTGACCATCCGTCAGGGAGCAGAGCCTGGCCGCTCCCATTCATCCGTCGTGGCCGGGTTCCGAGTCATCGGAGGCCATGCACGAAGTTGACTATCTGTGTGGAGTTGAGCTTGGGATCGGGGACATTCTGGGCGGGCTAGTCAGCAGCGAGAGCGGCCCCGCCTCCAACCCGGGTTACGTCCCCCCGCGCGTACGGTGGCCACTACTTCCGAGTTCAGCGCCTCACCAACTCGCGCTCGGCTCGCGGACGGCGAGCAAGCTCCTCAATCCGGTAGAGCACCAACAACCCTTCTGGAAGGCGATCGCAACAGCAGGACGTAACTCAGGGTGTTGTGGGGTACCGCCGCTGCCCATGCTGCGCCTCAACGTGGCCGCGGTCATCGCCGGATCGGGAGGATTTTGGCGGGTGGATAGACACCGAGGGGGAGGGGGCCGGCATTCAACACCCCCGGGTCAAGTGCGGGTCCTGCGATCGCCGGTTCCTTGCCTACTCCGATCGCCCCAGGGTTTACAGCCGCCTGCGGTCCAGTACTGGTCTGCCGGCGAGCGGCCCCGGGGCGGCACCAGAGAGGTTCGCCTTGCGGATGGAGGTGGACCGGCCGAACGTCCCTCCGCACGCGCTGGCTGGTGGCTCGGCTCGGTGCGGTGGGCACATGGTGGGCAGGATGCCAACTAATGGGATGAAATGGAAAGAAGCGTATCCGAGTCCATGCGCATCGTAGAGGCCGTTCTGGCGCATCTGCTCAGGCCAGCGCAAGGATTTGATCGGATTTTTAATCCGTAGGTTTTGGCCGAGCCCCACGGGGCCCACCAACCGGTTTCCCACGTCAGGGCTTACCCCATCGCCCGCCATGTTTCGACAGTTCCCGTCTTGCTACGGATCTGCTCACGCTGGAGTTCCGGTCATCCCCCCACATGGCCCTGCCGAACGTTGTGACGGCGCGGTCATCCTCGTCCGGGATGGCATCCGCGTACACATTGACGGTCGACCTCCTCAACGCAGTAACCGGGTCGACCGTGAGCAGCGATCGAGCCACCGCCAACGCTCTGTGTGAAGTGCTGGCCGCCGCCAGTGTGTCCCACACGCCTGCCCCCAGCCCGACCTGGGGATCCGGGCGCTTTTCGTGTTTCTGCGCAGACACACCGACGACGAGCGGCCGCCGTGCGTCACCTGTCCAGCGCTCCGTCGAGCCCCCAGGCCGTCAGTGCCCCGCGGCCCAGAGCGCCTATCGCGTTGACGATCGCCGCCTGCGTCGGTGGAGCCTGCGGCGAGCGGTCGGCCTCGACCCAGCCGTCCTTACCACAACGGCGACGGAGCGGGTGCCATCAGTCGCCCGAGGCAGCCCTCATCACACGTCTGAGCGAATGCGCGAGGACTATCCTCGTGGACGCGAGCGACGGGAGGACCCGCGAGATGGCCATCTTCACCGATCCGATCTGCGGGATGCGGATCGATCCGGACGACGCGGTGGCGAGCGCGCAGCGCGACGGCCAGCGTTACTGGTTCTGCTCGGACTTATGTCGCGCAGCATTCGCCGCCGATCCTGAGCCCACCGCCGACCGTCTGTCCGACGAGGTGATGGCCCGGCGCAGCGGCACCACCGTCGAACGGATCCGGCGGCTGGTGGCGGCCGGAGTCGTGGAGCCGGAGGAGGACGGGAGCTTCGCCCGTCGCGACGTGATGCGGGCGCGCGTCACCGCGTACCTGGCGACGATGGGGATCGAGGCCGAGGACTTGGGTCGGGGGCTCGAGTCCGGCCACCTGACGCTGGGCTACATCGAGGACGCCGGACGGCAGCAGCCGCGGTCATCGATGACGCACGCGGAGGTTGGCGACCAGATCGGAATCCGAGTCGAGACGCTCCAGCGCCTCTACGTCGCGTTCGGCCTCCGCCGCCCAGAGCCCGGCGAGCCGGTGCGCGAGGAGGACCTCCCCATCCTCAGGGCGCTCGCCATCATGGCCGAGGCAGGTGTCGGAGAGGACGGCCTTCTTCGGATGGCCCGGGTGTTGGGCGACAGCACACGCCGCATCGCGCAGTACCTGCCGCATCACTTCCACACGGCCGTCGAAGCGGCCTTCCGGCAGAGGGGCCTCGGCGACAACCAGGCGTACGAGGCGGCTCTCCGCGACGTCGGCCTTCGTGTCGGGCACAGCGGCGAAGACCTCATCGGCTGGCTCTTCCGGCGTCACTCGGAGGTCTTCATGACCGCCCACCAGGTTGATCATGTCGAGGCCGCGCTCGCGAACGCCGGCATCCGCCGGCGTCCGCTTCGAAGGCCCGAGGCGGCGGCGTTCGCGGACGTGTCGGGCTACACCCGCCTGACCGAGGAGTCCGGCGACGAGGCGGCCGCTGACGTGGCGCTGCGCTTCGCCGAGCTGGTGGGCGAGGTGGCCACCGGCCACCGTGGCAGCATCGTCAAGCTGCTCGGCGACGGTGCCTTCCTCCACTTTGCCGACCCTGGCGACGCCGTCCGGGCCTCACTCGACCTGGCCGATCGTGCACCGGCGGAGGGGCTTCCGCCGACCCACATCGGGGTCAATGCCGGACCCATGCTCTATGACCAGGGTGACTACTTCGGCCGCACCGTGAACATCGCCGCCCGGATCGCCGCTCATGCGACCTCGGGGCGCGTGTACGTCGGTGAGTCGGTCGTGGGAGCCGGTCACGAGGACGGCTTCACCCTCCGCGAGGTCGGAGCGTTCGAGCTCAAAGGCATCGCGGAGCCGATGACCCTCTTCGAGGCGTCGCGCGCCTGACGTCATGTGCCACGTCGGCAGAGCTGCACTCTTAGCGCGCCAGCGTGTGCGTGGAAGGAGTCCATGGTGACTGCCGAACCCATAGGGACGCCCACCCCCATGGACACGGGCCGGAACCGTCCGTCCCGCCCTGATCCGGGGCCAAGGGGACACATCGGTTGGATCGTGGCCGGCTCGTTGCTCACGGGACTCGTCGCTGCAGTACTTTTCGTCGTCGCCCCGTTCCTCCCGGCGGAGGAGAGCGCCGTCATTGGCGCGGTTCTGTGCGGATTCGC
>DASQUD010000197.1:0-12858 GCA_035641455.1 Propionibacteriaceae bacterium | reverse complement strand
TCGATCTCAATCACATCGATGCTGCCGGAAGCCCCGCGAGCGAGGTCCCGGCAGGATTGACATTTCCCACACGGTTCGGCACGCGGGCCGAACTCGCAGTTGAGCGCTCGCGCGAGAATGCGTGCTGAGGTGGTCTTGCCGCAGCCGCGAGGGCCCGAAAACAGATAGGCGTGGTTGACCCGGTTGTTGGTCAGCGCGCGTTGCAGCGGCTCGGTGACGTGCTCCTGACCGATCACATCAGCGAACGTGTCCGGGCGGTAACGCCGGTAGAGCGCCAGCGGAGTCGAGCTGGAAGCGGGGACGGCCGGTTGGTCGAACAGCGCCTCCTCCTGAGTGCTGTCGAGCGATTCGAGAACCGGCTCCACGCATGCACCTTATGCCCGGGCTCCGACATGGTGATTGCCCACGAGACGCCGACCACGAGAATGATCCGGTGGACGTACGGATCGGCATCTCGGGCTGGACGTACGCACCATGGCGTGGGCGCTTCTATCCGAAGGGACTCGGGCAGCGCAACGAGCTGGCCTATGTCGCCGAGCGGATGAACTCGGTAGAGATCAACGGCAGCTTCTACTCACTGCAGCGGCGGTCGAGCTATGAGGCGTGGGCGGCGGCTGTGCCCGAGGACTTCATCTTCTCGGTCAAGGGCGGTCGCTTCATCACGCACATGAAGAAGTTGGCCGGGATCGAGACACCGCTGGCAAACTTCTTAGCCTCCGGCGTGCTCGCGCTCGGCCGCAAGCTCGGGCCGATCTTGTGGCAGCTGCCACCCAATCTCGGCTTCGACGCCGAGCGGCTCGAGGCGTTCTTCGAGTTGCTGCCGCGCACGGCGGGGGCCGCGGCCGCGATCGCGGTTGATCATGATCAACGCGTGCCGGCTGACCGGGCAATGACCGAAGCGGCCGATCCCGGGCAACGCATTCGCCATGCCGTCGAAGTCCGCCACGAGACCTTTCGAACGAGCGGGTTCTACGAGCTGTTGCGCCGGCAGCGGATTGCGCTCGTGGTTGCCGACAGTCCGGGAAAGTGGCCGTTCATCGAAGAGATCACCACCGACTTCATGTACGTCCGGCTGCACGGCCACGACGAGCTCTACACCAGCGGCTACAGCGACGAATCTCTCGACGAATGGGCGGCAAAGATCAGAACGTGGGTCGCCGCCGATCAAGATGTCTATATCTACTGCGACAACGACGCCAAGGTCCGGGCGCCGTACGACGCTATGGGGCTGATGCAGCGCCTCGGGCTCGCCGGCCCAGCCAGCAGCCAATGATTGTGATCAATCCACCACCGACCACGGTGGAGGATTGACCACGATAACGAAGATCCCCCGCGTACCCGAAAGAGCTCACTTACCCTTGCTGCCGTCAAGCCCTGGGGGAGTTGGGTGAGGTATCGCCACGCGAGGGACCGACGACGAGTCTACGGGATCAGCGGCGAGGGATCGATGCAGGCAGACAGGCGGGAAGGTCCTAGGCTTGTACGAGGGAGCCTTCGGCCGTGATCGCCCGAGCGTCCTCATCGTCGAACCAGACGCCGCCCTCGCCGAGGTAGCGGAATTCAATGGGCTGGCCCGCGGGCACCGCTACAGTGACGCTTCGAGTGCCATTACTTCGACGGACGAGCTGGTGCGCGCCAGGCTTCCAATTGTTGAACGAACCGACGGCCGACACTTGGCCCTCGTAGACGTCGTCGGGTAGGACGAACTGGATGCGGATCTGTGTTCCGTCTGACCTGATGCACAATGCCATAACCCCGAACCTCACTGCTGAGATGGACTGGCGGACTCGACCGAGGGTATGGCGGGTGCGGCCATCAGATCTAGCCCAACACTCCGGCTTCTCGGCATAAGGACTGCGGCTTTTACGTAGGCTCACGTCCGGTTCGCCGAGGTTGGATCTTGCCGGTAAGGTTCCGCGCGGAGGATTCGCCTAGAGGCCTATGGCGCTCGCTTGGAAAGCGGGTTGGGTTCACGCCCTCGCGGGTTCGAATCCCGCATCCTCCGCCACTGCGCATCGTCCGCCACTCTCACTAGGTCCGACGCCATCCGGGACCCCAGTTCGCATTGGCGCTGATGACCGCCGGTCTCAGTTTCGGTCTCATTTGGCATCTGGAGTTGCGTCCGGGGAAGTGGTGTGTGAGTTTGTCACCGTTTGAAGCGTGGCGTCGTGATGTGACACGGCCATCGCGTGATCTTGTTTGAAGTCCTTCCAAAGATCTCAGACAACGAGCACGACGATGACCGCACCACAAAGTAGTCGCGCATTGGCCGAAGCCGTAATCGCTGCAGGCCACAACGCCGTGGTCACCGCACGCGACGCCGGAAAGGTCGCCGAATCCCGTTTGGGGATACCACCTCCGACCATTGTCGACGCCGACCTGAGGGACCCGAAGGGCGGCACGTTGGCACACTACGCGACGGCGGATGCGAACACCTCCCAGAGCGAGGCCGGAGAGCGCTTTTCGCGGGCAGCTTTCGTGAGTCTCGCCGGGCGCTGGCGATCTCCGCATTCCTGTGCTTCGCTGACTGCATCCCCTGGATGCTTCAATCCGCGCACCACTGGGGTTTAGCCGCCGCACGGTCATTCGCTCGACCCTTGGAGGTATGGGATGTCGACCTCGATGCTCAGTTGGGTCTTCGTCAGGCACGCCCATCCCATCAGCGCCTGGAGCAGGTGGGCCTCAACACCGCTGGTCGTCGTCCCACTCTGGTACCGACGTAGCTGGACTGCACTGCCCATCGTGGCATGGATGATCATCAACCCGATCATCACACCCCCAGTGACCGACGATCGCGCCTTCGCAACCCGCGCCATCCTTGGAGAGGAGCAATGGATCGCCGACCCCATCAAGCGCCGAGACATCATCGCCCTCAACGCGGTAGGCGCGGCCTGCCTGTCTGTAGCCGGGGTCACCGCCTGGCGGCGTCGCCCACTGCCTATGGCCGTCGCCATCGCCGGATCGATGGCGGTCATATTGATGACGTGGCGCAGGTACGCTGACCTCTACGACCCCCGCTCATCCAACGTTGGATCCGCTTGAGCCCATGGCGGCGCTTGGCGTCCGTGACCGGGGTTTGCGGCTGCCATCCGCGGGTACCGTGTGAGCAAGGTTGCGTGCATCCGGATGCGCACAATTCCCAGGCGGGGGCGGTTCAGACCTAGTGCCGTCCCGGCCGCCTGGTGTGCCCAGTGCCCACCCGGTTCCCGGAGCGGGATGCTGGAGCCAATCTGGCAGCCTTCCGGGGCACTTCCCGATGGACGTTGGTGAACGCTTGAGGACACGTCCACGGTGATGGCCGCGAACCTGGCGCGGAGGGGGCCCACCTGATAGAGCAGAGGTCAGGCACGGTCTCAGTTCTGGTCTGGTTCCTCACTCTTCAGCAACATCCTCGACCACCCGACGGACCGACCCCCAGGGTTCCAACCTCACGGAGTCGGTCGCTTCGGGGTTTCTTACCTGCCGATCTGAGAAAAACCGAATGGCAGAAAGGCATCCGACTCTCAGGCCGGCTGGTCCAAGCATCTTCATGATGCTTACTGCGAGCGACGGTTGCGAAGGACCGCAACGGCGGCGAAAAACACCCAGATTGCGCTCAGAACCAGGTAGACACGTTGGGCCAGGCCGAACCCCCAGACAGCGTTCCCGATCAACACCCCAACTGTCGCTACCGCCAGCACCACAGAGCATGCCGGAGCCCATCGGCTTCCCATCCGCGCCAACGGTCCGAACAGCAGGAGAGCCGCCAAGGGAAACATGAAGAAGGTCAAGTTCCCCAGCAGGTTGTGTATCTGGCCCGCGCTGGTCGCCGGGGTCCCCAGCGCGTCGACCGGAAAAAGCGGCATGGCCAGCTTCAAGAGACCGACCACCAGCAGGATCAATGCTGCCACCCGCTGGAGGCGCTGGGTCGCCGCGCGCTCGAGGAGCAGGGCCACCGCAAGCGCGATCACCCCTACTCCTTCAACCACCGTCCGGGTCGCGGCCAACCACCCGAAGTCTCCGAGGGCGTACTCACTTACTGGACGGGTCAGTGGGTCTACCTCGGACGGTAGGACGTGGAGCAGTGCCAGTAGGAGCAGATTTGCGACCGCGGCGGCGGCCGCCACGACGGGGGCAAGGCGCATGGAGTCATCCCAGCACGTCACCCTGGTCGCCGTGGTCACCGGCTCGTCCAGCCATAGGTGTGCCGCCGAATTGTCAACGGCCGATCGTCGCAAGTCACCGCCGAACCACTTCGATGGCGCAGTGCACGAGCACGAAGCGGCATCCGCCAGCCCTCCGACCTGGGCCGCGACAACCTGCCGAATCGGGTCCGTGCTGATAGCGCGCCGCCATCAAGGGCCGGCTTCGCCGGCCGGCGGCGCCGCGTAAATCGAGGATGTTCGACGAGGTGAGCCAGCCATCCGACCGGCTTGGTTTCGCTGGGCCTGGGCTACGCTGCTGAACCCAGACACAACGACGACCGAGCCGTCAAGTGCGGCCGTAGCCACGCTCCCGACCGGTCGACCATGGGACGCGACCGAACGCCAGAACTGATCAGGTCGCGTAAGGGAAGGTCCGGGCGGCGCATGAGTCATGCGTGAAGAAAGCGGGCAAGTGAGCGGCATCTTCGGTCCCGGCCGGCTGCCATAGCACAGCCTGTTCAGCGTAGCCGCCGCTGCTTGGGATCACAACCGCGACCGGCGGTACGGCATGCCCTCGACAGCTGGCAAGGGTTCCGAGAGCCCATCGGGCTCGGCGGTACCGGCCCAGCGCGCTGCTTGCTCAACCCCGGACCTCAAGGCCCGATCACCGCGCGTTGGCTTGACCTTGTGCCTCTCCCCTGCCCGAGAAGGCGAGCAGCCACGCCGGTCGGGAGGATCTGACTCGGACCACCCCGTCGTCACGGCAACGCGAGGGCGCTGACGACGATCAGGAGTAGGGCGGCGCGATCTGGTTGTTGGTCGCACCGGTGATGGCGAGATTATCGAGAGCGGTGCGGAGAGCGCCGAAGGGTACCGTTGCCTACCATCACTGACCAGCCGGATCAAGGCATTCGGCTGGTCGCTTCTAAACCCCGGGGAGCGAGCCGGTCCGGACGAGTTGGTCGGCCACCTCGCGCAGCTTGACGTTGCTCTGCTGGGAGGTGCGGGTCAGCACGGCGAACGCTCGCTCATCGCTGATCTTGTATCGCTCTATCAGGACGCCCTTGGCCTGCTCGATCACCGCACGCGACCGCATCGCGATGCGCAGATGGGCCAGCTCGTCGCTGGTCCGGATGGTTGCCTCAGCGTTCCCGACGGCCAGCGCGACCCAGGTGGCGACCTCCTCGGCGAGGACCTGGTCCTCCTCGGTGAAGGCATGAGGCAGGCCGGCGTAGGTGTTCAGCGCCCCGATGGCGACACTCTGGAACGGCAACGGCACCGACAGCGAGCTGCCGATCCCATGGGCAGCGGCCTCTCGGCTGTAGTCGGGCCACCTCTCCTCCGTGGCCATGTCGTCGATCCTCAACACCTGCCCGGCAAGGCCAGCGTCGACGCAAGGGCCATAACCCCGCTTGTACTGCAGCTCATCCGCATCCAGAGCCATCTGCCCGTCATACGCGGCAGTAAAGGCCTTCTCGCCCCGGATCAGGGTGATCGATGCCGCCTCCGGACCCGGTAAGGCGCGGCGGGCGATGCCGGTGATCTCGGTCAGCACCTCGTCGAGGCCGCGGTCGAGCAGGACAACCCCGGCCAAATCCTCGTGCAGCTTGCTCAAGTTCGACATCGCGGACCAGCCTCACGCTCGGGAGTTCACGACTCGCGGTGGCAGCACGGCGCACTGCTGATCGGCCTGACAGCCCACCGTAACCCACCGACGGAACGACCAACAAGCGCCGATCCCGCACAAGGCAAGATCGGCCCGGCAAGATCGGCCCGTACGACACCGAAACAGAAGTCAGTGAAGAAGCGGACACACTAACAACGCCACGTCTCCATCAGTCGCGCTCGTTCGTCCGCGCGTCAACTCGCACCTCGGTGACGGTTCCGGGGACCGGTGCGCGGAGTCCGGGACGAAACGGTCCCCAGATTCATGAGCCATCTGGTCCTCGAGGGATCAAGCCGACGGGTGGTTCACTCTTAAGAGCGCTTGCCACCAGTCCGCCGGCCGTCATGGTGGGAGGTCAGTTGATCAAGGATGCGGTTCACAAGGCGCTGTTCGGGCTGCCCTGGCTCGGTTCGCGCCCATTTGTCCAGGGTGAGAATCAGGTCCCGTTTTGTCTGACACTCCTGCAGGACAAGTTGCGGGGTCCAGTAGTCAATGAAGTCGGATCGGGCGTCAGTCACCTCGGATTCGGTTCTCGGATCGGCCCAACCTGAGGACCGAGCAGTCGATGACACAGCCGCGGAAGCCATAGTGCCTAGTCGATCGAGTTCCTCAAGCATTTCCCGAATTCGATCCGATCGCACACGCTGGGCCGTCAATTGACGGGTCGGGATCGGCGGACTGTCACCATACATCGGGCGCTCCCGCCTATATGCCTGTGGCCGAATCGTTGATGAGCATCGCCCATCCGCTGCACCTTCGCCTTGCCGATTTGCCTGACTGCCGGCCCCGATGGCGCGCGGATCGACCAAACCATCCATCGCAGACTGTGTTCGCTCCGATGCCGCGGTGACTGGCCGCCCCGCTTGGTTGCCCCAAAGCACGAGGCGGCAGTTGACACCGCCGTCTCAGATCGTCGGGCAGGCTGCTTTACCCGACCTCGGGCTCGTAGCGGCGGACTGTTTCACCGACCACGGGCTGCGCTGAACGGTGGCGCCCATTCACCTCCGGCTGTCAATCTCCCCAGCAGGAACGCCGGTTCAAACCATCAGACCGGGTGAGGGTGGCCACCATGCGCGCGGAGACACTTCTCATCTCTGCCGCCGCCCATTTCGCTTGCGCCGCGCTGACTCGCTCGGTCGGAAGGTTTCCAACGCCGAGGTCCGGGGCGCCAGGAGACTCAAGCCGGGCTGCGTCCGGTATGTCTTGCGACATCTGTCCGCTATGTCATGAAACAGGACACCGCATCCTCCGCGCTGTGGCTAGGGCCCTAGAGGATTTGCAGTCTCGAGCTGCGAGGTTGCGTTAGAACGCCCATCCCGTTCAGCCCGAACTCCTCTCTAAACGACAAGTTGATGCTGCGAGAGCTGGCGCTTGCGTTCCCCTCGAGTGAGCCGCTGACTGTCCATGGAACCGGCTTACTCGAGATCGTCTTGCTCTCGGCTATCTCCAACCAGGCCCGCCCCACACTTTGCAAAGCAGGTGACGGGTTCGAGTCGCGTTGGCTCCACCTCTGTGGTTCCACTCAGTTGACTCAGAACCGAGTCAAATGCGGCTGCGCAGCTATTCCGGGGCTTAGCCGTGTGACTTCGATGAGCTGTCAATGTCGCTGCGTGGCAGTCCTAGCGTCCCTATCGTGGAGCACATGACCGGGTGGACCTCACCCGCACTTCCAGCGCAGTGGTCCTGGACCGCCCAGCTGCCGCCGTGGGTCGGCCGCCGCGACGAGCTCGCGCAGCTCGAAGACATCTGGGCCGCAGTCGAGCATGGCGCACGGCAGCTCGTCTTCGTCGCGGGCGAGCCCGGCGCGGGCAAGTCCCGGCTGGTGATGGAGGCTGGGTGGGCCCTGCACACACGAGGAGTGCCAGTGCTCGTCGGGGCCTGCACGAGCGACTTCGGTCTGCCCTTCGATCCGCTCGTGCCACCCGTGCGTGCCCTGCTGGCCGCCGTCGACCGGGGCGAGCTGGCACTTGCCGACGCCGAGGGCGCCTCGGCCGTGGAGGCCCGGCGCCTCCTCTCGGTGTTGACCTCGGGGGTCTCGTCCGAGGCGACTGCGGAGACGTTCGCCGCAGTCGCGCTGGGCGCGGTCGTGTCGGCCCTGACAAGTGCATGCGCCCACGGCCCCGTAGTCCTGGTCCTCGAGGATCTCCACTGGGCAAGCGAGTCCGGGCTGCGCGCCCTCCGATACATCGTCGAGCGCACTGCCAATCTGCCCGTGCTGTTCCTCGCCACGCATCGTGACACGCCACCCGACGCGTCGGCACTCGTCTCGGTCCTGACGGCCGAGCTCATGCGCTTGCCCGGTGTGCATCGCATCGACCTGGCCGGCTTCGACACGGGTGAGGTGTCGTCCTACCTGACCGCCCAGCATGCGGGTGACGCGGCGACCATCCGTTCCGGAGCGGCGATGCTTCGGGACACCACAGGCGGCAACCCCTTCCTTCTCGGTGAGGTGTGGCGGGAGCTGCAGCGCCACGGTGGGCTCGGCCACCTTGCGACCGGTCAGATCGCCGTACCGGGCTCCCTGCGCGTACTCGTGAACGAGCGCCTGGCCAGGCTCGATCCGGGCGACGGGGACATCGTCGCCCGGGGCGCTGTGATCGGCGAAACCTTCGGACTGGAGCTCGTACGGGTCTCCGGCGTGGATCCGGGCCGATCGGCTGCGGACGTCTACCGGGCGCTGGCGACCGCGGCAGCCCAAGGCTTGGTCGAGGCCGTACCGGGTCCTGTGGGCCAGTACCGATTCGCCCACGCGCTGGCCCGCCAGGCAGTCCTGGAGGCGATGGATCCGTACGAGCGGGCCTCGGCACACGCCGCGATCGCCTTGGCCCTCGAGGGCGGAGCAGATGCGGCCGATCCGGCGGTGCTGCCGCAACTCGCCCATCACTTCTCAATGGCGGTCGGTCTCGGATTGGAGTATCGGGCGGCCCGGTACCTAAAGAAGTCGGCTGTCCTCGCGGAGACGCGCCTGGCCCACTCCGATGCGGCCGGGCTCTTCGAACGGGCCGCCGACCTGACCCCCGTTGGGCGGGAGCGCGACGAGCTTCTCGTCAGGGCCGCCCGGTCGCACATCATCGCCGGGCATTTCAATCGGGCGCGAGCCCTCGGCGACGCTGTGGCCACCACTGGAGACCGCGAAGTCCGCCTGGAAGCGGCCGTCGACTACGAAGAGGCGGGCTTCCACGGACTCGGGTCTGGGCGAGCGGTGGACGTCCTCGCCTCGGCCCTGAACGACACCTCGCTATCCGAATCCGACCCGCTACGGGTGCTCGCCGAGGCTGCCTACGGACGGGCGCTCGTTATGAGCGGGCGCTTTGGCGAGGGTCACGCGCAGCTGGCTCGAACCGTGGCACGTGCCCGGGCGCTCGGCGACGAACATCTCCTGCTCGCCGTCCTAGCCCGGAGCATCACCCTAGCCGTCAAACTCACCGCCGACGGGGGCTTGGACCAGATGCGCAGCCAGCGGGAGTACGCGGATGAGGTCACGATGCTCGCGCGCAGGCGCGGAAAGCTCCGACCACTCAACGTCGCTACGCAGATGCGGGCCTTCGCGGCCTATATCCTCGGCGATCCCATCGAGCTGGACACGGCGCTCGAGGAGCTCCTGTTGACCGGTCGGGTCACCAACGAGCCGATCTTCCGCTGGCGGGGCAGGTGCTTGATGACCACCCGACATCTCCTCCTGTGCGAGCTGGGCGCCGCACGGGAGTCACTGGCCGAGGCGCGTCGGCTCGGCTCGACCCTGGACCTGCCCGACGACGCCGACGGTGCCTGGAGCCTGCAGTCCTTCATGATCCGGCGCGAGATCGGTGGGCTGGAGTTCGCCAGGCCGGCGCTGGTGGCTGGTGACATCGCGCAGAACAGCTGGGTCCCGGGACTGCTTGCGGTGTGCACCGAGCTCGGCCTGGCACACCGTGCTCGGGTCCTGCTGCACCGCGGTGTCGATCAAGGCCTGCCGCGACTGCGGGACTCCTCCACGTGGCCGGCAGCTTTGTCGTTCCTCGCCGACGCAACCATCACCCTCGACGACCGGCGCTGCGCGGGGATCCTGCTTCCCCAGGCGGAGTTCTTCGCCGGCCTCAACCTGATGTCGTCGGACTTCCTCGCGGCCTTCGGCAGTGCTCATCGGGCGTTGGCGGGTCTGACGGCTGTGCTGGGCCGGCCGGGCGTCGAGGACCACTTTGCCGCTGCCTTGGAAATGGACAACCGCATGGGCTCGATCCTGCACGTCGCGACGACGCGCGCGGAATGGGCGGCATGGCTGCGTCGATCACACGCCTCGTCCGCGCGGGTGGACGAGCAGGCGGACCAGGCCCGGGACCTCGCCGAGCGGCACGGGCTGGTGCGCGTACGCCGGTTCCTCGGTGAGGACGGAGCGCAGACGCCAGGGCCCGGACCGGGCCCGGACGGACTGACCACGCGCGAGCTCGAGGTCCTGCGGTTGATCGGCCGCGGACGGAGCAACCGTGAGATCGCGACCGACCTGTTCATCAGCGAGCACACAGCCGCCAATCACGTCCGCAGCATCCTGATGAAGACACAGTCGGCCAACCGCACCGCCGCCGCCCGGTACGCGATGCGCCACGGGCTGCTAGAGGAGAGTTCAGGCGACGGTCACCCGTGACCCGTCGGGCATTACGCGGTCCGTGACCTCAGTGATGACGTCGGCAGGGAGTCCGGCACGGGCTGCGGCCCGCAGGATCGCCTCGGCCGACTCGGCCTCGTAGAGGCAGTAGGTCTTGCGCTTGTCGGCCGAGAGAAACGACATCAGCCAGCGAACGTCCTCATCGGCATTAACTTCGTTGATTTCCCGGATGTCATCGGCACTGGGGTCGATCTGTTCGGCGAAGCGGCGTTCGATCATGAAGACCGGCATGGTTCTCCTTCCGCTCGGTCACGAGCGTAGGCGTATTCGACGTGCACGCGCCTGACTAATTCTGACTACCTCGCACGCTCACCCAAAACAGGCTGATCTGGTCATGCGCTTCGGTGAGGTGAATTCCTAACGTCAAGAGGTCAGCCCATGTGAACCGAAAAGGCACATCATGCCCAAACCGATTCGTGCCAGATCAACACGAACTGAAGGATCGAAATGCTCGCCAACTCCACCAATCCAGCAGCCCGTCTTCGGCAGCAATCGGACGCGACACTTTTCCGCAGCGCCATCGTGCTCGCTGTGGCGCTCCTCGCGGCGCTGCCCGCCAGTGCGGCGGCTGCCACTCCGATGCCACTATCAAGCGTTGCAACGAGCTCAACCACGGTTGAGGTTCGGGGTGATCAACTCCCCCTGGATCCGGATGGTGGCGCCTATCGGATGCGGGGAGACCTACTCGGCCGATGGGCCGTTCTCAAAACGGCGCCTTGGTACTCCATCCCCGAGGCGCCGTCGACGGTTATGCAGACTGGTCAGGAGCATTTCGTGGGATGCATCGATCGCAACCACAATCGTCGATGCGATTCCGGTGACCCATCGGGCGAACTGCGTTTCTACTACATGACCTGGATGAGATACGAACCCGCTACCGGCCGGTTGATCAAAGGCAACTGCGTCCACCCGATTACCAGCGGCACAGGAGACTTTGCCCGCACTCGCGGGGTGCTCACAATGCACGAGGTGCCTGCCGGCCCCAACAACGTACGCACCACGTATCGAGGCGAGATCGTGCTGAACGCCCGTCCCGACGAGCAGGTGCCACTTCCAGACGCCCGCGAAGCTTATCTGACCGGAGCACGAGGCAACAGCTGCTGACCTGAGGCCGGTAGTGCTGGTGGGATGTCGTGACGTTGAGCACTGATCATTAAGTTCCAGCACGTCTTCTCCGCGGTTCGAGCCTTGTTGATCACTAGCGGAGCTGGTAGGCGCGGTGCTGTTTGTTGGGGTTGACACGGATGAAGCTTTGCGAGATCTATCCGCAGGCTCGAGGACAGGTTCCTCTGGATCAACAACGACACGGTCTACTCGCTCGCCCAGCTCGATCTGGGCGAGGAGGTTGGATCTCACCGGAACCGGCGGAAGAACTCTCGCACGTCGCCGACCAGTAGGTCGGGCACCTTGTGGGCGGCGAAGTGGCCGCCGTGGTCGAACACCGACCAGTGGACGATGTTCTTGTGGTCCCGCTGGGCGAATCGGCGGATGCCGCTGAAGTCGCCCCCGAACGCGGCCAGGCCGATCGGAATCGTGGTCGGTTCGGGGGGCGGAATGGCGTGCGCGTTCTCGTAGTACAGGCGGGCGGCGGAGGCAGCGGTGCCGGTCAGCCAGTACAGCATCACGTTGGTCAGGGCGAAGTCGGCATCCAGGTCCTCGCCCAGCAACTGGGCATTCCACGCCAGCAGGCCGACCGGAGAATCCAGTAGCGCAAAGGCCGGCGTCTGGGGCTGTTGTGACATGAGGGTGTTGAAGGACATCTTGTTCTCGTAGAACCACTGCAGCGTCCCCAGCTCACGCTGCTCCTCGGGGGTGAGGTCGGCGAGCTCAGCCGGGTCCCCGGAGGGGAACGAGAACAGCTGGGTGACGTGCACTCCGACCACGTGCTCGGAGTCGATCCGCCCCAGCTCCGGGCTGATCAAGGAACCGGCATCATTACCGACCGCGCCATAGCGGCGGTAGCCGACGCGACTCATCAGCTGGGCCCAGGCGCTGGCGATGCGCTGGTTGTTCCAGCCGCGCTCCCGGGTTGGGCCGGAGAAGCCGTAGCCGGGCAGCGAGGGGATGACCAGCTCGAAGGCATCAGCCGGATCGCCACCGTGGGCGGTGGGGTCGGAGAGAGGACCGATCACGTCCAGGAACTCCACGATCGAGCCGGGCCAGCCGTGGGTGAGAATCAGCGGCAGCGCGTTCTCGTTGGGCGAGCGGACCTGCAGGAAGTGGACATTCTGTCCGTGGATCGTGGTGGTGAACTGAGGATACTCGTTCAGCCGGGACTCCCAGGCGCGCCAGTCGTAGGAGCTGCGCCAACGCTCGGCGAGTCCCTTGACGTACTGCAGCGGCACGCCATAGTCCCAACCGACCTCGGGCAGCTCGTCGGGCCAACGGGTGCGGGCGAGCCGGGCGTCCAGGTCGTCCAGGTCGGC
>DASQUD010000196.1:0-5190 GCA_035641455.1 Propionibacteriaceae bacterium | reverse complement strand
GACGACTACGTCGCCAAACAGCTCTACTTTCCCGACACCGCCATCCTGATCACCCGCTTCATGACCACCGACGGGGTCGGCGAGGTGATCGACTTCATGCCGGTCCACGACCCCCACCGAGCGAGCAACCGGCACCGGCTGGTCCGGCTGGTGCGGTGCGTGCGTGGCCAGATGCGCTTCGTGTTCGAGTGCGCGCCGCGGTTCGACTACGGACGGCAGGCGCACGAGCTGGAGCTCACCGACGAGGGTGCGGTGTTCCGCACCCCGACGCTGCAGCTGACCCTGCATGGCGCCGGGCACCGGGCGATGCAGCGCCACGGCAACGACGTGCGCGGCGAGCTGACGGTGCGCGCCGGCCAGGCCGGGGGGGTGGTGCTGGAGTCGGCCGCCGACGGGCCACCACGGACCATGGCCCCCGAGGAGCTCCTGGGGCTGTTTGAGCAGACGGCGCGGTTCTGGCGCGGCTGGCTGGGCCGCTCCAGCTACCGGGGCCGCTGGCGCGAGATGGTCGACCGCTCGGCGATCACCCTCAAGCTGCTGACCTACGCGCCCACCGGCGCCATGGTGGCTGCGCCGACCGCTGGGCTGCCGGAGCTGGTCGGGGGTGAGCGCAACTGGGACTACCGGTTCACCTGGATCCGGGACGGCTCCTTCTCGGTGCATGCGCTGCTGGGCCTTGGGTTCACCGAGGAGGCCGAGGCGTTCGGGCGCTGGCTGAACGACCGCGCCGCCGAGCAGGCCGGCGAGGCTGCGGGGTCGGGGCCGCTGAAGATCATGTACCGGGTGGATGGCTCCGCCGACCTGGACGAGGAGACCCTGGACCACTGGGAGGGGTATGCCGGCTCCAAGCCGGTGCGGATCGGCAACGGCGCCGCCGACCAGCTCCAGCTCGACATCTACGGCGAGCTGCTGGACTCGATCTGGCTGGCCGACCGCCAGGGGGTTCGGGTCGGCCATCCCGGCTGGCTCAAGCTCGCCCAGCTCACCGACTGGCTGTGCGAGCACTGGGACCAGCCCGACGAGGGCGTCTGGGAGACCCGCGGCGGCCGGCAGAACTTCACCTACGGCCGGCTGATGTGCTGGGTGGCCTTGGACCGCATGATCCGCCTGGCCCAAGGTTATGGTCGACCGGCCGACCTTGGCCGCTGGGTCGACCAGCGCGACCGGATCTACCGGCAGATCATGGAGCACGGCTGGAACCCGCAGCGCCGTGCGTTCACCCAGCACGACAAGACTGACGTGCTGGACGCCTCGCTGCTGATGATGCCGCTGGTCGGCTTCGTAGTCCCCCGCGACCCGATGTGGCTGTCGACCCTGGACGCGATGGACCAGGAACTCGTCTCCGACAGCCTGGTGTACCGCTACGACCCCAGCGCCTCCCCGGACGGGTTGCGCGGGCACGAGGGCACGTTCTCGATCTGCACCTTCTGGTACGTGGACGCGCTGGCGCGCTCAGGCCGGCTGGAGCAGGCGCGGCTGGTGTTCGAGAAGATGTTCACCTACGCCAACCACGTCGGCCTGTACGCCGAGGAGATCGGCCAGACGGGTGAGCAACTGGGCAACTTCCCCCAGGCGTTCACCCACCTGTCGCTGATCAACGCCGCCGTCAACCTCGACCACCAGCTCGACCACGGCCCCGTGATGGCCGAATGATCGCTACCGACTTCCTTGCAAGCCAACGCCTCGCGTCCTGGCCGACCAAACATGATCCGGCCCGGTGGATGGTGTCCGATGGGGCGGCGACCTGATCGCCTTCCAGCACGTCAAGGACTTCGGTGAGACCCTCGTTGACCTGGAGGCATGAGCGTGGCTGAGGTGGCGCTGTGGTCGACGACTGCGGCACTTCTGAGCGAGGGACCCCGTGGCACGAACAGGCCGACGAGCTGCTCTGGGTCGACATTCTCGGCGCCACGTTCCACCGGAGCGCCATCGCCACCGACGGGAGCCTCGAGCTGGTGACCAGCATTGCCATGGACCGGCCTCCGTCCCCCGTCGAGACTCCGGCGCGGGTGGTTGCGTCGTCGCGCCGGAGCCGTCCTGACTGGGTGTACTAGAGATCGCCTAGACCGTGAAGAGGGTGCTACGTGACTCAGCGTGATAAGCCAGGCGAGCGGTCGACCGCGCTGCGCAGGGTGCTGATCCCGCTGGCTTTGGCCCAGTTCATCTGTAGCTTCGCCGGCTCGAATATGAACGTCATGATCAACGACATCAGCGCGGACCTCAATACGACCGTGCAGGGCGTGCAGACTGCGATCACAGTCTTCCTGCTGGTCATGGCGGCGCTGATGATCCCTGGCGGGAAGCTCTCCGACCGGTACGGCCGCAAGCGATGTTTCATCATCGGCCTGGTCGTGTACGCGATTGGCGCCCTGCTCAGCGCAGTCGCTCCCAGCTTGGGTATCCTGATCCTCGGCAACTCGATCTTGGAGGGTGTCGGCACGGCGCTGCTGATCCCACCGGTCTACATACTCGCGACGCTCTTGTTCACCGAGGTCAGTTCGCGTGCCCGCGCGTTCGGGGCGATAAGTGCCCTCGGTGGCATTGGCGCCGCGGCCGGCCCGCTGATCGGTGGCCTCATCACCGAAGCGATCAGCTGGCGGGCCGCGTTCGTCTTCCAAGCCCTGGTTGTAGCGGTGATCGTCTATTTGAGCCGGCAGATCGACGATCCGCTGCAGGCGGATTCGACGCGTCCCTTCGACGTCCGCGGAGCGATCCTGTCGGCGGCCGGCCTGGTCCTTCTAGTCATGGGCATCCTCGCCGCCGACGACAACGGCTGGCTGATGATCATCTTGATCGTCGCCGGCGCGCTCGTCCTGCTGTGGTTCTTCAAATCGGTGCGTGCTAAAGAGCGTGCGGGCGAGGAGCCGCTACTTCCGACGAGCCTGTTCCGCAACCGGACGTCCAACCTCGGCCTCATCACCCAGAACACTCAGTGGCTGCTCCTCTTGGGGGTGTCCTTCGTGGTTTCTGCATACCTGCAGGTGGTGCGCGGCTACAACGCGATTGAGACCGGCGTGATCTTCACCGCTGCGACGCTGGGTCTGCTGGTGTCCTCGTTTGGCGCCGAGCGGTTCGCCAAGCGGCGCGCGCAGCGAACCCTCATCTTGGTCGGCTTCCTCGTCACCGTCGCCGGCATCGGCGTGCTGCTCTTCACGGTGAGCGGTTCGCCCAGCGCGTGGGCATTCGCGCCCGGACTACTTCTGATCGGATTCGGGCTGGGCGGAATGCTCACCCCGTCGGTCAACGTGGTGCAGTCCAGCTTCAGCGAAGAGCTGCAGGGCGAGATATCCGGCCTATCCCGCAGCGTGTCGAACCTCGGCTCTACCCTCGGCACGGCCATCGCCGGCACCGTCCTGGTCGCCGGTCTCACTTCGTCCCCCGAGCGTTCGTACGGGCTCGCATTGATCGTCTTAGCAGCATTTGGCGTGGTCGGGTTCGTGGCGGCGGCGCGCCTGCGCGCGGTATTGGCGCCGTCTACTGCATCGCCTCCATCCCAAGAGGACCCGCCCGAGCGGACCACGGCGTAGGTCTCGTCCAGCTCAAGATCGGACCACCGGAGCGCGCTCACCTCGCCACGGCGCGGGCCGACCATCACTGCGATCTGACCTGCGGTTTTGCTGGGAGCCGCCTCTCCGCGCCGGCAGTCCAGTGCGTCAGCGCACGTCGACGTACGAGACCTCGATCGCGTTGTTTCCGTAGCCGAGCCGGTTCCAGGGCGGGATGTCGGGTTGCACGTTGCCGGAGGCATCGCTCGCGCGTGCGCGAAGGCTGTGGCGCCCGGCCGTGGTCGCCTCCCACTCGAACGACCAGTCCTGCCAGTGGTAGGGGCCCTTTGGGGGTTCGAGCTCAGCTGGATGCCAGTCGCCTTCGCCCGTCAAGCTGACGTCGACCTGCGTCACCGGTCCCGTACCCGACCATGCCTTTCCACGCACGGTGTAGGTGCCCGCGGGGATGGTCTGGCCGGGAGCGGGGTCGGTGATGCGGGCGCGCACGCGCATGAGCGTCACGGGCTCGTGCGGATGATCGGCCCACTCGTAGATGTAGTGGCCGGTCTGAAACTCTCCGACGTACGGCTCGGTAAGGACGTCGATCCGCTTCAACCACTTCACGGACGCGACGGCGAACCAGTGGGGCACGATGAGCCGGAAGGGTGCACCGTGGTCGGGGCTCAGCGGCTCGCCGTTCATCTCGTAGGCGATCAGGATCTCGGCTGCTGGATCGGTTGCGTGGGTGAGCGCGAGGGAGCGCACGAAGGTCAAGTCGGACTGGTTGGTCTCCGCAAGGACCGACTTGAGGTGATAGTGGCCATGGTCGGCGCCCTCGAACCGAACCTCGACGCCGTTCGCTGCCGGGTGCGCCCGCTCCAGCACCTGGTGCAGGAGGGCGCCTTTCCACCGGGCGGTCGAGACCGCGTAGTCACCCCATGGCTCGCCAACCGGCAGTGGTCGCATCTCGAGACGCCCGTTCCCCGCGCATTCGAGCGTGACGGCCCGCTCAGCTGCTGGCATGGCGCGCAGGTCGTCGAGCGTGAGCGTCGTCGGGTTCTTGATTGCGCCGCCGACCTCGAGCGTGCCGTCGTGGGCCGGCACCGCGAAGTTGCTGCGGACGTAATGAAGCTCCGTCGGCGTGATCTCCCCCTTCAGAGCCTCTGGCGGCGCTTCTGCATTGAAGGGCTCCTGGGCGATCATCCTGAGCGCGGAGCGCGCCTGTTCGAGGTTGCCTGCTTCTGCCATCTCTCAGCCTTCCTCGTGGATCAGTGGTTGGGCACGCGGGCCGCACGTCAGTAGTCGGGGTCCTGAAAGGTTGGCTCGCGATCGTCATTGAAGGCGCCGATCCCCTCGATGCGATCCGGATGCACAGCCGAGCGCCAGTGGGCCTCCATCATGATCGCGATCGACTGCTCGATCGGCTGCCCCTCACCCATGCGAACGGCACGCTTGACCGCCTGTACCGCCGTCGGAGAGTTACTCGCGATCTTCTCTGCGATGCGGCGCGCGCTATCCATGAGCTCGGCCTGGGGGTAAACCTCGTTGACCATTCCCAGCCGATGCGCCTCCTGCGCGGTGATCGGGTCGCCGGTCATCAGCATCTGCAGAGCTTTCCCCGGCGGCAGCACGCGGGGAAGCAGGGCCGGCGAGCCGCCCCCGGCAGCGAGGCCGATCATCGCTTCCGGCTGGCCGAAGGTCGCGT
>DASQUD010000195.1:0-10411 GCA_035641455.1 Propionibacteriaceae bacterium | reverse complement strand
AAGATCATGCTGACCGGCCTTGGAATCACCGGAATGATCTACATCCTCGTGTCGATCTCGGCGATTGCACTGGTGCCCGCCGGAGAACTGGGCACGGGCGACGCTCCCCTGCTGAAGGTCGTCACCGCCGGCGCGCCCGATCTGCCAGTGGACCAGATCTTCCCATTGATCAGCTTGTTCGCGGTGGCGAACTCGGCCTTGATCAACATGCTGATGGCCAGCCGATTGCTCTACGGCATGGCGAAACAGAAGGTCCTGCCCCCGGGGTTGGGCTGGGTGCTCCCGGGTCGCCGCACGCCGTGGGTGGCCATCATCTTCACCAGCGCTCTAGCCTTCGGCCTGATCACTGTCGTCGGCAGAGTGAGCCAGCTGGGAGGCACAACCGCCTTGCTGCTGCTCGCCGTGTTCACCGTGGTCAATATCTGCTGCCTGGTACTGCGCCGCAATCCACAGGCGCACAAACACTTCGTCGCCCCGACCGCGCTCCCCGTCCTGGGTGCGCTCTCCTGCGCTTACCTCGTAGGTCCGTGGACCGGGCGGGATCCGAGCCAGTACGCGATCGCCGGAGTCCTGCTCGGCATCGGCATCGTGTTATGGGTGGTGACCTGGCTCATCAACCGCTCCGTCTACGGACACGGGACCACACTCGAGCACCCGGAAGCGCTGGAGGGTGTCGAGACGCACGAGGAGCCTGTCGAGACTCACGGGGAGCCGTCAGATAGGACAACACCTTCGGACCGCCATCCATAATCCCGATCAGCCGCGGACTGGCGTCGCCTGAGGTACCGAGGCAGTGATCAAGGTGCCGTCCGGGCGACGATCACCGGTCTGCAGGCTCGGCACATGGTCGATGCGCGGCCCATGATCATCAAGAGCCACTCGAGATGGCGTCCCGGCCCTAACCACGACTCGCTTACCACGGACGTACATGTCCGCCGTGTCACCCTCGACGACCTCGAAGCAGATCTCATCCCGGGTCAGGTTGACCCGGACCCGCGTGCCTCGCAGAGTGATCTGGAAGGTCAATCCGGTCCACGACGACGGTAGGCGCGGATCGAAGGTGATCACTCCGTTGTGGTCGCGCATTCCGCCGAACCCGTAGACCAGGATGTTCCAGACCCCGCCCGTCGAGGCCACGTGCACCCCGTCGGTGGTGTTGTCGTGCAGATCGGCCAAGTCGACGAACAAGGCGTTGTGGAAGTAGCGCAAGGCGAGGTCGTGATAGCCCACCTCCGCCGCGATGATGGACTGCACCACGCCCGAGAGTGTGGAGTCCCCGGTGGTGATGGGGTCGTAGTAATCGAAGTCCGCCCGCTTTTGTTCCCGGCTGAAGTGATCACCTTGCAGGAACAGTGCGAGCACCACATCGGCCTGCTTGAGGACCTGGAAGCGGTAGATCACCAGGGGGTGATAGTGCAGCAGTAAGGGGAACTTCTCCGGCGGCGTGTTCTTCAGGTCCCACATCTCCCGATCGAGGAAGTGGGAGTCCTGCGGGTTGATTCCCGTGGCCGCGTCGTACGGAATGGACATCGCCTTGGCCGCCCGGGCCCACTCCTCGACCTCCTCGTGGGAGATGTTGAGCCGCTGGACCAGGCGGCGGTAGTCCTCGCCGTCGTGCAACTCCATGCGCTGCAGTACCTCGGCCGCCATGCCGAGGTTGAACCGTGCCATGACGTTGGTGAACAGGTTGTCGTTGACCACGGTGGTGTACTCGTCAGGCCCGGTGACACCGTGGATGTGGAAACTTCGCCAGCCGCTGCCCTTGTCTCGCCAGAAGCCGAGGTCGGCCCACATCCGCGCCGTCTCGACCAGAATGTCGATGCCCTCACGATTCATGAACGCTTCGTCGCCACTCGCCGCAACGTACTTGCACAGCGCGTACGAGATGTCGGCATCGATGTGATACTGCGCGGTCCCGGCGGCGTAATACGCGGAGGCTTCGTCACCGCTGATGGTGCGCCAAGGGAACAGGGCACCACTTTGGGCCAGTTCGCGGGCCCGTCGCTTAGCGGCTTCCAGCATGTTGTAGCGGAACCGCAGCGCGCTGCGTGCCATGCTCGGATTGGTGTAGGTGAGGAACGGGAGCACATAGATTTCGGTGTCCCAGAAGTAGTGGCCGCTGTAACCCGATCCCGTGACACCCTTGGCCGGGACACCCGACTGTTCGGCGCGCGCCGTAGCCTGGGCGACCTGGTACAGGTTCCAGCGAATGGCCTGTTGCAGAGCTGGTTGCCCGGGGACCTCGACGTCTGAGCGCTCCCAGAAGCCGTCCAGCCACTCCCGCTGGGCGGCGTACTGCACCTCCACCCCCTGCTCACCTACCCGGTCGAGTGTTCGGCGGCACCGGTCGATCAGCTCCCGCGAGGGCACCCCTCGTGAGGTGTGGTAGCTGACGATCTTGTTGATCTTGATCGGCAGACCAGGTCGGGCCTGCACCCGGAACACCATCTTGCCGGTGTCCTCGTCGTCGAAGATCAAAGTGTTGTAGCTGTTCTCAGTGGCGATGGTGTGGTCGACCCCGACGCCTAGGGTCATCTTGGAGTTCGAGCACCGGTAGCCGAGCAAGATCCGGTTGTCCTTTGACCAGTGACTCTGCGGCTCCAGCACGCGCGACTCGAAAGATTCAGCTTTGCGGGGGTCGGCCCCGCCTCCCATCGCGGCGGCGCGCACGTGATACTCATCCTTGCCGTCCTGCCGGTTCAGCGTCTGGGACGAGATCACGACGGGCGCCTCGTGATCCAGCATCGTCACCTCGATGCTGAGAATCGCGAGGTGTCGCTGGGTGAAAGAGACCATCCGGGTCGAGGTGACCTTGACCCGTTTGCCACCCGGCGTCCGCCACACGATGTCCCGGCGAAGGACGCCGTCGCGGAAGTCCAGGCTGCGGTCATAGGACTCCAGGTCCGCGACTGAGAGCAGCATCGGCTCGTCGTCCACGTAGAGCTTCATGGTCTTGTTGTCGGGCACGTTGACGATCGTCTGGCCGGTGCGCGCGAAGCCAAAGGCCTCCTCCGCGTGCCGGATGGGCCAGGTCTCGTGGAAGCCGTTGATGAAGGTTCCGTGGGTATGGGCCTCGCGACCCTCCTCGACGTTGGCACGCATGCCGAGATAGCCGTTCCCGACAGCGAACAGCGACTCGGTCACCCCAAGATCAACAGTGCTGTAGACCGCCTCGGTCAACTTCCAGGGTTCGATCGGGAAGCGGATCCGGTCCAGTGGATCGCGCAGGTCGCTTGCCGCTCCAGTGAAACTGATCATGGCGCGATCAGAGCAGCAAGATCGGTCACGACGAGATCGGCGCCCGCCTCGGTCAACCGATCCGAGCCGACCCCTCGGTCGATTCCCACCACAAGGCCGAAACCACCGGCCTTGCCCGCCGCGACGCCCGACAGCGCATCCTCGATCACCGCCGAGCGGGCGACATCGGCGCCCAACTCCGTGGCGGCATGGACGAACGTTTCAGCCGAGGGCTTGCCGGCCAGCCCCAAGTCCCCCGCCACCGCACCGTCCACGACGACCGAGAACCGTTCGTGCAGGCCAGCCGCCTCGAGCACGGACGGCGCATTGCGCGACGAGGAAACGACCGCCGTCTTGGTGCCACGCTCGGCCAGCTGATCCAGTAGCTCCGCCGTACCCGGATAAGGGATCACGCCCTCGTCGGCCAGCACAGCGGCGAACACCTCGTTCTTGCGGTTTCCCAGCCCGCACACGGTTTCGGCAGTTGGCGGATCGCTCGGATCGCCGTCGGGCAGGGAGATCCCGCGGGAGTTGAGGAAGGACCGCACACCCTCGTACCGTGGCTTGCCATCGATGTAGTGGAAATAGTCGCTCGACACGTACGGTTCGGCGATTCCTCTGCGTAGCAAGAAGTCGGAGAACATCGATTGCCAGGCGCGCATATGGACATCTGCTGTTGGCGTCAGCACCCCGTCGAGGTCGAAAAGGACGGCCTCGCAATCCTCGAGTTGCACACCGAAAGCGTAGGGGCTGCAACGGACCAGTGAGGCAATGTCAAGACAATTTGGGACACGGAACCTTGGCTGGAGCATCGGGGGCGCGGAGTCTGTCAGATGCGCGATCAGCGCCCATTCAGAGCTTTGCTCGCACGTGCAGCCCAACCTCTGGATCCACCAGGACTTCCTGAGCAGCCGCGATCCCCTCCACGACCAGATCCTGGTCGGTAGGGACACTTCGCTTAACCAGACCGAGGGCGATCGGACCCAGCTCGAAGTGCCGCGCGGACCCGCCGACGAAGCCGACCTCGCGCCCCTCAGCCAGCAGCGTTGCGCCTGGCCGGGGCAGGGCTTCAGCAGCGCCGTCGAGGTGCAGCCGGGTCAGGCGGCGGGGCGGGCGACCCAAGGTATGAACCCGGGCCACGGTTTCCTGTCCGCGATAGCAGCCTTTGTCGAGATGGACCGCAACATTCAGCACGCCGATCTCGTTCGGGATCGTCCGTTTGTCGGTGTCTACACCGATGCGTGGCACCCCCGCCGCAATCCTGCGCGCCTCATACGCCCAGGTCCCGGCTTGCGATCGCGAGGACAGATAGCTGTCGAGGTCAGTCCGAGGTACGAAGACCTCATGGCCACCGAGCGAATCCTGACCGGCGCGGATCGGCAAGTCTGCGCCTTCTTCGGGAGCGACCGACCAGACCACGGCGACATCGCGGGTCCGGTCAGCGACCTCCACGCGCATAAGGAAGCGCATCCGCTCGAGCCAGTCAACGGCGGCCGGCGCTGCACCTGGCTCGGTATGCGCCCAGAAGGTCTCGCCGTCGTCCACGCCGTACAGGGCGTGCTCGATGTGGCCGTGCGGCGAAAGAATCAGGGTGGTGACGCCCACTCCTGGGGCCAAGCCTTCCAGGTGTTGCGTGGTCAGTGAGTGCAGCCAGCCGAGCCGGTCCGGACCGGTCACCCCGAGCACTCCCCGATGGGAGAGATCAACCACACCCTGGCCAGCGGCGAAGAACCGCTGCTCGCGCATTGGATCGCCGAAGTGCCAGGGCACTCCGGCGTCAATTCCGTTCTCAGCCAGGACGCGGCTTGACTGCGACGCGGAGGTCATGCCAAGTCCAGCGCCCTCGCCTGGACTTTTCTTCCCGTGCATGTGCCATCGTGGACCGATGCCCCTCCAGCCGGCGCCGGATGCGGCTCACACCCGACGGAGCCGGGCCCACATATGCGACTGAAGCGGCTGTCCGGCCGCCGCCTTGTCGAAGGTCCAGAGCAGGTCCCCCTCCACGTTGCCGTAGAGCCGCTGGCCGGCCGAGTACTCCTCGGCCGACGCCGTACGGACCACGGCATCAGTGGCCAGCTCGACCTTGGGGCCCGTGATCCGGCCGTACCAGACCTCGGCGTAACCGCTGGGGTGGCACATCACCACCTCCAACGACCCGTCCGGCTGCGGCCGCCAGAAGCCGGTCTCCATACTGAGCGGCCGGATCGCGCGGCCGTCGTCGCCACGCTCGAAGATCTGGGAGAGATAGTGCAGGTAGTTCTCTCCGTTGTGGGAGAAGTCGACCTGTTGCCCAAACTCGAAGTCCTCGGTTCCGGGGTAGCTGGCCTTGCCTGTCCCCTGCCAGCGGCCGATCATCCACGACAGACCCATCAGGGTGGGGTGCAAGCCGTCCGACTGCTGAGCCATCGATCAGCTCCGCTGTTGCACGGGGCGGCGGACCAAGAATCTGATCAACAGCACCAGGGCGCCGACACCGATCGCGATAACGCCGATGATCAGCAACACGGTGAAGACCAGGGAGATCGACACGGCCCCGAGTCTAGTGCCGCCCGACCCGATGCCTGGGAGGTGCAGGGAGCGGTTGCTCGCCGGAAAAAGCTGACGCGTCTGACCTCACGTTTTCCTAGTTCGGTGGCGTCTACACGTTGATGGACAAGCAACCGTTCTCCGATCTCGTCTCCCGGCACGGCCCAACGGTCTACCGGGTCTGCCGAGCGCTGATCGGACCGATCGACGCGGAGGACGCGTGGTCGGAGACGTTCGTGTCCGCCCTGAGGGCATATCCGGAGCTGCCCGCCGATGCCAATACCGAAGCGTGGCTGGTACGGATCGCCCAGCGGAAGGCGATCGACCTCGGGCGAGCACGGGCCCGTCGCCCGGTGCCGACCGCCACGATTCCGGATCTGTCAGTTGACGGCCCGGCGACGGAGGCGAACGACGAACTCCTGGCCGCCATCGCGGCGCTGCCGTCGAGGCAACGGCAGGCGGTCGCCTTCCACCATCTCGCCGGCCGGCCGTACGCCGAGGTGGCTGAGCTGATCGGCGGTACTGCGGACGCCGCCCGCCGCGCAGCTAGTGACGGCATCGCCACACTCCGCAAGCGCTTGGCCACGGACCAACAGGAAGGACGATCATGATCGAATTTCGCGGGCGGTCGGTGCAGTTGACTGAGATCGATGACGTGACCTTGTCGCGGCTGGACCACAGGCTGGAGCAGCGGGCCACCGAGGCCGGTTTACTGGACGTCGCCTTCCGCACGATCGACTCGCCGGTCGGTCCGCTGTTGCTGGCTGCCACTCCGCTCGGTCTGGTCCGGGTCGCGTACCAGCGAGAGGGACACGACGCGGTGTTGCAGGCGCTGGCGAACAAGATCAGCCCACGGATTCTGGCTGCCCCCCGTCGGCTGGACGAGGCCGCTCGTCAAGTCGAGGAGTACTTTGCCGGTCACCGGACGGCTTTTGACATCGCACTCGACCTCCGGCTCTCCGCCGGATTCCGCCATACCGTTCTCGACCATTTGGCCGCCATCTCCTACGGGCATACCGAGAGCTATGCGGAGGTGGCCGCCGCCACCGGGCACCCGGGCGCGGTGCGTGCCGTGGGCAGCGCCTGCGCCACCAACCCGCTTCCTGTGGTTGTTCCCTGCCACCGCGTTGTGCGCTCGGACGGCTCGTTGGGCGGCTACCTTGGTGGACTGGAGGTCAAGCGGACGCTGCTCGAGCTGGAAGCGGCGGCGGCGCGGACGTCATGATCAGCTGAGGCGGTCCGGCTTCAGTAGACCAGTGCTTGGGTTTGGGGCCCTAGGACGGCTTCCACGAAGGTGGCCGCCCCGGCGATAGTGGCGCCCTCGATGAGATCGCCAAGGGTCAGCTCCCGGCGGGCAGCGCATTGGGTGCAGACGACGATCCTGCCGGAGGACCGTACGGCCTCGATCAACTCAGGCGTCGGGGTTGCGTGCTGAAGTTCAAGATCAGGTTGACGGCCGACCACGGCAAACCAGACGGCCTCGCCGGTGAGCCAGACCGTGACCTCGGCGCCCGAAGCAATCGCGGTCGCCGCGACGGTCCAGGCCTGATTGGCGCGCTCCGCGGCCTCCGCGCCACACGTGATCTTGATGGCCACGGGCCGGAAACTAGGCGTGCTGGGCACGGCCACCATTGTGGCAGAGGCGTGCGGGATCGGGTCTCGCCAGCCTCACCACCCCGCGATGCCACACTGGCCTCCATGATCGGACGACTGCACGGCATCGTGATCGACTGCGACGATCCCGACGCACTGGCCAGGTTCTACGAATCCCTGCTGAGCATGCGGCGTGTGCAAGACGAGAGCGACTGGGTGGTGATCGGTGACGCACCCGATCGGCCGGGCGTTGCCTTCGCGCGGGTTCCGAACTACCGGCCTGCGACCTGGCCCGACGGTGATCGGCCGCAATATCGGCACTTCGACGTCCGCGTCGACAATCTCGAGCTCGCGGAAGCGTCGGTCCTCGAGCTTGGGGCGACCCCGCTGCCTGGTGGTGGCGAGACCTTCCGGGTCTACGCCGATCCCGCCGGACATCCATTCTGCCTGGTCGTGCTGCCGGCCGCCGGCTGAGATGCGCTTGGTCGTACAGCGCTGTGCCACGGCCGAGGTCCGGGTCTCCGGCGAGGTGGTGGGAGCGATTGGCCGTACCGGCCTGGTGATCTTGGTCGGGGTGACCAACGACGACGCACCCGCGACTGCTGCCCGGATGGCTGAGAAGGTGTGGCGGCTGAGAATCTTCGAGGGCGAGCAGTCAGCGGATCAGCTGAGGGCGCCGATGCTGGTGGTCAGTCAATTCACGCTCTACGCCGACACGCGGAAGGGCCGTCGTCCATCATGGAACGCCGCCGCCCCGCGCGCGGTCAGCGAACCGCTGGTCTCCGCCTTCGTGGAGGCGCTCCGCGCGCTGGGCGCGGAAGTGGCGACCGGTGTCTTCGGCGCCGACATGCAGGTGTCGCTGGTCAACGATGGACCAGTCACCCTGATCCTGGACTCCGCTCTCTGATCGGCGCGACGCTCAGGCTGGGTCGTCGAACTCGACATCGATCTCGGAGACGGTGCCGCGGGCCGCGACCACGGTCCGGTCGGCTTTCGCGCCCGGAGCCAGCGTCCGCAGCGTCCAGGTGCCGTCGCCCGCGAAGAAGCGGAAGTGGCCGGTGGCCGAGGTAGGCACCTCGGCCGTGAACTCCCCGGTCCCATCCAGCAGCCGGACATACGCACCCGCCACCGGCTGTCCGGCGCGCAACACGCGCCCCTGAATGACTGCTTCCTTGCTGATGTCGATGCCCTCGAGGCTGAGGCCGCCGGTCGTTGCTCCGCACATGTGGCTCGTCCTTCCGCCGCCAGGGGGCGGTCAGAGATTTCCGGGCTCGTCGCCGACCGCTACCGGTACGCCGACCAGCGAGCCGTACTCGGTCCAGGAGCCGTCGTAGTTCTTGACGTTCTTCTGCTCCAGGATTTGGTGCAGCACGAACCAGGTATGCGCGCTGCGCTCACCGATCCGGCAGTAGGCAATGATGTCGTTGTCCCAGCTCAGACCGGCCTCGCTGTAGAGCTCCTTGAGCTCCTCATCCGACTTGAAGGTGCCGTCGTCGTTCGCGGCCTTGCTCCACGGCACGTTGATCGCCGTCGGGATGTGCCCGCCGCGCTGAGCCTGCTCCTGTGGCAGGTGGGCAGGCGCCAGTAGCCGGCCGGCGTACTCGTCGGGGCTGCGGACATCGACCAGGCTTCGCGTCCCGATCGCCTTGACCACCTCGTCGCGGAAGGCGCGGATGTCCAGGTTGGGCTCCTTGGCGGTGTAGGTGGTCGCGGGACGTGTCACCTGCTCGGTGCTGAGTTCGCGCGCGTCGAGCTCCCACTTCTTGCGGCCGCCGTCGAGCAACAAGACGTTCTCGTGTCCGTACAGCTTGAAGTACCAGTAGGCGTACGCAGCGAACCAGTTGTTGTTGCCGCCGTAGAGCACCACAGTGTCGTCATTGCTGATGCCGCGCTCGGCCAGCAGCTTCTCGAACTGCTCCTTGTTGACGAAGTCGCGCCGGACCGGGTCCTGAAGATCCTTCTTCCAGTCCAGCTTTATCGCACCCTTGATGTGCCCGCCGTCGTAGGCGGTGGTGTCTTCGTCAACCTCGACCACCACGATGTGCTCATCGCCGGCATGGTCCTCGAGCCAGTCGGCGTCGACCAGTACTTCCTGCCTACTCATGACATCTCCTGATTAAGACGTGGTTCGTGCCGGGCAAGCCGGTCGCCCGCCAGCCTAGGGCCAACCCTGTGCGTCAGTAGGGAATGACCGGATGCTGAGAATCCAGTCCATCATGCGGAGGAATAGGCGAAGGGCGGAGACCCAGTTTGACGTGACATTTGCCACATGTGCGGCGCTCCCCGGCCTAGCCACCAGCGAAGGGCGGCAACACCTCAACCTCTACGGACTCGGTCAATTCCGTCTCAAGATCATCGCCACGCAGCACTCGATCCTGCATCAGAACCGAACTGACATTGAGAATTCGAGCGAACCTCGGGTCGCGGTGTCGTAGTGCCGCGATAGCCATCGCGTCCGCCACGGTGGTCGCCTCGACTGTCTCCCGTTCGACCCCTGCTGCGGCTTTCGCGCCAGCCCAGTAATGAAGGGAAACATTCACCATTGCAGTAGTCTCAGGCATGCATCGACCCGACGGTGCATACCCAGAGGCCCAACGGCGCGCGTTTGGGCCTCAGGACGTTTCGGGCTGAACCGACCGGGGGAATCGGTGACTGGCGAGGGCTCGCCCTCGCGGTATCTCAGTCGGACCAGAGCTATGGAGACCGCAATGGCCACCTTGCTGCTTCTCACCAACGATATGCACGCCGCGGCCGAGATCCTGCCGGCCCTCGAACTGCTTCCACACTCGGTTAAGGTCGCTCAGGCCGAAGCTACTGCCCTGCTCGATGCGCCCTCCGCTGACGTGATTCTGCTAGACGCCCGGCGCGACCTGGTAGGCGCGCGTTCGCTGTGCCGCCTGATCGAGACCACCGGCAAAGAGGCGCCTCTGGTGGTGATCGCCAGCGAAGGAGGACTCGCCGCTTTCTCGGCTGACTGGGGGTTCGACGATTTGTTGCTGGCGACGGCCGGCCCTGCGGAGGTCGACGTGCGGCTCCGCCTGGCGATGAGCCCGTC
>DASQUD010000194.1:0-5044 GCA_035641455.1 Propionibacteriaceae bacterium | reverse complement strand
TGAGGCACCCGTAGCGACAACGAACACCGCCGTCACGCCGGTGAACTCCAAAAGGACAGCCGCCAGCAACGGCCCCGCCAGCGTCGCCACAGAATCCAGAAGCCCCCGCACGACATTGGCACTAGCGAGTTCGTAACCAGTCCGGCAGAGCGATGGAAGCAATGCCGAATGCGCGGGTCGGTAGAGGGTCGCGGCAATGGTCGACAGAGCCGCCAGCGCATAGACCACCGGCAGTGGACCGTCTACGCCGACCACGAGCGCAGCGGCACCCGTCGCAACGCCGCGAGCAGTGGAGACCAGGACCAGGACGTGTTCCCGGCGCCCTCGGTCCGCCAGCGGCGCCGCCAGCGGCGCGATGATCGCGGACGGCACCATCCGGAGCAGGCCCACCAGCCCGACCGCCGTCGCGCCGCCGTCCCGATAGGCCACGATTCCCAGACCCACCGTGAACGCCCACTCGGCCGTCCAGGCTCCCAGGAAGCTGAGCTGGGCCAGGCGCAAGTTGCGGTTTCGCGCGTTGCTGGTGAACGCGGCACCGGCTGCCCGCAGCCTGCTGCCGGGCGGGTGCTTCACGCTAAGTGACACTAACCGTGATCGACTTCGACCCAAGACAGTAGCGCCGCCTCCCGCCCAGTGGCTGAGCGATAGCGCGGAAATCCTTGCTCAGCCGTGGCTGATCTTCCGTCTCAGCAGCATCAGGGAGCCTCAGCGTGACGGGGCGCCCCCCGTTAGGCTGGCACGACACGTCGATCTGGACCCGGGCATCGGGCGGTAAGCGAGATATGGACCCTGACGCTCTACGCACTCAGCGGCGCGCGATCGGCCGCTCGGTCGCCCGAACGGTGTTGGTGCTCTTCGGTGTCACCGCCGTCTTCCTCCTCGTGCCGGTTCGAGCCCTCACTGTGGGTGACTCCTTCCTTATCACCGCCGTCTTCCTCATTGGCTTGGCGGGGACCGCAGCATTGATCGTCTGGCAGGTCATGGCATATCGAAACGCCAAGATGTCGGGAACGGCACGTCTGCAGGGCCTGCTGGTTGCGCTCTACGTTGCTGTCTTGTTCTTCGCCCTTAGCTACTACCTCATGGCGATGAGCAATCCGGACCAGATTGCCGGACTGAAGACACGTATGGACGCCTTGTACTTCTCGCTCACTATCGTGTCCACGGTCGGATTCGGCGACGTCCACGCCGACGGCCAGGCTGCCCGCGCAATCGTTTCCCTCCAGTTGGCTTTCAATCTGCTCTTCGTCTCTCTCGCCGTTGCCGCGGCACGAGCTGCGGGACTCCCCGGAGACGGCCCCAGAAACTAGCGGCGGGCTCGGATCAGGCAGGACCAGCTTGTTCAGCCGTACCGCCGCGCGACCGGAGCAGCGCCATCAGTCGCCCGAAGTTGACGCTCCAACCGACTCCGAACACTTGCGGGGTCATGACATTGGGGCTTTCAGGCGCCCACAGTCGCTCCCTCACTCGAGCGAGGGTAGGACGGCGGAAGTCGTACGGCACCACGCTGGCCACCTTCCCGTTCCAGGTCCGCTCGCTGGCTGGTTTCGACAGCTCTTTGCCGAGTGCCGCAACCAGGAGAGCCGCACCGATGATCCGGCCGATCCACTTGACGGGCGAGTTCTTGGTTCCTCCCATGTGCCTCTCCTAAGCCTCGAGGTGGACTGAGCGCCCTTGGATCGCTGACATGTCATCTGATGCTGCCGCGAGCAGCCGATCTGCCAAGCCTCGAAGGGCTCGTGCGACGGCTACCTCGTCGCCGATCTCCGGCACGTTCGCTTCACCCGGTCTCAGGCGTGCCGCTCCACGCCCGTCGAGCTGTGCGCGGGACGCACTGTGCAGGACGGCATGGGCCGCCGTGCTGTCCTCATGCTCATAGAGGTAGAGGTCAACGTGCCACTTCTTGATCTCCGCTGCGGATTGAGACCGCTGGTCGGGCGTATTCTCCGCCGCCCCCGTAGCCTCGCCCTCCTGAGATCCGTCGTGGTCGATGTGCGAGTCGGGCCCCGGGAAAAAGAGCGTCTCTCGCCCGGTGTCTGACCAGCGGACTAAGTACGGCGGCTCGCCGTTGACTCCGTGCACCTCAACGATCTCGCCATCCCTCACCGCCGCACCCACCGTTGCGCCGGCCACCACGATTCGGTCACCTACCTGTGCGTGCATGATCGTTTCCCTTCTGACTCGACGCTCAGCCGCGCGCGATCTGGATCCGCTGCTTGGTCGACTCGCCGCTCGGCTTCGGCATCCGGATCTCCAGCACGCCATCGCGGTACGCGGCCGAGATAACCTCCGGTCCGGTGCCCTTGGGCAGTCGGACTTGGCGTACGAAGCTTCCGTATCGGAATTCGGTGCGGTAGCCCTCGTCCGTTTTGTCCTGCCTCTCCTCCCGGCGCTGCGCCTTGATGGTCAGCACACCGTCATCGACGGTGACGTCAATGTCCCGCTCAGGGTCGACGCCGGGCAGTTCGGCTCGGATGACGATGTGATTCTGGTCGGTGAACTCCTCCACCTTGATGGGGGCACCAGCCACCGGCTCCTCGCCTCGCGAGAACCAGCCGAAGTCCTCGAACGGCCAGCCCGCCAGCAATTCGCCGAGATGGCGCGGCCAGCGGGTGGCGGTGAGTGGCTTCTGGGGAGCGAGCGCCGACTTCAATTCGGCCTCTTCGGTCATGGGAACTCCCTCCTTCTGCGTTGAATGGGGGCGTCACTCGACGCTCATTTCATAGTGCCGCGCTGGACGCCAGATTGAAGCCCCTTCTGCCAACCAAGATTGATCGCCATCCGCTCCAGGACATCCAGCATTGTGGCGTAGTCCTCAGTGCTGATCCCTTGGGCGACCTCCTCGTCCGTAGCCCTCAAGACGGGTTCGAGCCGCTGGTAGGACGTCTGGCCACGTTCGGTCAACTCGTATACCTGCTCCCGCCGCAGCAGCCAACCGCTGTCTTCGAGTTCTGCTAGCTCGTCGGTCAGGGTCCTGGCCTGGACCTCGCGATGAAACGGCGCCAAGGCCTCGGCCAGTTCGTCGTGCGAGGCCGAACCTCTGCTTAGCAGGTTCATGACTTCCCACTGCCGGCGGGTGACCCCGTGTTCGTCCAAGATCTTGCCGAAGTGCTCGTTGATCAACCTGTCGAGAAGCCGCAACCAAAAGTCCACCGGACGGCGAGGAGACGGCACTCCACCCCCGGGACTTGGCGAATCATCTGCTGCTGTCACCACATCCCTCGCATCTGTCGAATTCGGCGACGCTTGAACTGCTCCCGCCTGATGTCCTCACGCCAGATCTATCCGCCGGTGCGCTTGCGCCGCGATCCTGCCGCAGCACCGCTCGCTCCACCACCGCCGCTGAATGCGCAGGCCACGCCAAGAATGAATCCGAAGTCGTACCAGTTGCCGTTGTTGTTCACCTCGTAGATGCTCACATTCGCGTTGAACAAGGACACCACAAAGGTGATCGGGCTGATCAACCCATGCCATAAACCCAACCAAAAACCCGCTGCTTCCGGATCCGTGCTGGTCAGCTCGTTCGGCCCAGCGGCACACGCGGCGAACAGCAGCAGTCCTCCAATGATCAGTACGGAGAACCCGGCGCCTGACCGGATCCGGTTGTCCCTTTTCATGACTTTTGCCTTCTCACCTCGGCCGCTGTGATTGTCTCTCGACGGGTCACCTTCCTGGGGCCCGCGTGCCTCCCGTCCCGCCTGGCCGGCCTGGCCCGCCCGGCCCTGTCTGCCTCCGCTCCTACGACTTTGAGCCCTTTCGACACACTCTGAGCCCCTTGCATCGGGCTCAAGGTGTGCCGGCGGGGCTCAAAGTCGGCGTAGGGCTCTCGTATGCTCACGAGAACCTAACCATGAAGGACCGTACGTGGGTGTTGCATTTTTGTTGACGACCTTGGTGATCGTGGTGACGCCGGGACCTGGAGTGCTGTACACCGTCGCAGCGGCCATTTCCAGGGGTCGCCGAGCAAGCTTGATCGCGGCGCTCGGCTGCACGCTCGGGATCGTTCCGCACCTGGTGGCCGCCATCACCGGGCTCGCGGCCTTGTTGTATGCCAGCTCGCTGGCCTTCCAGACATTGAAGTACGTCGGGGTGGCGTATCTGCTCTTTCTAGCCTGGAAGGCGTACCAGGATACGAGCCGCATTGAGATCGACGACGTAGCCCAGGTGGAGACGCGCGTGCCGGCCTGGTCGGTGATCAGCAAGGCCGTGTTGATCAACTTGCTCAACCCCAAGCTGACGATCTTCTTCTTCGCTTTCCTCCCCCAGTTCGTGCACCCAGATGGGCCCGACGCCGTGCTCCGCATGCTGGGCCTCGGCTCGATTTTCATGCTGGTGACCCTGGTCGTCTTTGCAGGTTACGGCGCGTTCGCGGCTCGAGTGCGATCGCACGTGCTCGGTCGTCCACGGATTGTGGCCTGGATGCGGCGCGTCTTTGCCGGCTCCTATGTGTTGCTGGCGGGGCGGCTGGCTGTCTCCGAGCGGTGACGTGAACGCTGTCGACCCGTTCCGGATCGCCGTGCCGAAGGCCGAACTGGTGGAGCTGCGACGGCGGCTGGCCCAGACCCGATGGCCGGACCGGCAGACGGTTTCAGATTGGTCGCAAGGAGTCCCGCTTGACCTGCTCCGGGAAATCTGCAGCTACTGGGAGACGTCGTACGACTGGGCGGCAACAGAGCGACGGCTCAACCGGCTGCCACAATTCACGTCCACGATCGACGGGCTGCCCATCCACTTCTTCCACCTGCGCTCGCCCATTCCGGACGCGACGCCATTGATCATGACGCATGGCTGGCCGGGCTCGTTCTTCGAGTTTGAGCACAGCATGGAGCGACTTTCTGACCCGGCGCGATTCGGGGAGGATTCCAGCCGCGGCTTCCATGTCGTCGTCCCGTCGCTGCCCGGATACGGGTTCAGCGGCACGTCTGCCGAGTCAGGTTGGGACATCCATCGCATCGCCAATGCGTGGACCGAACTGATGAGCCGACTCGGGTATGGGCGGTTCATCGCCCAAGGCAGCGACTGGGGGACCAGCATCTCCACCTGT
>DASQUD010000193.1:0-4049 GCA_035641455.1 Propionibacteriaceae bacterium | reverse complement strand
ATTGGGTTCGTCACGACCGTGTGCGCGGCGTGGCGATGGCGCCTTGTCGCCCGCGGCTTGGGCGTTGAGCTCCCCCTGCGCACCGCGACCGCGGCGTACTACCGGTCGCAGTTTCTCAACACCGTGCTACCCGGTGGTGTGCTGGGTGACGTTGACCGAGCCGTACGCCATGGCAGCGAGGTTGGAAATGTCGGCCGGGGCCTGCGGGCAGTGGCTTGGGAGCGCTCGGCTGGGCAGTTCGTGCAGTTGGTGCTCGGGCTCATGGTGCTCCTGCTGCTCCCATCATGGGTGCCGACGTGGCTTCCGCTCGTTGTTGCGGCCGCTGTCGTCGGCGCACTCGCCGGTGGACTGCTGTTGAGAGGTCGACCGCCGCGCGGTGGGTCACGTGGGGCGCGAGCCTTTCGCATTGCGGCCAGCGACATCCGCGACGGTCTGCTGGCACGGCACAAGGGACCGGGCATCGCGCTGGCGTCTGTCGTTGTCGTCACCGGCCACGTCGCCACGCTGCTTCTGGCGGCGCGCACCGCGGGAGCGATCTCACCCGCCGTCGAGTTGCTGCCGCTGGCCATGCTCGTGTTGCTGGCATCGGCCGTGCCGACGAACATCGGCGGATGGGGCCCACGTGAGGGTGCGGCCGCCTGGGCGTTCGGGGCTGCCGGCCTGGGCGCCGCACAGGGGGTTGCTACGGCGACCGTGTACGGTCTCCTCTCGCTGGCTGCCCTATCGCCAGCTGCTCTCCTGCTTGCCGCCGCTTGGCTACGGCGCCTACGCCGTCCAGCTGAACCGCGAGCGCCGCAAGAGTTCGCAAAGAGCGGTCCGGATCTGGTACCGATCGCCGCCCGGTCGGAGGGTGGCGCCTGTGGATGAGCGTCCCTACACGGTGCTGAGCTGTGCCATGTCGATCGACGGATATATCGCCAGCCCGGCGCAAGAACCGCTGCCCCTGTCAAACGCAGCGGACTTCGATCGTGTCGACGCCGTACGTGCCACGTGCGACGCCATCCTGGTGGGCGCAGCCACCGTCCGCCACGATCAACCGCGGCTTCTGCTCCGCTCCCCCGCGCGACGCAACGAGCGGCTGGTCCGCGGCGTGCCGCCGTCACCGATCAAGGTCACCGTCACTGGAGCGGGACGGTTGGACGCCTCTGCTACGTTCTTCGCGGCCGGCGACACCGAGAAGGTGGTCTACTGCGCCAGCGCAGGAGTCAACGAAGCGTCGGAGCGCCTCGGCTCGGTGGCGACCGTCGTCGACGGCGGCCAGCAGGTCAGCATGCTTTGGATAAGCGAGGACCTCTACCGCCGCGGTGTACGGCGGCTGATGGTCGAGGGCGGCCAGTCGATACACACCCAGTTCCTCACCGGCGACTTGGCCGATGAGTTGCACCTCGCCGTCGCGCCGTTCTTTGTCGGCGACTTGGCGGCCCGGCGGTTCGTGAGCGACGGGCGATTTCCATGGAATCCCGGCCGGCGCGGGACGCTGGCTGAGGTCAGGCAGTTGGGTGACGTGGCGCTGCTTCGCTACGCACTGTCACAGCGGTTCCGCGCTGAGACGCTGGAGGAGGTTTGATGTCGCCAGAGCTGCCCACCGCCAGCATCCGTCGGCAGGTGGTTTTGCCGCTCCGGTTTGTCGACGGGTACAGCACGCCTGCGCGGGTGCTGACCTTCGACGGACTCGCGGACGGCCTCGAACACCTCGCGCTGGGCCTCGGTGGCTACGCGAACACGTCTGACCACAGCGTTTCGCCGGTGACCGTGCCGCTGGTCCGGCCGCACAGTGAGTGCCTCACCGGCGACGTCTTTGGTAGCCAGCGATGCGACTGCGGCGCCCAGCTGCGCGAAGGCGTCGAGCGGATTGCTGAGGTTGGCGGGTACCTGCTGTACCTGCGGCAGGAGGGGCGAGGCATCGGTCTGTACAGCAAGCTCGATGCCTACCTCCTGCAGGACGCGGGCTTCGATACGTACGAGGCCAACCTCGCCCTCGGCCATGCCGAGGACGAGCGTGACTACACGGTGGCCGCACAGATGCTGGAGGCCCTGCAGGTGCCACGGGTCGCGCTGTTGAGCAACAACCCAGACAAGGCCGCCCAGCTCACTCGGCTCGGCATAACCGTGGCGGCTCAGGTGCCGACGGGGGTGCACTTGTCGGCGACCAATGCGGGTTACCTGGAGACCAAGGCATGGCGCGGTGCTCACACCCTCCACCTGACCGACAGCGACCGGCGGACCCGGGGCAATGGCTCTGGACACACCTGAGTCGAGCGGAGCAGAGCACATGCATCCCGCCGGGACTGCAGAACAACCGAAGGGCACGGCGTCCGGCCCTCGCACCCGGCCGCGGTGGTGGCCGAGGTTCAACAGCACTGTGCGCTCGACCGCCCTGACCGCCCGGCTGGGCCGGGCGCTGGCCATCGCGATCAGCATCTCGTTGGTCACGGGGTTGCTCAGCCTTTACCAGTACGAGCCCTGGTCGTGGCTCCCCGCGCCGGCTAGCCCGGCCTGGGGCTATCGCGTGACCCAAGGCGTACATGTCGCGGTTGGAACCGCCACCATCCCTCTGGTCCTGGTCAAGCTCTGGTCGGTCTATCCGAACGTGTTTCGCTGGCCGCCGTTGCCCTCGGTCAAACGGGTCTTCGAGCGGTTGTCGTTGGCGATCTTGGTTGGATCGATGCTGCTGCAGCTCATCACCGGCTTCCTCAATGTGCTCAACTGGTACCCCTTCCCCTGGGACTTCGTGTCCGTCCACCACTACCTTGCCTACGTCGTTGTCGGATCGGTTCTGCTGCACATCGGAGTGAAGCTTCCCGACATCCGATACGGGTTGCAGACCAAGCTGCCCGAGGGCGACGTACTGACCGAGACCCCGTGGAACGAGAACCCGGAGTCGCACAGCATCGCCGGCGACCTGCCGCCACCGGTCACCCCCGGCATCTCCCGGCGCGGCGTCCTCACCGCCGCCGGGGCCGGGATCGGCATCGTCGTGGTCACAACCATCGGGCAGGCGCTGACCCCGCTGGAACGGATCGGGCTGCTGGCCGCCCGGCAACCCACCAAGGGCCCGCAAGGGGTTCCGGTCAACCGCACGGCCGAGGAGGCCCAGGTGTCTGCGGCCACGATCGGTGCGGACTGGACACTGCAGATCGACGGGCCTCAGCCGTACCGGCTGACCCTGGCTGAGATCGAGCAGCAGGCGGTGCACGACGCTCGAATCCCGGTCGCCGCCGTCGAAGGCTGGAGCATCGACGCGAGCTGGCGCGGCCTGCGGCTGCTTGAGGTCGTCGAGCGGGCCGGCGGCAACGCCAACTCACACGTTCGGGTGGTCTCATTCGGGGTCGGTGGTTTCCGGCGATCCCAAATCTTCGGACCCCAGCTCTCCAGCGCCCTGCTCGCCACCCACCTCAACGGCGAGCGGCTCAGCCTGGACCACGGCTACCCATTGCGTCTGATGGCGCCGAACCGACCCGAACTCCTCAACACCAAATGGGTCTCCCAAGTGGAGGTGCTCTGATGGGTGTCTGGCGGTTGGTTTTCGGGTTGGTCGGCGTCCTGGTTGTCCTCTACGGCATCGTCAACTTGCTGATCCACATCCCGATCCAGACTCTGGCCTGGGTGGCGATGTGGCTGGTCGCAGCGGTCATCATCCACCACGGTCTGGTCTCGCCGATTGTGATCGGCGTGAGCTCGCTGCTGCGACGCCTGATTCCGGACCGCGGTCGCCGCTACTTGCAGGCCGCATTGATCATGGCCTTGCCGGTGACGGTGATCGCCATCCCGATGATCTACCGGCAAGGTAGCCAACCGCCGAGCAAGGCGCTGCTGCTGCAGAACTTCACCGCGAACCTCGGCCTGCTGCTCGGCATCATCGCCGCACTGTGCCTGGTCGGCTACGCGATGCGGGTCGCCCGTGACCGGTCACCTACCCGAGGGCGTCCGCCGCCAACGAGCTGATTGCCTGCACCTACTGAGCCCAGGGACAGGTACCTGGGCTCAGTCGCGCTTGTCGTTAAGTCGTGGATTCACAGCTAGAGCGGGCGCCCGATCGGCTTGACGCC
>DASQUD010000192.1:0-2734 GCA_035641455.1 Propionibacteriaceae bacterium | reverse complement strand
GAAGGCACCCGGCGTAGTCGGGTTCAGTTGGTGGCCCAGAGCCGCTGTTAGGCGGCGAGTTGGAGGATGACCCGCTGGCCGGTGAGGTGTTCGAGCTGGCGGATGAGGTCGCGTTCCCGGCGCCGGCTGTTGATCCTGGATTCGTGGTATCCCGGGCCGAGGTCTTGGAAGCGGACGGTGGGTTTGGACAGCAGTTGCCACACGATCGTCAGCACGGAGTTGCCGACGGCGACGATGGCGCGTTTCTTGCCGCGGCGGTGGGACAGCCGCCGGTAGCGGTCACCAAGGAAGGTATTGGTGCGAGACAGCGACGCCACGACCTCGCCGAGGGTGGCCGCCAGCCATGGGTTGCCCTTGCCGGTGGTACTGGTCTTGCTCCGTCCCGCGGATTGGGCGTCGATGGGGGCGAACTTGGCCCAGGACACCAGGTGCGCGGCGGTGGGGAACACGGTCATGTCCAGGCCGATCTCGGCGATGAGTTCCTGCGCGGAACGGGCGCCGACGCCGGGGACCTCGTCCAACCGGTCGATCACCTCCAGATGCGGGGTGACGACTTCGGCGATCCTGGCGTCCAGGGCGGCGATGTCCACGGCGAGGGCGTCGATGCGGCGCAGCATGGTCGCGCAGATGAACCCGTGGTGGTCGTCGAAATACCCGCGCAACGCCTCCTCCAGCTGTGGAATCTTGCGGCGCATCACCCCACGCGCCATCCCGGCCAGCACGTGCGGGTCGCGCTCGCCGGCGATCACGGCCTCGATCATCGCCCGCCCGGACACCGAGAGCAGGCTGGCCACGACCGTGTCCAACTTGATCTGGGCGTCCTCCAAGGTCTTCTCCAGGCGTTGCCTCTCCCGGCTGCGTTCGCGGACCAGGCTGCGCCGGTAGCGGGTCAGATCCCGCAGCCGCCGGATCGGCTTGGGGTGCACCAGGCTGGGCCGACACATGCCCCGCTCGACGACCTTGGCCAGCCAGACGGCATCGAGCTTGTCCGTCTTGGGTCGCCCGGGGAGGTTCCTAACGTGCTTGGCGTTGAGCAGCCAGCACCGCAACCCTTGCGACTCCAGCAGGTAGAACACCGGCTTCCAGTAGTCGGAGGTGGCCTCCATGGCCACCAGTTCGACCTGCTGGCAGCGCAACCAGTCCGCCAGCCCCAGCAACTCGCGGCGTGTCGTGCCCAGTTCGCGGACCTCCTGCGCGCGGCGTCCCGGCCGCGACTCGTGCGGCACCCGCACGCACACCATCAGCGTGCTCTTGCCGATGTCGATCCCGCACACCCGCTGCACAAGCTCAACCTCGTCATCGACGTCGTCCACGCGGACCACCTCTCCTGAGAACCGGAACGGTGGCTGCCCGCGGAGGCGGTACGGGAACGAACGAGGCGGACTCGCGTGCTCGAAGCAACAGTTCAGGGCCCTGAAGATCACACCCCCAGCGTCAGACTACTTAACGGCCTCCGCGACCAAGCAGCAACGACGTCGGCGCGCAACCACCCCCGATTTTCACGCACCACAGGGCGTCACAGGCAGGGACACCGGGGACTACTTATTGACTTCTCGTACGGCTCCGGCCTGGCCAGGCTGGTGTCGAGGTGATCGACGGGACGCTCTCTATTCACGGCTGCCCAGTCATTGTGGCTGTGGCTCTTTTCCGGGCTGCGTTCCCATCGGGTGCCGTGGTGAGGTCCTGGCTCAAGAGGGGATTGCCGGGGCTCAAAGTGCTCTGCCCTTCCTCGCCGGTAGGTAGGTCGCTCAAGTCGAGGAGAGGCGAGAAGGGTGGGCCGCGTGATCGTGGGGTCGATCCCCACAAGAGGTCGGTGACCTTGGAAGCCGTCGACGACCGGGGCAGGGTGCTGGCCGCCAGGAGGTTCGGCACCGAGAACCGGGACTATCACACGATGTTGGGGTCGTGCGCCAGAGGTTGCGTTTCTGAGCGCAACGAATGCTGCTCTGGGTGATCGACAGGATGGCGCGACCTGCGGAATGAGAGTCATCTTCGAGCACCCCAGGCGGCACAGGACGTCTCCGCCACGGCCATCGACATCACCAGCGCTCGCGGCTATGACGCACGTCCGGGGACGGTCCGAGCACATGCGTGCGAGGTCCTGGGTGGCTGGTCGACACCAGAGCTTCGGCATGAGGCAACGAATCGGCTACGCGGGCATCCTTTGATGAGTCAACTCGGGGTCTTGCCAGGAATATCCGTAAGCAGTAACTTACCGTTCGTGACCACTTACGCAGTGGATGCTCGTGTGGATGCCTGGACGGCACTGGGCGACCGCAGCCGGCGCCAGATCTTCGAGCGGCTGGCCGAGCGACCCCAGTCGGTCACCGAGCTCGCCCGCACCCTGCCGATCAGCCGACCGGCGGTGTCCCAGCACCTGCGCGTGCTCAAGATCGCCGACCTGGTGCGCTCCCGGCCGGAGGGCACCCGGCGCTTCTACGAGGTGAACCACGAGGGGCTGCGTGCCCTTCGGGCGGAGCTGGACGGCTTCTGGAGCAAGTCCCTGACCCGCTTCAAGCAACTCGCGGAACAGGAAGTCGACGAGAGAACGGAGCAGAGCCCATGACGTCCACGACGGAAGAGACGGCCGTACGCCACCAGATCGTGGTGGAGGTGTCGGTCGAGCGCGCTTTCCACGTCTTCACCGAGCAGTTCGGCCAGATCAAGCCCCGCGAGCACAACATGTTGGGGGTGCCGATCGCGGAGACGGTGTTCGAGAGGTACGTCGGCGGCG